>BGZO01000004.1 GCA_003864475.1 Candidatus Termititenax persephonae | reverse complement strand
CCACGCCGGATGCCAATATTTTACGCACAGATTGCGTCCAGCGTACAGAGGAGAACACTTGACGGTACAATAAATCTCTGATAACGGCGGCCTCCCGTGCGTAATCGGCGGTAACATTGGCGATGACAGGGATTTGGGGGTCATGGATGTCCGCAGTCTTCAGGCGTTGTCGGTATTCCTCGGCGGCCTCCCGCATCAGGCTGGAATGAAAAGGCCCGCTGACCGCCAGCGGCACGACCCGCTTGGCTCCGGCGGCGGTCAGGTCGGCACAGGCTAGCGGCAATTCAGCATTGGTGCCGGAGATGACTGTCTGTCCTGGACAATTGTAGTTGGCAATCTCGACCCCCGGGTGTTTAGCCAAGATTTGCTCGATAATCTGGTCGTCCAGCCCCAGCGCCGCCGCCATGCCGCCCGGCGCGGCGCGTTCCATGCATTCGCCGCGAAAACGCACTAGGCTGACCGCCTCGCGAAAATCCAGCGCGCCCGCGCAGACCAGCGCGGAATACTCGCCAAGAGAATGTCCGGCCACCACGGCAGGGATGGTGTTTTTGGCTTTGAGCAGGGCGACGGATACGGTCAAAATGGCTGGCTGGGCGTTGCTGGTCTTCTGTAAATCCTCCGCCGTGCCGGCAAATATCAAATCGGTCAGGCTGAAACCAAGGGTCTGATTGGCGGCCTGAAAAACCTCTCTGGCCGTGGGATTATGGTCATATAAGTCCTTGCCCATGCCGGGCGACTGCGACCCCTGTCCGGGGAAGACAAATGCTGATTTCATTCCAACTCCCTTGGTGCGATTTTTTCAGGTCAGATTCTAACCGATTTTATATCTTTAAGGCAAAACTGGGTCTAGTCAAGATATTTTAGGCAAGAAACAGGCTAACGATGCTGGCGTTCTTTGGCGGTATACCTTTGCAAGATTTTTGCAAAAACGGATTTAGTTTTGACATCGAGTTTGCGAAAATTATGCAGCAGGGAAAACTCTAAACTGTTCTTGTCTGCTTTGACTTTTTTCTCAAAGTTCAATTCCTTAAACCAATCCTCGATGGGGATATTATAGATTTTGGATATTTGCCACAAAGTGGTTAAACGCGGCAAATAGGAACCCTTATAGAGATGATAAAAAACACTATAATCCAAGGAAAGTGTCTCAGCCATTTTTTCCAGAGTTTCGCCGCTACCGTGCCTGATTTGTTGTAGTTTTGCAGAGATTAGAGACTTTAATTTTTTCTCAATATCTTTCATAAAAAATCAATCCTTTCCAACCGATAATTTAGTTTAATGGATTATGTCCCACGCTTTTATTGTTATCCAATATATGTTGACTTACTATAAAAATGTGATATACTATGAATCAGTAAAATATATGGGGGGATTATTATGGCGAACGCAAATAAATACACGAAATACGTAGATGGCACGAACAGCACGGAAGACACGGACTTCATCAATGGGATATATGTAAACGAAAATGGAGAGAACGTAGCATACGACATATACTCCGAGAAGAAAATCTCGGCGGAAGGGATGCGGAACGCCCTGCACACCAAGGAGAAGGTGGAAAACAAACAGATATACGACACCAGCAAGACCAGCGACCACGCCGACAACACCTTGAACGGCGATTCTCTCAATGACTACTACCCGTCGTCCACGCTGGTGGGGGCGAACCTCGACAGGAAACAGGACACATTGACCTTCGACAGCACGCCCACGGCGGACAGCGGGAACCCCGTAACGTCCGGCGGCATTTACACCGCGCTGAGCGGCAAGGAAGCCACCATCGCGATGGGGACGAACGCCAAATACTGGCGCGGCGACAAGACGTGGCAGGTACTGAGCGATAGCCACACCCACGACACGCAATATTACACGAAGAACGATGTCAACACGAAATTGTCCGCCAAGCAGGACAAGATAACCGCGACAGACCCAGCAAACTTACTGACAGCCCCGGCCACGGCGGGCGGGCAACCCGGGACGCAAGCCGTCGCCACCCTTCAGTCCGCGCTCCCTATCGGCACGATACTGATTTATGACGGCACGGGCTGGACGGATGACAGCACGTTGAAAGGCTGGTACCAGTGCAACGGCAAGAACGGCACGCCAGATTTGCGGGACAAGTTCATCATGGGCGGCAGAAGCGGTGAAAACATGGCGCGCGGCGGGACTGGCGGCGCGGACAGCCGGAGCATAACCTTACAGACAGCAAATTTACCCGCGCACAATCACGGAGCGACCGGACTGTCCATATCAGGTCTGTCCTTTACGGATGGTGTCGCGGCCTCTGACGGTGCGCATGAGCATGACCTATCCGGCGGAGCCGCTCTCGCAGGAAACCATGAACATTCAACAACTGGTTCTACAATATTAGCGGGGGGTCATAGCCACGGAATTATCGAGCCTAACAGTGGGAGTGGACACAGGCACGAATTGGGGCATATGGATAGTACGGGCGGAAATCCTGAAACTGTGTATGAAAGCGGCGGACTCCTTAAAGATGCTTCATATAAAACAAATACTTATTATAGTACGACAGGTATTACAATAGACCATGATGGCGCACATGAGCATTCGACTTCAGGCACAGCCGCTTCCGATGGTGCGCATATACACGATTTCACATCCACCAGCAAGGCCTCTTCCGCGGGCGCACACACCCATTCCGTAACAGGGACGGTTTCCGGCGGGACAGTGGGTGGCTCGACAGCCGCTACAGGTTCTGGCACAGTGTTCACTGTCGCCACCGTGCCGAGTTACTATACGGTAATTTATATAATGAGAGTGAACTGACCCTTGGTGTTTTTAAATCATTTGCCCCACCGCAGCACGTTTGCCGTCCAGCTCAAACCTGCGCCGAAACCGCAGGTCGCGATTAGCGAGCCTTTTTTCAGCCTGCCGTCGCGGTAGGCCTCGTCGAGGGCCAGCGGTATGGATGCGCTAGAGGTATTGCCGTATTTTTGAATGTTGACGATGACTTTCTCCGGTGCCAGGTCGAGATGCCTCATGGCCGCGTCGATGATGCGGATATTGGCCTGGTGCGGCACGAAAAAATCAATGTCCTTATTTGTCAAACCCGCTTTCCGAATCGCCTGCTCGGTGGCCTCGCCCATGATATTGACCGCAAATTTAAACACGCCCTTGCCGTTCATAGAAATATACTGGTCTTGGTTGCCGATATTTTCTTTGGTCAAGGGTGTTTTGGAGCCGCCAAGTTTGACGATGAGGTCGGGCGCACCCGAACCGCGCAGTCCGACAATCGAAGCCAAATGCCCGTAGCCGACCTCGGTACGTTCCAGCACGAGCGCCCCCGCGCCGTCGCCGAAGAGGACGCAGACACTGCGGTCGGTGCGGTCGACGTTTTTGCTCAGGGTGTCCACGCAGACGAGCAGGACTTTTTGCAACTCCCCGCTTTCGATAAATTGCGCGGCGGTATAAAAACCATAGCCAAAACCCGAACAGGCCGCCGAAAGGTCGAAACCGCCGGCCTTGCCGCAGCCGAGCCTGTCCTGCAGGAGAGCCGCCACTGGCGGAAAAATAGGATAATCCGGCGTGCTGGTCGCCACGACAATCAGGTCTATCTCCTCCGGGGCGGCTTGGGCAGACTGCAAAGCCCTTTGCGCCGCGAGGAAAGCCAGGTCGGATGCGGCGGTGTCCTCAGCGCAAATCCGCCGTTCCTCAATGCCCGTGCGGGTGCGTATCCATTCATCAGAGGTGTCGACCAGCTTTGCCCAGTCGGCATTGGTCATTATTTTGTCGGGGACAGCGGAGCCTAGACCGGAGATGCCCGCGTAAAATAATTTAGCCAACAGGGTTCTCCAAGGGTTTGATTTGGCGAATAGCGTCGATTAAGTTTTGTCGGACGGCCTTGGCGGCTGCGGTGATAGAATTTTTGATGGTCTCGGACTTGGCGCGTCCGTGCGTGATGATGACCACGCCGTTCACACCGAGGAGCGGGGCCCCGCCGTATTTTTTGTAATCGACTTTGCTCTTGATTTTGAATAACGAGCCGAGCATGAGCAGCAAGCCGAGCCAGGCCAGCGGAGACAGGCCTTGCTTAATCAGTCTGCTCAGTGAAAAAATCAATCCTTCGGCAAATTTGAGGACGACATTACCGACAAAACCGTCGCAGACCACCACATCGGCATTGTTCTCCAAAATATCCTTGCCCTCGATATTGCCGATAAAGTTCAGGCCGTTGGCACGTTCGAGGCGGAGCAGTTTATTAGAGGCCACGGTCAGTTCACTGCCTTTTTCATCTTCCTCGCCGATATTGAGCAGTCCGATGCGCGGATTCTCCACGCCGATGACTTTTTCGATATACGCCTTGCCCATGTAGGCAAACTGCACCAGATGATTGGGACGGCAGTCCGCGTTGGCACCGATGTCCAGCAAAGCCGTATGCCCTTTGACTGCCGGGAAAAGACTGGCAATCGCCGGACGCTCAATGCCTTTGATGCGCCCGAGGCCGAATAAGGCCGCCGCCATGACCGCGCCCGTATTGCCGGCGGAGACCACCGCGTCCACCTTGCCTTCTTTGAGCAGGCGCATGCAGACGTTGATGGAAGCGTCCTTTTTTTGGCGTACTGCCTCGACGGGATGCTCCGACATGGCAATGTCCTCACTGGCATGTACCGTCTCGATATTGCTTTTCTTGGGATATTTTTTTAATTCTAAACCGACCTTGGCTTGGTCGCCGACGAGAATGACCGTCAAGGTTTCATCCTTGGCCGCGTCCACCGCGCCTTTGACTATCTCGGCAGGGGCATAATCACCGCCCATCGCGTCCAGCACTATGCGCATTGTTATTTTTTGTCCTCGGCCTTGCGGGCTTGGCGCGCGTTGCGTTTTTCAATCTTGGTTACTTTGACTTTGCGACCTTTATAAAATCCGCAGGCCGGGCAGATTGTGTGCGGCAGGACGGCGGTTCCGCAATTTTTACAAATTCCGGTCGCCTTACCCTCGGCCTTGAAATTATATGCGTGATTGGTGCGCGTCCTAGCATGAGGACGGCGCTTTTTTGGTACTGGCATTTTTTACTCCTTAATTATTAAATAAGCACTTAATTATATCGGTGCGATGAAAAATCGACAAGTAACTGTATACCCGAATATTTAATATTTTTTCGGCAAGCAAAAATCAGGCTTTATGCGGTAAAATTAATTTATGCGTAAAAACATCGTAAAGCATGGCCAAGAAATTGGTTTTGTCGAATACATCACTGCCGCGGACGAGTTGCAGATACTGGATGTCTATGTGCGGCCGGAATATCGGCGGCAGGGTCTGGCGAAAAATGCTTTGCGGGAATTATTGGCGGAAAACAAAAACTTAGCCAATGCCTATCTCGAAGTCCGCGCCGCCAATCAGCCTGCCCTAAGCCTGTATGCCAAATTGGGCTTTGCGCGGGTCGGCTGGCGCCAAGCCTACTACCACAATCCTGTCGAGGATGCGGTGTTGATGCGGCGAACGCTTGCCAGTTAGAATGAGGTGGCATGAGAATCTTGCAGATAATTACTTTGTCGGAATTGGGCGGTGCCCAGTCGGTGGTTGCCAATCTCGCCAATGCCCTCGTTTCGGAGCATGAAGTCATCGTCGCCGCGGGAGAGGGCGACGGCAAAATGTTCCAGCTGCTCAGTCCTGCCGTCCGGCGGCTAAAAATAAATTCTCTCCGACGGAAAATTTCCCCGCTGGCGGATTTCTGGACAATGCTCGTTTTCTTAAAACTATCTTGGCAGTACCGCCCCGACGTGGTTCACCTGCACTCTTCTAAGGCGGGTATCTTGGGCAGGCTGGCGTTTGCCAAAAATAAAATCGTATATACGGTGCATGGTTTCGACTCTATCCGCGTGGCTTACAGGCAATATTTACCCTTGGAAAGATTTTTGCAAAACCGTTGCGCCGCGATAGTCGCGGTCAGCCAGTATGACCAGAAAAATTTACTGGCGGAAAGAATCACGCGCCAGGTGCATTGTGTTTATAATGGAGTGGCTAGACCGGCTTTCGCGAAAAACTATGCCAAGGCAGTGCTGTGCATAGCGCGGAACGCCAAGCCCAAGCGGTTTGATATTTTTTTGGCGACCGCCCGGTTGCTGCCCGCCTATGCTTTTCTTTGGCTGGGCGGTCAGGCGGCGGAGCAAAATTTACCCGAAAATGTTTTTTGCTTGGGGAGTATTCCTGAGGCGGCGCGTTTCAATATGCTGGCGGGCGTTTTCATGTTGCCCAGCGATTATGAGGGTTTGCCCATGGTCGTGCTGGAAGCGTTGAGTTATGGCCAGCCGGTGGTGGCCTCTAGGGTGGGTGGTCTGGGCGAGCTGGTGGCGGACGGGGAAAACGGTTATCTGGTGGAAAACAATGCTGGTTTGTTCGCGGAGAAAATAAAGTATATTCTGGAAAACGAGGCTGTTGGCCAAAGGTTCTCCGCCAATTCCTTAGCGCGGTTTACGAAAAACTACACGGTTGAGAAAATGTTGCAGGGGTATCTGAATATATACCGCGAACTTTAAAGTAATTTCCGCAAAGCCCCCGCGACGCTTTGGTAAATTGGGGCGTTGGCCCGCCCGGCTTCTTGCAATGTCCGCGTGAAGTAGGAGCCGACGACCACGGCGTGAACAAACGGCGCGAGCGCCTTGACTTGCCGTGCGCTGGTGATGCCGAAGCCGCCGTAGACCTCATGCCGGACGGACAACTGGCTCAGGAATTTTTGGGTTTCCGCGGAGATTCTGGTTGCCGTGCCGGTCGTGCCGCCGCGCAGGGAGATATAGAGTTTGTGATACGGCTCCAGCAGTTTTAATCTGCGGGCGGGCATGCCGACTACACCGACCGGCACTGGCGCGATATGCTTCTGCCGCGCCAGCTGGTAAAAACTCTCCTCGTCTTCCAGCGGCAGGTCCGGCACGATTAGCCCCTCTACCCCGGCTTTTTGCAAATCGCTGACGTATTTTTTTATGCCATAACGGTACGGAATATTGGCGTAAGTCATCACCAAGATTCTGCGAAACCCGGCTTGCCGTGCGGCGCGGAGGTATTTAAAAATATCCCGTACCTTGAAGCCGCCGCGCAGTGCGGCCTCGCTGGCCCGCGTGATGTCTGGCCCGTCGGCGGTCGGGTCGGAAAAAGGAATCTGGATTTCCAGTATTTCCGCGCCGCCAGCCCGCAAAGCCCGCGCCGCCTCCGTGAAACCTTGGAGCGACGGGAAGCCCGCGATGAGATGCACCATTAACCGCATAAACGCTCGACCTCTTGCTTTAAAAACTCGCCCCATTCTTTTTTCGATAACTCCGCCGCCGTGATGAAAATATCTTTGTCGCCGCGCCCGGACATATTAATCACGGCGATTTGGTCTTGGCCCAGACGCGGGATTATTTTCAGTGCGGCGGCGGCGGCATGGGCGGATTCCAAGGCAAACAAAAGTCCCTCTGTCCGCGCCAGATATTGATAGGCCTGCAGGACTTCTTTATCGCTGGCGGTCAAAAACTCGATGCGCCGGGCTTCTGCCAAGGCCGCCAATTCTGGACCAATCCCGGCGTAGTCCAATCCCGCCGAGACGGAGTGCGTGGGCAAGACCTGCCCGTCATCCGTCTGTATGAAGCGCGATTTGTAGCCCTCGACAATCCCCAGCGGGCTACGGGAACAGATGCGCGCGGCATGTTGTCCGGCTTTCCGACCGCGCCCACCTGCCTCGACCGCGATGAGGCGGACTTTTTTATTGCGCAAAAACGGGGCAAACATGCCGATGGAGTTGGAGCCGCCGCCGCAGCAGGCGATTAAAACATCCGGCAATTTTTTTTCTTTTTGCCATAATTGTTTTTTTATTTCACGGCCAATGCTGCTCTGGAAAAATCTTACCATGTCGGGATAGGGATAGGGTCCCAAAGCCGAGCCGATAAGATAATGCGTGTCAGCCGCCCGTGCCGTCCAGTTTTTAAGACAGGCGTTTACCGCGTCCTTGAGGATGCGCGTGCCGTCCTCGACGATATGGATTTTTGCCCCGTACTGCTTCATCAAAAAAACATTAGGCTGTTGGCGAGCCGCGTCGATTGCGCCCATAAAAATCTCGCAACGCAGTCCCAGCCGCGCACAGGCGGCGGCGGTGGCCACACCGTGCTGTCCGGCTCCTGTCTCGGCAATGACCTGTTTTTTGCCAATTTTTTTGGCAAGCAATACCTGCCCCAGCGCGTTATTGATTTTATGCGCCCCGGTATTGGCCAGGCCTTCCAGCTTGATGTAAGTCTTGGCTCCCTGCAATTCGCGCGTGAGATTCGCGGCATACAGGAGCGGTGTTGGCCGCCCGGCGTAGTTGGTCAGCAAGTCCGCATATTCCGCCAAAAATTTTTTGTCCCGACTGTATTTGGCAAAGCCTGCGGCCAGTTCGTCCAGCGCGGGACGCAGAACTTCACCGACATATTGCCCGCCGTATTGTCCGAAGTATTTAGGCACGCGCCACCTCTTGTAAAAACAATTTTATTTTCCGTGCGTCTTTCTGTCCAATGCTTTTTTCAATGCCCGAGCTGACATCGACCAGTCCAGGCCGAATTTTTCTAATCAGGCCGCGCACATTTTGCGGAGTCAAGCCTCCCGCCAGCCATTGACCGTAAATGTGTTGATGCTCCCGTGCCGGGATTGGCCGCCCTTGGCGCATGGACTTGGTTTTCGGCGCGTCATAGAGTGTAATCGGCAGGGCGCGGCGGCGCGGGTCGACGGCGACGAAATAGGCATTCCCCGCCAGAGCGTAAATATCCGCCTCAGTATAGGTCTGCACCGCGTCGATTAAACCGAGACGCAGTAGCTTTTTTATCTGCGGCGTAACTTTTTTGACCACGGCGGCTTTTAAAATCCGTACAGGCTTGACTGCCCGCAATAACTTTGCCGCCGCGCGGCGCGGCGACCCCGGCACGAAAACAAAACCAGCGACATCCGCGCCAGACTTGGCGGCCAGCTCTACGTCGGCGGGACTGGTCAAACCGCACATTTTGACGTAAATATTTTTTGGCTGGGCGTAAAGTTTAGTAAAAAAGTTTGGTTTTTGTTCGGCGCCGCGCCGGAGAGCATGGGCAAAATTTTTGACGGTCTGCTTTCTATTTGCCGCCTTGACCGCCGCCTCGCCGATGAGCGCGGCGCGGAAGCCAGCGTTGCCGATAATTTCCAGCAGATAATCATTGTCCACGCCGGATTCGTACACGACGGGGATATTCTGGGGAATATAGGGTTTTAAGCGCAGCGGCTGGTCGGGCTGAATCCGGAAAGTTTTTAAATCGCGGGAATTGATGCCAATAGCGTCCGGCGGATTTTTTAACCGCAACATTCTCTGTAAAGACGGCAGGCTGTACGCCTCGCCCAAAACTTGCAGCTTGTATTTGTGCGCCGCATTGATTAGTTCCTGCAAAAGCTGGTCAGATAAAATCTCCGCAATCAGTAACACCGCATCCGCCCCGGCTTGATAGGCCTGCGTGATGTCTGCCCGGCAGGACAAAAAATCTTTGCGTAAGAAAGCACAATGCGGATATTTTTGTTTGAGTTCGTATAGGTCCCGCAATGTGCCGTCAAAAAAATTTTGCTCGGTCAGGACGGAAAAATTACGGATTCCGGCGGCATAATAATCCTGCGCCAGTTCCGCGTGCGAACAAGTGCTGATTTTTTTCTGCGTCGGCGAGGAACGCTTAAACTCCGTGATGAGAAAAGGTTTTGGGCGGAAAAACGGCACCAGCGGAACACTGCGCGGCGGAAAAGCATAGGACTGAAAAGTGCGGCGCCGCGCGGCGACTATCTGGTCTAGGATATTCATTTAGCGCAACCTGTCCACGCAGTCGGCCAATTTAAGCTCCGCGATGTCGCTGGCTACCTTGGCGTACCCAGCCCGGATAGTTGGCACTTTGCCGCGCAAGTACAACGCGGCTCCTGCGTTCAGAGCCACCGCCGCGGCCAAGGCCTGGTCTTTCCGTGTCTTAATACCGTGCTGGATGATGCGTAAAAACATTTCCGCATTTTGCCTGGCCGTCCCGCCGCGCAAGTCCTCGCTTTTAAAACCCTTGATGCCAAAATCTTGCGGGTCGAGCCGATAAGACTTAATTTTCCCGGCGGCGGTCAGTTCGCGCACATGCGTTTTGCCGCAAATACTTATCTCGTCGATGCCGGACTCTGCATGGACAACTAAGGCGCGTTTTAGCCCCAATTTTTTTAAGGTTTGGATGAATAAGTCCAGCAGAGCAGGGTCATAAACCCCAATCATTTGGTAGCCCGCCTGCAGAGGATTAATCAGCGGTCCCAGCAGATTAAACACCGTGCGGAATTTGACTTCCTGCCGCACACGGCCAACATACTTCATCGCGGGATGATAGAGCGGCGCGAAGAAAAATGCGAAATTATTTTGGCGCAGGCTTTTTAGATTGGCGGGCAGGTCGCCGTCGGTTTTGACCTGCAAAGCCTGCAGAAAATCAAAACTGCCTGAGGCCGAAGTGAAAGCGCGGTTGCCGTGCTTGGCGACCGGGACTCCGTAGCGCGCACAGACCAGTGCCGCCGCGCTGGATATATTAAAAGTGTGCTGTCCGTCCCCGCCAGTGCCAACAATGTCCAGCGTGTCAGGCTTTTTTTGCTTGCTGGTCATTTTCTGGCGCATCGCCAGCGCGAAGCCGGACAGTTCCTCCGGCGAGATGCCTTTGACCGCGTATCCGCCCAGAAAAGCCCCCAGTTGGCTGTCCGTCAATTCGCCGTCGGTTATTTCATCCATAATCGTCGACGCTTCTTTCTGGGTCAGGCTGCCGCCTAAAGATAATTTACGCAACAGGGTTAATTTTTGCGAACCGCCGCGCCGATATTTGAGGAAGTTTTCCAGCAGTGGCAAACCCTGTTCCGCGCTGAAAGATTCGGGGTGAAACTGCACGCCCTCGATTTGGTATTTTTTGTGGCGCACCGCCATGATGGCTTGATCCCGCGCCGCGAAGGCCGTGGCCTCCAGGCAGTCCGGCAGTTTGGCCGGATTGGCAATCAGTGAGTGATAGCGCACGATGGTCAAGCCCTGCTTGAGATTGCGGAACACGCCGCGCTCGTCGTGTTGAATAGTGTCGGTTTTGCCGTGAATGATTTGCTTGGCACCGATAATTTCTCCGCCAAAAGCCTCGACTATCGCCTGATGACCGAGGCACACGCCGAATAACGGGATTTTTCCGGCAAAATGCCGTATCGCCTCGACGCTGATGCCTGCGGTGGACGGGCCGCCCGGCCCCGGCGAGATAACGATATGCGAGGGCTTGAGTTTCTCAATCTCGGCAAGCGTGAGTGCGTCATTGCGGACAGTCTGGACTGTCTGTCCCAATATTTGCAGGTATTGCGCCAGATTGTAAGTAAACGAGTCGTAATTGTCGATGAGCAAAATCATATACTTACTCCCAAGGCTCGGATGGTCGCGCGGGCTTTATTCAGGGTCTCTTCATATTCTTTTTCCGGCACGGAATCATAGACAATGCCCGCCCCCGACTGCGCGATAAATTTTTGCCCCTGATGCAGCACCGAGCGGATGGTAATGCAGGAGTCAAAACTGCCGTTCACGTCAAAGTAGCCAATCAGCCCCGCATAAGCCCCACGCCGCCGCGGCTCCTGTTCGGCAATCAGCTCGATGGCCTTGATTTTGGGCGCACCGGAGACGGTTCCGGCAGGAAACACGCTGCGGATAATGTCCGCCAAGCCTGCGGCGGGCAGTTTCTGGGCGCGGACTTCCGAAGCGATATGCATGACATAGGCGTAACGCTCGATAAAAAATGAGTTGACAACTTTTACCGACCCCGGCACGGCAATGCGCCCGGCATCATTGCGCGCTAGGTCGATGAGCATCAGATGTTCGGCGCGTTCTTTCTCGTCGGCGAGCAGGTCTTTTTCCAGCGCGGCATCCGCGCTGGGCGTTTGGCCGCGTGGCCGTGTGCCGGCGATGGGTTTAAGCGTTACGGCATCGCCGGACAACCGCACCATAATCTCCGGCGACGCGCCGAAAAGTTGAAAGTCCCTGAAGTCAAAATAAAAAAGATACGGAGAGGGATTTTCGCGGCGCAGACGGCAGTAAGCCTCAAAAGGCGGCAGGGCAGAATCGACGGTCAGTTGCTGGGACAACACGCCTTGGATTAAGTCGCCGCGGGTGATGGCTTTTTTTATCTCGGCTACGCCGTGCAGGTATGCGTCCTTTTTGGGCAGTTCGGCCAGCGCCGGATAGACAGTTTGGTCTGGGGTGTAAGCGCGGTAGTCGTTGTCCTGGAGTGCGGCTAAATATCCGGCAATTTTGTTTTCCAGCGCCGCCGCCTCGTCGCCGATGACCACGACATGCAAGTCGTCGCGGTAATGGTCAAAAACAATAAACGCCCCGCCAAAAAGAAAACAGGCTTCGGGTATTTCGATAGCCGCAGGTTTTTCCGTGATTTTGATTGTGTCGCAGAAACGGCAAAACTCGTAACTCAAATACCCCACGCCGCGTGCGGGCAGCGGAAAAGGCAATTCTGGAATGGTAATTGCTTGACCCTTTTCTATTACTATGTCCAGAAACTTCCGCGGGTCTTGCTCACGCAATATCTCTTGCCCGGCGGTTGTCTCGACGATGCCGTTTTTGGTGAGAGACAGGACGCTGCTGATTGCCAGCAGGATAAAAGAGTAGCGGTTCGTGCCTTCCAGCACGGCGGACTCCAGCAGGGCAATGCCGTGGAGTTTCTTGAAGACAATGACCGGAGTGTAACTGTCGGCGTTGATGGTTTTATAAATACACTGCATTAGCTACTTTGTCCTTTGTTTCTATATATAGAAACAGAGTAACATGAGTTTTGGGGAAAGTCAAATAATCAAAAACAAAGCTACTTAACGCTGGCAAGAAATTGGACACAAAGCCGCTGGCTGTCGGGGTGGAGACGGCGGAAAGTTTTTAATAACTTTTTTTCGAGAACATTAGTTTTGGGCGCTAGCGCGGCGGTGCTTTTGTAGTCTTGAAAAAAATAATGGATAGAAACACCGTAAAATTCTGCCAACTTATATAAAGTTTCCAAAGTAGGGTTACTGCGGCGGGCGGTTTCTAGGTGGACATAATTGGAAAAGTCCATGTCGATTAAGCCAGTTAAGACCTCGATAGTTAGATTTTTCTTTAAGCGTAAATCTTTTAAACATTTGCCGAGATGGCTTTTTAATTGCTGGAGATTGGACATTATTTCTTGACCGCCTTTTAATTATTTTAGAGATTAAACATTGCCCGATTGTTGTTTATAATCCAATTGACTTTATACAATATATGTGCTAAACTCATTGCAAGGTTTAAGTTGGGGGATGGTTATGGCAAACGATTATGGCGACCAGATAAAATATAAGGAGAGTCCTTACAATATAAGTTCCGATAAGGTGGTTACGGCCTCGGGCGTGAGAACAGCCTTGGGAACAAAAGAGGACGTGGCGAACAAGCAGGACACCATCACTGACAACTCCACATATTATCCGTCAGCCAAGGCCGTCTACGCGCACACGTCTAGGGTGGACAACCCGCACAGCGTAACGGCGGGGCAGATTGGTGCGCGTCTTTCGACATGGGTACCCACGAAATCCGACGTAGGCTTGGGCAATGTGAACGACACGAGCGACATAAATAAGCCCGTCTCAACCTTGACGCAGAACGCGTTGAACAACAAGCAAGACACAATTACTTGGGCAACTTCTATCAGCGCGTCGTCCACTCACTATGAGTACCCGACGGCCCAGGCGGTGTATGAACTGGTTCAGCGTGAACTTTAAAAGAGAGGGGATGCCGTCATGGCGAGTAATTACGGCGACCAAGCAAAATACGAGGAAAACCCTTACAATATAAATTTCGGCAAGGCGATTACGGCCTCGGGCGTGAGGACAGCCCTAGGGACGAAAGAGGACGTGGCGAACAAGCAGGACACCATCACTGACAACTCCACATATTACCCGTCAGCCAAGGCCGCCTACGCGCACACGTCCAATAAAAGCAACCCGCACGGCGTAACCATAGCACAACTCGGGGCGCTCCCCTCGACACGGATATTTACGAAGTCCGACATAGGCTTGGGCAGCGTGAACAACACGAGCGACGCGGGCAGAGCAATTTCGTCCGCCGAACAGACCGCGTTGAACAACAAGCAAAACACAATTACTTGGGTGCAATCTATCAGCGTGTCATCCACTCACTCTCACTACCCGACGGCCAAGGCGGTGTGGGACTTCGTACAAGCATCGAAGCCAAGACTCCGGGTGTCGGCCTCGCAGACATCGGTGAGAACCACTTGGTACGATGCCGTGAGGAAGTGCATCGAGGAGACGCATGCCGCTACGGACGTGCCGTATAGCGTGAAAGCCGACATGACCGCCAATGGGTACACAGCCAGCGCCACTGAGGCAAACTGCATCTCCTATCAGGACATGTATGTACCGGGCAGGCACAAAATTTATCGGCTACTGACGGCGGCAGAGTGGATGGAGTGCCGTACCACAAACAAGCTGAGTACCCCCCCCCAACGGCGGCACCTTTTTCGAGTGGGTAGGGGATGCCCATGATTCCGATAATCGTGTTATTATGTACTGGAGGTATGATATCCATCCTTATCTTTACGGAGATCCCACCCTCCACTACATGTACGGCGCGTACGTCAACCCCGGTAACGCTATCAGTTTCAGACTTTCTAGGATTGCCTAGCAATTGTTATCGGGATTATCTCCAGAGTATCTGCGGATATTTATTTGGTTTATCTGCCGTTGCGGGGTGGGAACATCACCGTACAGCAAAGCAAGAAAGAAAGCCAACCATTGGCCGTTCTATAAAATATTTATATCCGGCGCTGCGCGTAACTTGCCGCAGTTGGGATTATGGCAGGCAATTCCCGCCAAAACTGCAACAGATTGCGAAAAATTACGATAAATAGATGGAGAATCAAGGCAGAGGATTTGGTTTATGCGTAAAATGTTCCTGCTGTTTTTCCTGTGCGCCCTTGTTGCGGCAAATTTTACGGGGCGGGTTGTGCGTAGCGGGCAATGGGACAATTACGGCCACGTGGTCAAGGTTTTCAACGCGGCGCGGGAATATACCGCTCTGACCTCCGTCAACGGAAAATTCTCCCTGAATATTTTGCCGGACCAATACGAGCTGTCCGTGGCGGACAAACAAGGCCGACTGATTGTCGGCGCGGCGCCGCTGCCGCCGTCTCCCTATGAGCTGCGCCTGCCGGGCGAGGACGCGGACGGCCTGCTTTTTCCCTTGATTAATCTGACGGTTACGGCGGCGATTCTGCTTTTGACCTGCTTGGTGCGGGCAATCAAGCGCTCGCCCCGCTCCGATGATTTGTTGTTTTTGGCGCTTAGCTTTGCCCTGTATACCGCGACGGATGCCGCGCAGGATTTGCTGGCGTGGGGCGGGCTGGAAACCTTGGCCGGCACGCTTTTCTTCTTGAAGCATATCGGCTCGGCTTGGTTCGGCTACTTGTTTTTCCGTTATTGGCGGGCGGACTGCCACGGCTGGCTCTGGCTGGCGCCGCTTAGCGAGAGCCTTGTCCTTGGCACTTGGCCGTTGTTCGGTACGGACAGCGCGTTTGAGCGGTTCTGGTTTTTCAGTTTTACGCAGCTGCGTTTACTGATTATGTTGCAGTTGATTGTTTTTGTGCTGGCTGGGGTTCTGACTGTGTTCTGTGAGTGGCGGTGCGCCCGCGATGTTTTACGCAAAAATATTTTGGCGCTTACGCAGTCGATTTTTATTTTGTTGATTTTGTTGCTGTTGGTTTTGGTTATCTGGCCGCTGGTAGGGCGGCAGGGCGCGGAATTTTTTGACCGCCAATACCTGCTGACTTCTTTGGTTTTTGGGCTGATTTTCTTTGTCTGGCTGTCCTGCGCGGAGATTTATCAATATATTTTTCAGGCACAGCTGCGCTTGGCGCGACAGGAGAGTTTGACCGCGCTGGGCAGGCTCGCCTCTGGTTTGGCGCACGAGATTAAAAATCCGCTTGCCGCGCTGAGCAATCTGGTCAGCCTGCTGCCGCGCGACTACAGAAAGGTCGGTTTTCTCCGTGAGTTTATGGACATCGTGCCGCGCCAGATTGAGCGCATCAATGCCCTGCTCGCCAATCTCCTCAATCTTAGTCGCCCTGCTTCGGGTCAAAAAGTCAGCTTCGACCTCGGCCAAATTTTGGCGCAGAGCGTTGTCCTGCTGACGGCGCAGGCTCAACAGCAGGCCGTGATTATTGAGCAGATTAGCGCACCGCGGGTAAGGTTTCGGGGCGACCCGCGCGCCATCGAACAGGTTTTCCTGAATCTCGGTCTGAACGCCCTGCAGGCCATGCCCCGAGGCGGCAGGCTGAAAATCACTTTGACACAGAAAAAAACAGTTATTTTTCAGGATTCGGGGCGCGGGATTAGCCCGGAAGTTTTGCCGCAGATTTTTGACCCATTTTTTACGACGAAAAAATCCGGCGCAGGTTTGGGATTGAGCATCGTCAAGAAAATCCTTGACGAGCATAAAGTGAAAATAACGCTGGCCTCCAAACCACGGCGGGGGACGGAAGTAAAATTGTTTTTCTAGACGTTTACTTTTGTTGAGGAGATTAAAAAGAAGAGATATTAACGGGATAATTTTTCTTTAAGATACAGGTCCGTGGTTGATTCCAGATAACGCACGGCCTCGGCGGGCAGGGGATAATTTCTTTTTTTGGCCCAAGCTAGGTATTTGTGCGCCAGCCAGGGATTTTCCGAGGCGCGCAGCCACAGTTCGGCGAACAAATCCCCCCAGTCCGGCTGTAAATCCAGCAGGCAGGCGACAAAATCTCCGTCGTCCAAATGCCGCGCGACAATCTGTTGACGCTCTGTTTCCCCGGCTTTTTGCCAAAAAATCTCCAGCGCGGCGCGGCGCAAATATTTATTGGCATGGGCAAAAAATGCGGCGATTTCCGACGGTTTTTTTTCTGCAATTTCGTTCCGCAGAGTTGCCAATTCGGCGGCGGTCAAAAATTTTTTCTGAGACAGGTCGGCTGTTTTGGCGGACGGCTGGACTTGGCGTTGTCCGCAAAAATTACAAAATTTTGCCCCGGCGTTAATAGACTTCTGGCAGGCTGGACATTTTCTTTTTGGGCTTTCCATGACGCTGGTTTATTATATGGTATAATTTTCTTATGCGCCATGGTTTTGCCTATGTGCAGTTGCAGGTTTATTTCACGCTGTTGGTGTTGATTCTCGGCGGCAGTATGTTGGCGCTGGGGAATATTCTGCGGCGGGATTTGGCTTGGCAGCAGCGGCTGCAGGAGACGGTCTTGGTGCAGAATGTTTTGGATAAGATGGTAGAAGACATCAAGTATGCGGATACGGTGGCGGTTTATGCCGACCGGGTGCTGCTTACACGGGACGGCGCGGATTATGTTTACCTGCTCAATAATCAGCGTCTGGCGCGGCGCAAGGACGCTTATTTATATCTTACTCCGGCAGGGCTGGCGCTCCAAAGCTTGAGTGCCGATTATCAAAACGGCCTGCTGGAAATTGTCTTGCACGGCGGTAAGGGGCAGGCCTGGACCAGGCTGGCGCGCCGATGAAAAGAGGTTTTGCTTATCTGGCGGTCTTGTTAATCTTGGGCAGTTTGTTGCTGGCCGCCGCTTTTTTTACTTTGACCTTGACGCGGTGGCGCAAGACCGCGGACTTGGATTTGGCGCGGATTCAGGCGCAGGAGATGGCGGAGAGTGCGGCCCTGTATTATTACGAAAAACAGCCATTGATTACGTGGCACACGGATAAAAAAATAAAAGTAACCAGTGCGGCCCTGCTCGAATTGGCAGGCTTTGATTATGTTTTTGCCGATGCGGGCTTTCGCTTGGTGGGGGTCGGGGACGACATTTATTTTGTCGGCTATGCGGGGCATTTGCCGAGGCCCAAGGCGGAACGCGTCTTGTCCAGCAAGCAGGGGGGAGAAACGAGGCCGTGGTACGAGTAGTAATTTTTTTGCTGTGCTGGAGTTTGGTGCTGGCGGATTATTTGCCCAATCAGGTCTTGATAAAACTCAAAGAACCCGCGCTGACCGCGCGTTCGGTGTCCGCTGGATTGCCAGAGGGGCTGAGAACTCTGCTGAACAGTCAGGGTGCGGCGGAGATTAGCAAAATCTCGGACGGCCAAGTCTCGACAGGCAAAACACAGGCCGCAACGCAGGCTTTGGCTGACCCATTGGGGCGGTATTTTTTGGCGGAATACCCGTCAACCGTCAATGTCCCGCTGCTTGTCGCGCTGCTGCAGAGCGATGCGTCTGTCGAACACGCCCAGCCCGTCTATATTTACAGGACGCAGGACGTGGCACCGTTTCAGCCGAACGACCCGTCGTTTCCCAGCCAAACCCATTTGAATCGGATTCACGCGCCGGAGGGCTGGACTTTGTCGACGGGCAGTCCGAGCGTCAAGATTGCGATTGTCGATACTGGAGTGCGGCTGACCCACGAAGACTTTCAGGGCAGGCTTGAGGCTGGCCGCAATTTTGTCAGTCCTAATGAGACCCCCGATGACGATAATGGGCATGGTACGGCGGTGGCCGGCCTCGCGGCGGCGACTGGCCATAACGGTCGAGGCGTGGCCGGGCTTGATTGGCAGGCCAAAATAATTCCGGTCAAAGTGTTGAATGAGAACGGTGAAGGGAATTCTCGTTGGGTAGGCGAGGGCATCATATATGCCGCCGATCAAGGAGCCGCTGTGATAAATCTGAGCCTGGGCATGGAAGGGATTGACCTCTTCATTCAAGCTGCCTGCGATTATGCTTATGAGCGGGGAGCGATTTTGGTGGCGGCGATGGGCAATGATAATGGCGTGGGCGGTAAAGACGGCCGCCCGGGCAGCGGTTTGCCGCCGATGTGTCCGGCCTTGTTTGAGAACGTTATCGGCGTGGGCAGTCTTGATGCGCAAGGGAATCTTTCGGATTTCTCGGTAATCGGCAATGGCGCGGACGTGGTTGCTCCGGGCGAGGGAATTTTTTCTACTTTAAGGGATGGGACTTACGGGAAACACGATGGCGGCAACGGCACCAGTTTTGCCGCACCGCAGGTCAGCGGTTTATGCACCCTGCTTTTGGCCAAATATCCAGACCGCACCGCCCAGCAGATACGCTTGATTTTGCAGAATACCGCGGACGACTTGGGCGCGACCGGGCGCGACCGCGAATTTGGTTACGGCATGATAAATGTCTATCATGCGCTGGCAAATATTCCGACAAAAAGTTCTGGCGAGCAAAAACTCAAGGAAGTTTTGTCTTTTCCCAATCCCGCTGAGAAATACGCCAAGTTTTCTTTCAAGACGGACAAGGCCGTGGAGCAGGTCGAGGTGCTGATTTACGATTCGCGTGGCCGTAAAATCACGACTTTGGCAGGCGACCGCGGCATGGCCGGGGTTTACATCACGCCGGAATGGGATTTGCAGGTCGACGGCAGAGAAGTGGCCAACGGCTCTTATATTTACGTTGTGAAAGTAACGACCACGGACGGCGAGATCAGCTACGGACGGAATGTCCTGAGCGTGGTTAGGTAGAGAGCTTGGCCTCGCCCCACAGCCGGTCCAATTCGGCGGCGGAACACTCTTTAAAATCTTTCTGCTCTTGCCGCAACTTGTTCTCGATTTTACGGAAGCGCGTCTCAAACTTCTTGGTGGACAGCCGCAGCGCGTCCTCGGCATCGAAATCCAGTTTGCGGGCGAGATTGACCAGCGAGAACAAAATATCGCCGAACTCGTCAATGATTTTTTCTTGACCAGCGGGCGGCTCAGCTTGGGCCTGCCGCAGGGAGGCCTCTTCAAACTCGACAATTTCTTCTTTGATTTTTGTTAAAACGGATTTTGTTTCCGTGAAATCGAACCCGGCTCGCGCGGCTTTTTTCTGAATTTTTGCTGCCCGGAAAAGGGCAGGCAATTGGCGCGGCACGGAGTCTAGGATGCTCGTGGCCTCCCGCTGGCTGGACTCTGTTTTCTTGATGCGTTCCCAGTTTTGCCAAACCTCGCTCTGTCCGCTGACTTTGGTGTCCGCGAAAACATGTGGATGACGGCGAATCATTTTTTCCGTGATGCCCCGCGCCACGTCGCCGAGCGTGAAGTCATTGCTTTCCGCGGCGATGACACTGTGCAGGACAATCTGCAAAAGCAAGTCGCCCAATTCTTCTTTGAGCAATTCGGGATTTTTCTTGTCCAGCGCGTCCAAGGTTTCGTAGGTTTCTTCCAGCAGATAGGGTTTCAGCGTGTCATGCGTCTGCACTCTGTCCCACGGACAGCCGTCCGGGGCGCGCAGGCGGCGGATAGTCTCGTGCAGGCGGTTAAACTCTTCCATTGCTGATGGTCTTGTCAGGCAAAGGCTGGTCGTCTCCCGGCGGGGCGACTAAATCGTCTCCGGCCAGCAGGTCGGGGTTGATTTCAATCTTGGCCGCACTGCGGATTTTGGCAAACCAACGGTCAAAAATCTCGTTTTCTTTTTTGCGAATCAGATACTTGCGCGCCTCGTCCGAATCGCCCTGTTCCTCCGGGAAAAGTTCCTGATTGTTTTTCAAGAAACCGCTTAATTCTTTGTCGGAAACGGCGGATTTTCTGGCCAGCAGTTTTTTGATTTTTTCTGAGACCAAGCGCGCACGGACTCCGGCGGCCAGCTCCTCCGAATTGATATGCTCCTGTGCCAGAGTTTCCTCGAATAATTCTTGCGACGGAAAACCAGAACGCAGGCGGGCAATCTCTTCCGTTACGTCTGCCGTGGTAACTTGGATATTCATTTTTTCTGCCTGCTGGTGGATTAATTCTTGGTTAATCATGTCGTCCAGTATCGACCGTTGCGTGGTCGCCAGGATAAATCTGCCTTCGGCGGATTCGGGATCGAGACTGTTCTGGGCGGTCAAGGTGTTCTTGGCGACAATGAGCGCCGTCTCGAATGTGTCCAGCGGGATGATGGCACCGTTGACCTTGGCGGCATACGGCACAGCCGAGCTGACGGAGCGGCATAGAAAGACGAGACAGAACAAAAATGCCAGCTTGCGCATATGCCCTATTTTAACATACTATAGTGTTTTTATGGACAGTCAATTTAGAATTGGCGGCTTAACCCTGAAGAACAACATATTGTCCGCGCCGCTGTCCGGGATTTCTGATTTAGTTTTTCGTGAGATTACTACGGCATACGGTGCGGGGCTGACTTATACCGGGATGATTTCGGTGTCCGGCTTGGCGCGGCAAAACCGCAAGACCCTGCATTATCTCGACCTTGGCAAGGACTGCCCGGTGGCCGTCCAACTCTTTGGCAAAAATCCTGAAGAGTTTGCCAAGGCGACGGATTTTTTGGCGGAACATTCCGGCTTTGCCTGCATCGATATTAATATGGGTTGTCCGGTGCGCAAGGTCGTCAGTTCTGGTTCTGGCGCGGCCCTGATGCGGAATCTGGATTTGGCCAAAGAAATTATTGAGCTGACTGTGGCCAAGTCGCCAGTGCCAGTTACGGTCAAGTTTCGGCTGGGCTGGGACAGCCAAAGCTTGAATTTTGTGGAGCTGGGCAAAATCGCCGAACAAGCTGGCGCGGCGGCGGTTACGCTCCACGCGCGCACGAGACAACAGTCTTACACAGGCGCGGCAGACTGGACAAAAATCAAGGAATTAAAACAGGCCTTGAAAATCCCTGTGATTGGCAACGGCGACATTAAAACCCGGGCGGACATTGCGGCAATGCTGCGGCAGACAGGTTGCGACGCGGTAATGGTTGCCCGCGCGTCAATCGGCAATCCGTGGATTTTTGCACCCACTGAGGTCAGACCGTCGCTGCGCCAGCGCATCGAGGTATATTTGGCGCACACGCGGCGGCTCCTGCAGTACAGACCTGCCAACGAACGCCAAGCCATTGCCGAGATGCGTAAATTTGCGGCACGGTATATCAGCAGTTTTTCCGGTGCGGCGGAGCTGCGGCGGGAGATAAATACTATCGATGATTATGCAGGCTTAGAGAAACTGCTCAAACCGCAACTCTCGACAAACTACGCGCATCTCCTGATATAAATCATGGAATAGTAAGTCGGTACGGTGTCGACGGTGAACGCCGTGCCGGAGCCGGTATTGCTGATTGTCGAGCTGGACAGGCTGTGCGTGTGTCCGCTCCCGGCACCGCTGGTCGCGGTAAAGCTATGCGCGTGGCTGCCGTTGCCGTTGATTGTGCCAGAAGGGGTAAAGCTTATTGAAAAAGAAGCGCAAGTGTCATGTCCGCCGCCGCTATCAGTCGAACCGCCTACTTGGGTCGTGCTGGTTATAATTCCATTTGTATTATTAGTACCCGTTCTTGAATAATCCATTTGAAAATATGGAGTATCCCCGGAGAGATTGTTTCCACTAAATGTATGGCTGTGTGTCTTGGTGTCCGTGGTGGCCGAGACGGAGTGTGTGTGCGCCGACTCGTTACCCAGCGTCAGGGCGGTCAGACTATGATTGTGGCTCGGCAGGTTGACCTTCTGTAGGGTTATGCTCCGGCTGTCCGCGCCGCCCGTCCCGCCGCGCGCCATGTTTTCACCGCTTCTGCCGCCGCGGATGAACTTGTCCCGCAAATCTGGCGTGCCGTTCTTACCGTTGCACTGGTACCAGCCGGGCAACGTGCTGTTGTCCGCCCAGCCCGTGCCGTCATACATCAGTATCGTGCCGACGGGGAGCAGGGCCTGCTTGCCGTTCAGCGCGGTTTGTGTCGCCGTCGAGATAGGCTTGTTCGCGTCGCTCGTATTGTCCGCGCTGCCCAGGCCCACCTGCGCCTTGGTTACGCCGTGCGGGTTGTTTTTATTGGACGTGTGCGCGTAGACAGCCGCGGATGACGGATACTCTGTGGAACTGTTGGCGAGGGTATCTTTCTTGTTCGCCACGTCCTCTTTCGTCCCTAGGGCCGTCCTCATGCCCGAGGCCGTAATCCTCTTCTCGGAATCTATGTTATAAGGCTCCGCCTTATATTTTGCTTGGTCGCCATAATCATTTGCCATAACCATTCCCCCCAAAGAAAACTTACTTACTGAAAAAATTATAGCATATCTTGTAGTAAAAAGCAATAATTATTTATTGATGTATTTACCATGTAGTAATTTTGGGAAGCTGACTAAACTTTCTTTAAGCAGGTGGCAAATGGAAAAAAGCGAGATAGAAAAAAGACTAAAAACTCTGATGTGCGGGAAACTAAAACAAATCAAAGAAAAGAACGGATATTCGCTGGAAGAAATGGCTTATGAAATCGGCCTAGATTACGCTTCGTTTTACAGCATTTACAAAGGCCGGACTTTGCCGCGCATGGTTACACTTTTCCAAATCAGTGAGACTTATGGCATACCGCTGGAGGCTTGGTTTCGGGATGTGGAAAAACTAGCGGTCAGAGAGAGAGCCGTGCGGCGACGGGAATTTTCCGAGCTGGCGCGGGTCTTTAATCGGCTGGATATCAAGGCGCAGAAAGCCACGTTGAAAATATTGCGGCATTATCTCCGCAAACAAAAAGGTTGCGAGGTGGTCAGCGTGTTCTTCTCTGCACTGCCGGGCGCGGCTTGAGGTCTTTCAGGGATAAACGTTTCACTTTATCTCGGGGTTGGCGGACGCTTCGGTTCCGTCCGCTGTCCGAGGGCTTGGTCTGCCGCGCTTTTTCCCATTGCTCCATGGTCGGCAGGTCGGCGGCTCCGGTCTCCAATCTGGTCGCGTCAGAGATGGTATGGAAGCCGGAAAATAATTTCTGGGGATTGTCCGCCCCACAGCGGGGACAGGCTGTTTTCTCGCCGCCACAGACCAGTTCGGAAAAATTTTCTTGGCAACGGCGGCAGACAAAATCAAAAACCGGCATATAGTTTTCCCAGCAGCTCGTGTCCGTGCGGGATATAAAGCCCCGTTTGCCGGGCGGTCTTTTCCGAGTATTTCCGCGGACAGCGCGGGCGCGGCTTGGCCGAGTCAAAATAAACAAAAGGCACCGGCTCGCCGGAATGGGTTTTCAGGCAAATCGGCGTGGGATGGTCGGGCAGGATAAGTACGCGGAACGGGGTCTTTTGCCTGAACAGCGCGTTGATGATAGGGCCGACTATTTTGCGGTCAAAATCTTCAATCGCGCGAATTTTTAATTTGCTGTCGCCCATATGCCCGCACTCGTCGGGCGGCTCGACATGCACCAGCACGATGTCTTGTCGGCGCAGGGTCCGTAGCGCTGCCCGCGCCTTGCCCGCGTAGTTGGTGTCGAGGAACCCGGTCGCGCCCGTGATTTTAAGCGGTTTCAATCCGGCGTAATGCCCAAGGCCTTTGATGAGGTCGACCGCCGTGATGACCGCGCCGCGCAATTTGTATTTCTTGGCAAGAGAGACCAGCTTCGGGGCCTGGCCCTGTCCCCACAGCCAGATTTGGGTGGCCTTGGTTTTTTCTGGTGCCAAAATTTCTTGCGAAACGGTCATCAGCCTTTGCAGTAGGGCATCCGGCGGCAAATATTTTTTAACGCTCCGCCCCGTGATGTCATGCGGCGGAGTGCATTTGACTTTTAGGTTGCCGTTCTTGATGACGCAGAGATGGCGGTAGCTTACGCCGGGATAAAATTTGACACGCGCGTCGCCCAATTTTTTGTTGATTTTTTTGAGGAGCCGTCTGGCGGCCTTAGTCGGAATATGTCCGGCGGTGAAGTCCTGCATCTTGCCGTCCCTGATAGTAACGAGGTTACAACGGAAGGCCACGTCGCCTCTGCCGAGCCGGATGCCCATGGCGGCGGCCTCGAGCGGTGCGCGTCCCGAATAGTATTTTCGCGGGTCGTACCCGAAAATGGACATATTGGCCACGTCTGAACCGGGCTTCAGGCCATGCGGCACGTTTTGTACCAGCCCGGTCAGCCCGGCGGACAGCAGCTTGTCAATATTGGGTGTCCTGGCGGTTTCTAATGTGGTCTGACTGCCGAGACTGGTCAGCGGGCGGCCAGACATGCCATCACCGATAAGAATCAAATATTTCATAAAAATATTTTAACACAAGAGCTGTTTTTTCGTGACCAACTGCAAGCTTGAACTCTTAAACAATCCTGGCAAGCCTAAAACCGTAGCTGTTGTAGATGCTGTAGTAGTTGAAGTAATCATCGCCGGGAGAGTCATTAGATCGATTAGTAGGATTATCATAAATACGCAAAACACGACGAGAAAAATCATAAGCATCCCCGACCCATTCGAATTGGGGGTGGGAGTTCAGCTTGCCCGTCTTATAGCACTCTATCCACTCCGCCTCCGTCAGCAGGCGGTAGACCATTCTCTTGCCGGGGGCGTATGTGTCCTGATAGGCGATGCAGTTTGCCTCAGTGGCGCTGGCTGTGTACCCATTGGCGGTCATGTCGGACTTCACGTCGGTCGGCACGTCAGAGGCGGCGTGCGTCTGTTCGATGCATTTCCTCACGGCATTGTACCAAGTGATTTGTATCTCCGTCAGCGAGGCCGACACCTAGAGAGTCTCCTCCGCGAGAATCCCATCCTCCCAGAGTGGACCCTCATCCGGCACCCAGAGTGGACCCTCCGACAGTAGCGTTATTCTGGCTATGCCATCGCCTTCACGTATGCCTGTCTCCGCGGAACCGTCGGTTGCGTTTCCGACAAAACCACCAGAACCGCCATAGCCCTTTGCAATCGCACCACCGCTGTCAGACCCGGATAGTCCGCCATGCAAACCTCCACCGCCCGCACCTACATTATTGGAACAACCATGGCCATAGCTGGAGCCGATTCCCAGCGATGAATTAATATGTGAGTCATCATTTCCTGGACCGCCGTCTATGCTGCTCCCCGCACCGCCACCACCGCCTGCCACGATTATACGATTGGTTAAATTTTGTCCTCCAAGACGTATATCGGTAGCGCCACCACCATAAAGCGTACCTTTACCGTTACCAGTCGATACGCCGCCGCCGTTATAGCCGCCTTGGCCACCGACATAGACGTAAAGTGTGTTACCTGTGGTCAAGGATATATTACATTTTGTGTAGCCACCCTTACCGCCAAAATAATTATTAACATTCCCTCCCTGTGCGCCACAGACCTCAAGCCTATACGTGCCGTCTTCTGGTACGGTAAATATTTGAACATCTCCGGTGAAGATAAACTTTGTCGATGGTGCTGCTGGTCCCAGTGTCGGTGCTGGTGTTGGTGGCGGGGGATCCGGAGGTGTCGGAAAACCACTTGCGTCAATACTGTCTATGGCGGCCTGCACGGCCCTGCACGTGGGGTATTTAGTCATGCTGGTATTGTTATTATTCCAGGCGGAGCTGTCCACCCTGTTGCTCGTGAGTTCAAGATTGGCATTGTTTACCGCATATACTTGGGCTTGTGTCGTCGGGATTGTCGTGCCGTTGGCATTTGCCGGGATGTTGCCCTTGGTCGGCACCGTGGGCGCCACGGAGAAATGCTTCTGCCCATAGATGTCCTCGCTACCCGCCAGATGCGCGACCGTACTGTCATCGGCCTTGGACGGGATCAGCGAGTCCAGATGACCCTTGACCATGTGGAGCAGCTTGGCCGAGGGGTACATGTTGTGGTTGGCGGAGTTGGCAGTGAAGCTGGCGTATGAGTCCGCGTTGGTCGTGGCAGATGTCAGCTTGTCGCTCACATTCTGCATCTTGGCCAGGGCATTGTTGATGTCGGAGGCCTTGGCCCTGTTCCCGGCCGTTATCCCGTTGTAACTGTCGCTGTAAGAGTTCCGTGCCATAAATCCCCCCTAATATGTCCAGCTGATTGATGTGTTGTAATAAATAGTCGCGATGCCGGGATGCGCGGTACAGTATAAAACATTGGAGAGCATGACCCTACCGTAAATATCGATGGTCAGCGTGGCACTTTGACCGGAGTGTGCGTTGCCATTGCTGGTGGTATAGACGGTAAATACCATGTTCTCCTGAGGTGCGCAACACGTGATGTGACCAAGCATGGCATAGCCACCGTCGAGAATCGTTGTTTTTTTTACGTCCTTACTTCTAATCGTCCCGATGTTCCAAGTAATCGTCCGGGTGGTCCTATTAACGGGAAGTTTTGTCGAGCTGGCAGTATATAAATCGCTCGGGTAAAAAGTAATCTCGTTCTTAATCAATCCTATCACGGTATTCAGCGCGTTGGACACGGCGCTGCACGTGGGGTATTCCGTGTTGGTGCTGCTGGCGGTGATGGTGCTTTTTTTATTACCCGTCTTCTCCGTGCCATTGTAGACATTGTAGAGTTGCGCCTCCGTGGCTATGGTCGTCAGGTTGTTTCCCGGTGTCGAAGCCTTTATCGGTACGGACGGCATGGCGGTAAAGGTCTTCGCCACGGATATCGTCTCCGTCTTATTGTCTGTCCTGTGCAGGACGGCGCTGTCGGCGGCTCGGGCATTGATTTCGCCCTCCAGCCCGGCATCCTGTATCGCCTTGACGGTCGGATACCTGTCTGCGCTGCTGCCGACCGTCGTATCCCTGTATGCCGTCTGCTCTAGGAGGTTTAGCGCCGCACACGTCTTTGCCGCGCTGAGGGAGCTGCCCTTCGCTATCCCGTCGTATGTCCTGCTGTAATTACCTGCCATATTTCTCCCCCCCAGAAAAAATCAAGTCAAAATAAAACCCTGCCTAATCAATCATCCCCGCCGTGCGCAGTGTACTTTTCAAGTCCTCTATGGCCTTATAGACAGCCGCGCAGCTGGGATAATGGTCGTCGCTGCTGCTGTACGATGCCCAGTTGGAGTTGCTGACCTTGCTGACTGTCTTTTCGACCCGGCTGTTAATGGCGTACAACTGTGCCTCGAAGGCCAGCTTGTTATTGTAATTCCCCGCCTCGGTGGCGGTGTTCGCTATCGTCGGCGAGGTCTTGAAATTCTTTGCCCCGGATATGCTCGCCGCATCGGCGGAGTTCAGGTGTATAACGGCATTGTCCAAGGCTTTGTCTTTCAGCGAGACATTGCGTATGGAGCTGATTACGGCACTGGCCGCCTTGGAGGACGGGTACTGGTCGTCCGTGGATGAGGAACCAACCGCGTCGACCCTGTTGACCACCTGCTCCTTGGTGTTCAGGGCGGCCGTCATGTCGCTCGCCGTGATTAATTGATTTGTCGCTATGGTCATGATGTCATCCCCCCAGTTTGTTCCTGGCCGTCAGCGCGTCCGGGTGCCGAGGCGTGGACGGCCGCCGTTAGAACGGTACCACGGTGGATGTCTTTTGTGTGATGATTGGTTTTTGGCTTATCTACGCGAAAAATCTTGGGGGGGGGGGGTAAATGTTACTTAACACTACGCCTGAACGGCGCGGAAACTCCGCGGCGGCCGCGCGGTTATCTGAGTGTCCTAGTGTCTTGCTACTAACCATGAGATGTCTCCTTGTCATACGCCTCGCGCTTTGTGTGTCGGCGCGGCGGCTGATTGTCCAGAATATTTTATTATCTTATCACAAGTATTAATACCTTGTCCGACTCAACTATCGTCGGGGATGCGGAGATACTTGCATCGATATTTTTTGGGGTATTCTTTGCCCAAAAAATAATACCAAGCCGCGACCAGCGGCGGCGTGATATTTTTTGGGGTATTCTTTGCCCAAAAAATAATACCAAGGGCGCGACCGAGGGCGAAGTTCATTGCGCCCGAGGAAGTCCCAGCGAGCAACCAGCGAGCGGAGTGCGACCAGCAACAACCACCGTCTAGTGATTTTGGGCGGTTCTTTGTTAAACTATCGGCATGGCGTACCCCTCTTGGCTAAAAAAAAATGTCCCCAAGTCCGCCGCCGGACTGCGCATCCGCGCCTATCTTGACGACAGCCTGCGGACGGTCTGCGAGTCCGCGCTCTGCCCCAACCGCGGAGAATGTTTTGCCCGGAGAACTGTAACATTTCTGCTTCTCGGTGGGGTCTGCACGCGCGGCTGCCGCTTCTGCGCCGTAACCAAGGCCGCGCCGGAGCCTGTGGATGCTGACGAGCCGCAAAAAATTGCCCAAGCCGCGCGGAAACTGGGACTGCGGCACATTGTCATCACCTCGGTAACGCGCGACGACTTGCCGGACGGCGGCGCGGCGCATTTCGCCGCCGCCATTCTGGCGGCGCGGCAGGGACTGCCGCGCGCCGCTGTCGAAGTTCTGACTCCCGATTTTCAGGGTAGCCTTGGCGCGCTGGACAAAGTTCTTGCCGCCTCGCCGGACGTTTTCAATCACAATGTCGAGACCGTCCCGCGCCTATACGCGGCGATTCGTCCGCAGGCGGATTATCAGCGTTCGCTGAACATTTTGCGCCATGCCGCGCAATCCGGCATCCTGACCAAGACCGGACTGATGCTGGGCTTGGGCGAGACAGAAGCGGAGATAAAGTCCACGCTGCAGGATTTGAAAGACAGCGGCGCGTCTATCGTTACGCTTGGCCAGTATTTGCCGCCGTCCCCCAAACATTATCCAGTCCAAGAATTTGTCCACCCCGACAAATTCGCGGAATATCAAGAATACGGCGAAAAAGAACTGGGTTTTAAGGCGGTGTTTTCCGGGCCTTTCGTGCGCTCGTCATATAGGGCGGCGGAGGTTTATTTGTCAGTATAATAATACTTGACACTAATATCATATATGATATATTATAGTCATGGAATATGTGATTGAGTTGTACGAGAAAAACAGCGGCAATAGTCCCGTGCTTGGTTTTATTTTGTCTTTAGCGCCGAAACAGCAGGCTAAAATATATCGGGAAATTGAATTATTGGAAAAGTTTGGCAACGCCTTACATTTTCCGCATGTTAGGAAGATAGAGGGAGAAAAATCTTTATGGGAATTAAGAATAAAATTTGGTTCGGATGCTTTTAGGATTTTTTACTTTATGTTTTATGCTAACCATTGTGTTTTATTACATGGCTTTGTTAAGAAGGCTAATAAAACACCGCAAAAAGAATTAGCAGTAGCTGTCGCCAGAATAAATGATTACAAAAGGAGGAAGCACCTATGAATTGGCACAAAGCGAAAAAAATAATTTTAAAGAATAAAGAAGTCCGCCGGGAATTAGAAAACAATAAGATGGAATATAAAATTATTGGAGATATAATTTTGGCGCGTAAGGAAAAGAAATTTACGCAAAAACGCTTGGCGGAATTAATTGGCACAAAACAATCCAATATTTCTCGTTTGGAAAGCGGTAATTATAATCCGACGTTAGAATTTCTGAGCAAAATTGCTCTGGCTACGGGAAGAAAACTAAAAGTCAGCTTTGCTTAGAAATTATGTCTTTTCCGGGATTTTCGTGCGCTCGTCATATAAGGCGGCGGCGCTCAGACTTCATTAAATTGAAATCCAGTCTAATATAGAATATTATGTTGTGTATGGAATCACTTAAACTTCCAGAAGATTATCGGCAGGACGTAGACACGGCCTCGGCTTTATTAAAAAGCGAGGGGTGCGGGGCTGTGTATTTGTTTGGTTCACTGGTAACAGGACACCTGCACAAACATTCGGATATAGATATCGGCATCTCTGGTCTGCCAGAGAAAAAATTTTTTAAAGTTTATGCCAAGCTGGATGACCGTCTAACTAAAAAGGTTGATTTGGTGGATTTTGATGAAAATAAAGATTTCTTTGCCCTGCTAAATTCTTTGGGCGAGGTTGTGAAAATTGGATAGCGGTGTTAAGAGAAAGATAGAGTTTGAAATAACGCAACTAGATCAATTGCTTAGTGATGCTGAACCATTGCTGGCTCTGTGTAAAATAAAAGTGCCGGATTTTGTAGAATTATCTGCCGCCGCATTATGTCTGCATTCTTTTTATAACGGTGTAGAAAATATATTGTTGTTGATTGTAAAACAGATAGATGCAGAAATTCCTATTGGCGATAAATGGCATAAAAAACTATTGGACAGAGCCTTTGAACAAACAAACCTTAGAACAGCCGTGTTTAGAGAAGACTTTAAAGAAAAAATAAGTGAATATTTGAATTTCCGCCATTTTGTCAGGCACGCCTATAGTTTTAAATTAAAATGGACAGAAATAGAAGATTTGGTGGTCAACATGGAGGAAATATGGGCTGTTTTAAAAGAAGAACTAAATTTATTCATGAAAAACAATTAATTTTTGAGTATATTTAAAACATTCAAGCGCATTGAAGAAAATACACATTATTGAGCGGAAGGCGGTCGCGGCGTTTCTTGAGCATAGTTTTGAGGATTCTTTGCAGGGCTTTTTGGGAGCGGGCATCCAATTTGTTGAAGTTCCCTAATAATTCCTTTTCGGCGGCTTTTTTGGCCACATTTACTTTAAGCAATGGCGCGGCGGCAGAGTAGGTTTCAGCAAAATCTCTAAACCACCAGTCCATATTTAATCCGTAGGCTTGATTGATTTTCATGAGCGTGGCTAAGTGCGGCAATCTGGTGCCGTGCAACAAACCATGATACAGAGAATAATCTAAGTCCAGAAAATCAGCGGTTTTTTCCATAGTGCAATTGTCTCTTTTACGCAACAATTGTAGCTTTTTACTAATCAAGGTCTTCAACCTTTGTTCAATTTGTATGTCCATCTACTATAAATCCTTTCTACTAGTTATTTATCATAGATAGTTTAACTATAAAAAAACCTCTGTCATTTACAAAATACTATTAAATATTTTTCTTGTGTTTTATGATAAGATGTGCTATACTTAACATGCAGTCAAATTAACATGGGGGGCGGTTATGGCATCACCATACACAAGCGGCTACGCGGGGATAACCAAAGGCGTGAAGGCGGAAGCCGGGAAGATGACCGCGGCGCTGAACTTGCTGGAGCGCGTGGCAAACAAGACTGACGCGGTAACGGCGAACAGCACGGCGGCGCAATACCCATCGGCGAAGGCTGCGCATGCGGCCATCGCGGCCTTGAGCGGGGCAGGCTTGGAAATCACGGACAACAAAGTAACATCCACGACATGGGGAGCCAACGACAACAAGAACAGCGACGTGAAATACCCGAGTTGCGGCGCCCTAGAGGCCGCATGGAATGCCGCCGTCAGTGGTGGTGGCATGGAACTTACCACAAACAGGAGTGATTACGACGGTCGTTTCTTCTACTACATCAACAGCCACGATTCCAACCGTATCGATATCTCCATGTTTTCCACGGACGACAAATATCCGACGGTAGAAGGGGTAATAAATGCCATCTGGCGAAGGTTCAGGATGCACAATCTTTTCACGGCGCGCAAATAACTAAAAAAAGGATAAAACCATGCCAAACAGTTACAACGACACGTATGACGGTATTGGGAGCAGGCAACAGCTTAGCGCGGAGAAGATGACGAAAGCGCTGAACCTGATGGAGAAGGTGGCGAACAAGGTGGAGACGGGGGTGCTGTCAGGGAGCAGTACAAATACGCAGTACCCGTCCGCCAAGGTGGTCTGGGACTCGCTGAAAGAGGCGGAGAGGAGGATAACCCAAGACGCTATGGGCAAGGAACTTACGGAGAACAAGTTGGCGAGCGGCTTGGTCGTCTGGTACTGGAACGATTATAAGAACAGCGACGTGAAATATCCTACCTGCAATCTGGTGGAATCTGTACTACAAAAATACATCGACAACAACAGGATTGAGCGCACGGCGAACAAGGTAAATACGATAACGGCAGATATAAATGATAGTAGAGAATGCTGGAAATACCCATCGGCGAAAGCGGTGTGGGACTTTCTCCAGAGTTTTACGCCGCTGGAGATGGCCTTGAATGAGGATAAGTTCGTGGAGCTGGCAATTGGACCAAGGAAACTCCATGTCGCCAAATACGAGACGACACAGGGTGAGTTCGAGGCGGTAATGGGCTATAACCCAGCATATACATATAACCCAGTATATCCTGAGAGGAAGCGTTTTCCGGTAGCAAATGTTACATGGTACGAAGCCGTACAATACTGCCTGCATCTGACGCTGGAGTCCGATGACGTAACGGACGGAGTCAAGGACAGGATACACCAGTACTATGTCGACCCGGATGCGTGCAAGACTGCATATGATTGGGACAATAATTATACAAGCAGGACGAAGACGTTGGCATACAATGAGCTGGCGGCATTGTCTGGCCGCCTTGGTTGTTATCGCCTGCCGTTCGAAAGCGAGTGGGAGTATGCTGGTCGGGGTGGGACGACAACGAAGTACTTCTGGGGCGACGATTTTAATCAAAAGGATGCCGATAATAAATACGAAAGAAACAATTATGCGGGGTATTACACCAATGGTGTACGGGAAGTTGGGACGATGCTGTCAAATGCCTACGGCCTCTACGATGTTTTGGGCAATGTTTGGGAGTGGTGTGGTAATAACGAAGATTATCGAAATAGTATTATACGGGGCGGGTCTATGGGGATTTATCCTGCCTTTGACCTTTCCTATACCCACCCCTTCAATCATCGCGCCGCTAACATTGGGTTTCGCATTGTCAGGACTGTTTAAAAGCGGTAGCGGGGACTGTGCATTATGCGCAATAACTAAAAAGGTGGAGGAACCAGCTTATGCCCAACAATTACAATGACACATACGATGGTATCGGGAGCGGGCAACAGCTAAGCGCGGAGAAGATGACAGCGGCGCTCAACCTCATGGAGAAAGTGGCGAACAAGGTGGAGACGGGGGTGCTGTCGGACGGCAACACAAATACGCAGTACCCGTCTGCCAAGGTGGTCCAAGACTCGCTGAAAGAGGCGGAGAAGAGAATAGTCCAGAACGCGGCGGGGAAAGAGATTACGGCAAATAAGGTAACGTCGTCGGACAACTGGGCGGCCAACAAGGACAGCAACGAGAAATACCCGACGTGCAAGGCAGTGTGGACATATCTGCAAGAATGCGGCGACATTGAGCGCACGGCGAACAGGGTAAGCACGATAACGGCGGATACAATGGATGATAAATACCCATCGACCAAGGCAGTGTGGGATTTGCTCCAGAGTTTTACACCGCTGGCGGTGGTCATGGACATGGGTAAGTTCGTGAGACTGGAGACTGGAGGAAGGAGTTTCTATATCGCCAAATGCGAAACAACGTATGATGAGTTCGTGGGGGTGATGGGTTATGCCCCAACCAACAACTCAGATTTACATTCAGATTCACATTTGGACATACATATCCCGGTACGTGCTTCATGGGACGATGCCGTACAATACTGCCTGCACCTGACGCTGGAATCCGATGACGTAGCGGCCGCAGTCAAGGACAGAATACGCCAATACTATGTCGACCAGAATAGATTAGTGAATCTTCGCAACAACTACAATGATGTAAGAGTAAAAACTATGGCATACAACGATGTGGCGGCAGGGTCGAGTTATGCTGGGTGCTACCGCCTGCCGACGGAGGCGGAATGGGAATACGCCTGCCGTGGCGGGACGACGACGAAGTACATCTGGGGCGATGATTGGAGTGAGACAGAGATGGACAAATACGGCTGGTATTACAACAATTCTTCCGGACGGCCGCACATGGTGGGGCAGAAAAAACCCAATGCCTACGGCCTCTACGATGTCTTGGGCAATGTTGCGGAGTGGTGTTCAACTACTACGTATACGAATTTTAATGATTATTATGTAATCCGAGGCGGTGCTTATAATGACTACAACCCCTACACCGATAGAGTCGACTTCTTCTTTGAGTCGTCGGCTGTTAATGTCTCCTTTGACAACAGAAATACCGGCTTTCGCCTTGCCAGGACTATATAAGGTTTGGGGCTGATGGGGTCTGTTCACAGGATAAAAGAGGTTTTATCTCCCGCCAAATAAGTGTATACTTTCTCCAATCTGCCGGGGAGGTTTTTTATGGACGAGATTCTGGAGTTACTGCGGGGCGACGCGCGGTTAGCGCCGGAAGACATTGCTGCCATGCTCAAAAAGCCCGTCAAGGACGTGCGGCGCAAAATCCAGCGCCTCGAAGAGGACGGCGTGATTATCAAATACGGTGCGATAGTCAATCCCGAAAAAGACCCTAAGCAAAAAGAACGAGTCCGCGCTATCATCGAGCTGGGCGTAACCCCTGAGCGCGAGACGGGTTTTGATACTCTGGCGGAGCGGATTTATAAGTTTCCCCAAGTGGAGTCCGTCTACCTTATCTCCGGCGGTTATGATTTGCAGGTCATCATCGAGGGCCGGACTTTAAAAGAAGTCGCCTTCTTCGTTTCGGAAAAACTCGCGCCTTTGAGCGGGGTGCGCAGTACCAAGACGCATTTTGTCCTCAAAAAATATAAGGAACATGGCATCATCCTCTCTGGCAAAGAAAAATCCGCGCGCCTGAACGTAACCCCTTAGGGTATGGACATGCAGTATTCCCGTTTGGTCGAGCAAATCCCGCCCTCCGGTATCCGCCGTTTTTTTGATTTGCTGTCCGGGCAGAAAGACATCATCAGCCTTGGCGTGGGCGAGCCGGATTTTGTTACGCCGTGGAGCATCCGTGAGGAGGCTTTTGCCGCGCTGGACAAGGGGCTGACCTCTTATACCGCCAACCGCGGCCTGCCTGAACTGCGCCGGGAAATCGCCAAATATCTTGCCAAATATAAGCTACGTTATGACCCGGAGACGGAGATTCTCATCACTATCGGTGTGTCCGAGGCCGTCGACATCGCCCTGCGTGCCCTGCTCAATCCCGGCGACGAGGTCATTGTCGCCTCGCCCTGCTATGTGTCTTATCAGCCGCTGGTAATGCTGGCGGGCGGCCAGCCCATCACGCTCGACACGTCCAAGACAAAATTCATACCGACCGCCGGGGCGATAGCCAAGCTTATCACGCCGCGCACCAAGGCGTTATTTATCTGCTCCCCGAATAACCCGACCGGCACGACCATCCCTGAAGCCGAGCTGCGCAAGATTGCCGCGCTGGTCAGGCGGCATAAAATCTTTGTCCTGTCCGACGAGGTTTACGCGGAGATTACTTATTCGGGACAGCACAGCTCTATCGGCTCATTGCCCGGCCTGCAAGACCAGACCATCGTGCTGAACGGTTTTTCCAAAGCCTTTGCCATGACGGGCTGGCGCGTCGGCTATGTCTGCTGTCCCGCCCCGCTCTTGGAACAAATCCTCAAGCTGCATCAGTACTGTGCGATTTGTGCGCCCATCATGTCCCAGTACGGTGCGCTGGAGGCCCTGCGACATTGCCAGGACGAGGCGGTCAAAATGCGGCGGTCGTATCTCCAGCGGCGCAATTTTATGCTGTATGCTTTGGCGGAAATCGGCCTGCCCGTCGTCAAGCCGACTGGCTCTTTTTATGTCTTTGTGGATATTCGCCGGACGGGTTTGACTTCCGAGGAATTTGCCCTGCGACTGCTTGAGCAGGAAAAAGTCGCCGTCGTCCCGGGTGATGCTTTCGGCGCGGGCGGCGAGGGTTTTGTGCGTTGCTGTTACGCCACGGAATTAGTTTTGCTCAAAGAGGCGTTGCGCAGGATAAAAAAGTTCCATAAAAATCTATCGGTGTTATAATTGGCTCATGGCTGAAATAAATGAGATAAATAATTTTGACGAGTTTGAGGATTTTCTGCCGCCGGAATTGCGGGCGATTTTAAGCCAGATTTTTGGTCCGCGCCGTCCTGACCGCATGTTTGACTACTTTTCAAATACCGCCAATAAGGTGCTGTACTTGGCCGCCGAGGAAGTGCGCCGTCTCGGGCATAAGGCCATCGACACGGAGCATATTTTATTGGGGCTGATTAAGTCCGAAAGCAGCACCACGCAGATTCTCAAGGATATGGACTTGGATTTGGTCAAAGCTTTTTCGGACATCGAAATTTTGGTCGGACAGAGCAATAACAAAATTCCTGTCGACCAGCCGATTATGCTGACCCCGCGCGCCAAAAAAGCCTTGGAACTGGCGTATCAGACCGCCATGCAGCTCGGCTATAAGTATGTCGGGCCGGAACATATCCTGCTCGGGCTATTGCGCGAGAATGAGGGCTTGGCGGCGCAGGTGCTGCACAAAAACAATATCACGCTGGAAAAGACCGTCAAGGCCGTGAACGACCGTTTTGGCGACCGCAAGACGCGCAAGTCCAAAAATATCGACGAGACTTTTTTCCAGCGCACGGCGCAGAATGAGCGCACCGCCCTGACCACTTTTGGACGCGACTTGACCGAGCTGGCCTATCAAGCCCGGCTCGACCCCGTCATCGGACGGGAAAAAGAAATCGACCGCATGATTCGTATCCTCTCGCGCCGCACCAAAAACAATCCTGTCCTGATTGGCGACCCCGGTGTGGGCAAGACCGCCATTGTCGAGGGACTGGCGCAGCGCATCGTCAGCGGTGATGTGCCGGAAACTTTGCAGAAAAAGCACGTCATCGAGCTTGACCTGGCCGGGATGATTGCTGGCACGAAGCACCGCGGCGAGTTTGAGGAACGCATCAAAGCGGTCATGGATGAATTGCGCCAAGCCAATGACCAGACGATTGTTTTTATTGACGAGATTCACAATCTGGTCGGGGCCGGTTCGGCAGAGGGAGCTTTGGACGCGGCCAATATTTTGAAGCCCGCGCTCTCCCGCGGCGAGATGCAGTGCATCGGTGCCACGACCATCGACGAGTACCGCAAGTACATTGAAAAAGATTCAGCGTTGGAAAGACGTTTTCAGCCGATTCACGTCGACCAGCCAAGCCTAGAGGACACGACGGAGATACTCAAAGGCCTGCGCGACCGCTACGAGGCGCATCACCGCGTGCAAATCAGCGACCAGGCGATAACGGCGGCGGTCAATATGTCCAGCCGCTACATTACCGAGAGATTTTTGCCGGACAAGGCCATCGACGTGATTGATGAGGCCGCCGCCAAGGTTCGGCTGGCTTCCATTTCTCTGCCGCCCGAAATCCAGAAACTCAAAAAAGATTCGGAAGTGCTGCAGAAAGAACAGGCCTCGGTTACCCACGCGGCGGACAAAGACAAGCTGGAGAAAATCAACGCGCGGCTCAAAGATTTGCAGAAAAATCTGGCGGACAAAACCGCCGAGTGGAAGGCGGCGCACGGTTCGACTACGGTGGTCGTTACCGAGGCGGACATCGCGGGAATTATCGCGGACTGGACGGGCATTCCGGCCACGCGCCTCGAACAGAAAGAATCAGAAAAGCTTTTGCAAATGGAGACGGAGTTGCACAAACGGGTCGTCGGGCAGAACAACGCCATCGAGGCAATCGCCGAGGCGATTCGGCGCTCCCGCGCCGGCGTGGCCGACCCCAATAAGCCGTCCGGGGTCTTCCTTTTTGCCGGGCCGACTGGCGTGGGCAAAACCGAGTTGGCCAAAACCTTGGCCGAGTTTTTGTTCGGGTCCGCGGACAAACTGATTCGCCTCGATATGTCCGAGTACATCGAGAAATTTAACGTCTCGCGCTTGATTGGCGCGGCCCCCGGCTATGTTGGCTATGACGAGGGCGGCCAGCTGACCGAGCGGGTGCGGCGCAATCCTTACTCCGTCATACTCCTTGATGAGATTGAAAAAGCCCACCCCGAGGTTTTTAATATCTTGTTGCAGGTAATGGATGACGGGCAATTAACCGACGCGCAGGGACGCACGGTTAATTTTAAGAACACCGTGATTATTATGACCACCAATGCCGGGTCGGAAGAGCAGGGCAGGGCGGCTTTTGGTTTCATCGCGGACAAGGAAAAGGAAATAATTTCTTACGAAAAAATGAAAGAAAAACTGCAGGGTGCGTTGAAAAATGTTTTCCGCCCGGAGTTCTTGAATAGGATTGACGAGATTATTTTATTCAAACAGTTGACCAAGGCGGAGGTGCGCCAAATCGTCGACTTATTGCTGGAGCGACTCAACAAACAATTGCGGCAGCAGAATATCACGGCGCGTTTCAGCAGCGCACTCAAAGATTATTTGATTGAGATTGGTTACGACCCCAATTACGGTGCGCGTCCGCTCAAACGCGCCATCCAGCGCAATATCGAAAATCGTATCTCTAAAGAAATCATTGCCGGGCAGGCCGCCGCGGACACCGCGCTGTATCTGGATATCGACCAGGCTAAAAACATAACGGTGCGGGAAGAGAGTTTGGTCGCCAAGTAAAGCCGCGCCGCGGTAAGGAGAAAACATGCCAGTCGTAAACATTCAATGGGTCAAGGGGCGCAGTAAAGCGCAGAAACAAAAAATCGCCGCCGAGCTGGAGCAGCTGCTGATTAAAGAGGCGGGCTGTCGGGCTGGCGACACTTATGTGATTTTTCAAGACATTGCCAAAGAAGATTTCGCGGTCGGCGGCAAATTATTCGGATAATCTGCCGCCGGGCATTTTTCTAATAAATCACATGAGTGGTCGTGCCGCCATAAGGGCCGGACGAATAAGTCGTAATCTTAGGCTTGTAGGTCAATGTTTTTGCCGCATGATTGGTATTAAATAAACCGCCAAACGGTATCAAAAAATTACTACCCCAATTACAAGGATAATCCTGTGCAATCACTTTATTTAAAATATCGCCGCGCGTTTTCTCATAATCAAAACTGAAAAACGCCAAAAAAATCATGCCATCACCAATATCGGCATCCTTGGCTTTAGCCGGTTCGATAGTTATATGGTAAAGCCCTTTTTTGTTTTTGTCCTCTTTCACGTTGCTGATTGGCACGAAAATCGCCTTGGCAAAATTGCTGTCGTCATGCAGGACATTGGTGGGGTCAATCCATTCCCACCACATTTTAGAATTGACTAAAATAATAATGCCTGTCAACTCGTCGGGGTCGGTAATTTTCTCGAAAGGCAGTGTGGCCTCGAAAATGTCGTCGTTTAATTCTTGAAATTTCAGCCATTCGCCAGACTGTCTATGCTGACTGATATATTCAGCGTCCAGCCCGTAAGTTTTACTGCCTTTACCCACCAAAAAAATCCCGTCGCTAAAAGTCATTTTCAGTTTGCTGGTCAAATCATCCGGCCAGACTGTATGCACATCCGTTTCAAAAAAGTCCAAAGGATTGGCGAGGGTTTGATATTCGCCGCTAGTTTCCAATTCGGTTTTTTGCGCCGCCGCGCGGGCATAACGCACTTCCAATTTCAATTTATTTTGCGGCGCGGCGGTGTCCAGCGTCAAACCAACAAACGACCTTTCATTGCATCCGCTCAAAAACAATATTCCCAGTAAAAGCAACAACGCTTTTATTTCCTTCATGGATTACCTCCTAATATTTTTTAAATTCTGTAACCGACTGCCAAATAGGCTGTATAAAATTCTGACCATGTGCCGCGTCCGCCATTATTCAGGATATTGGAGTATATCATATCAATGCCAAATTCGGCATCAACTGCGTCATAAAAAACCGCGCCCAACGATGCGCCCAAGCCAATCGCTCTGTCTGGTTTGGCAGGCGCGGCCCTCTCCCCGCTTAAGGTAATGAAATTATAGGAAATATTGCTTGCCGTATAAAAAGAAACGGTCTGGGGTGTAATGCGTCCGGTCAGCCACCGCGGCTTCAGATAAAGCGCCGTGTTTTGCACCGCAAACTCGCCCGGGCGCAGCTCCTCGCGCTCGGGGGCAAAATCCCATCCGCCCCAAGAGCCGGACAGGTGCAGTTGCCGTGCGCTCTGCGTAAAAGAATATTTAATCCCGCCCAGCAGTTCAGTCTGACGGCCAAAACGCCAGAGGGGGTATTCCGCAAATAAAGTCAACCCCGAAGCAAGTTCAAAAGAGGAGTTTTCTTTTAATGTTCCCGAGAAGGCGCCGATAGAATATCCGTGTTCGACATATCTCAGGTTCAGTGCGCCTAAAAAATTCCAAGCCCCGCGGATGGTTAATTTTTCGGTCCGCAGTCCCGCTTCTGCGCCAAAAACAAGGCTCAGGCTTATCCAACTTAAAAACAATACCGATTTTAACCGCCGCATGAAGATTATTTTATCATGACGCGCTTCTTTTGGCTTCATCCAGCTTGCGTTCGGTCATTTTCTGAAAATGTTTGGCGGTGGCGATTTCGTCCAAAAATTTTGTCGCCTCACGGTCCATCAAGCGTTTCCAAGCGTCTTTTTTATGTTCACGGTCTTTTTCCAAAATCTTGCGGTCTTTCATCGATTTGACTAGGCGCTCGCGCTGCTCTTCTTTGTGCTGGTCGGCTTCCTTGGTTTTATTTTCCTGTTCCACCACGTCTTGTTTGTATTTTTTGAGAAAGTTTTGGCGGTGCATGATGCTGGCAAAATCAATGCTGCCCTGCAGGCCGCTCTTCAAGGTGCGTTGCTGCTGCATCTCATAATCTTTCATTTTCTGTTCGCGTTCAAGCTCTTCCCGATACTTGCGCTGGGCTTCGGCAAATTTTTCTTTTTCCAGCTTCTCGTAAATCTCACGGACTTTCAGGACTACCTTAAGATTATATTCAAATCTTTTAGATTTTTTTGGTTTTTTCATAATGTCAAAAATATACCCAATTTAAGCAAAAATATTCTCCAAACGGGCCACCGTCTCGTCAAAATCAAATTTTTCGTCCGTGGCTTGGCATAAAAACTCATTTACCGCGTCGATTTTCTCAATCGCTTGGTCAATCTTCGGGTTACTGCCCTTGACATACGCGCCGATATTGATGAGGTCTTCCGCCTCGGTGTAACGCGCCAGCACCTCGCGTAGCTTGCCTGCCGCCGCCTTATGCTCGGGCGTGCAAACTTCCGACATCAAGCGGCTGACGCTCGGGCCAATGTCGATGCAGGGGTAATGATTTTTGGCGGCCATGTCGCGCGAAAGCACCACATGCCCGTCCAGCACACTGCGCGCCGTGTCAGCAATCGGCTCGTCCATGTCGCTGCCTTCGACCAGTACGGTATAAATCGCCGTGATTGACCCTTGCTCGGAAGTCCCCGCGCGCTCCATCAGGCGCGGAATCATCGCGAAAACCGACGGCGTGTAGCCTTTGGTGGTCGGCGGTTCGCCTGTGGCCAAACCAATCTCGCGCTGCGCCATGGCAAACCGCGTTACCGAGTCCATCATAAATAAAACTTTCTTGCCTTGGTCGCGGAAATATTCTGCGATTGCCGTGCCAGCCATCGCGCCTTTCAGACGAATCATCGGCGGCTGGTCGGATGTCGCGCAGACCACCACCGAGCGGCGCAAGCCTTCCTCGCCCAGCGACTGCTCGATAAAATCCCGCACCTCGCGTCCGCGCTCGCCAATCAAGGCAATCACGTTGATGTCCGCTTCCGTGCCGCGCGCCAGCATACCCATCAAGGTTGATTTGCCCACGCCGGAGCCGGCAAAAATACCGATACGCTGTCCCTGGCCTAAAGCCAGCAGCCCGTCAAAAGCCTTGACGCTGGTCGCCAGCGGATGCTTGATACGCGGGCGTTTGGTCGCGTCCGGCGGGTCGCGGTCGAAAGGATAAAATTCCTCGGTTACAATCGCGCCCTTGCCGTCCATTGGCCGTCCCAGCCCGTCCAGCACCCGCCCCAATAATTGATTGCCCACGCCGACCCGCAGAGGATGTCCGGTCGGCACAATCTTACAGCCCGGCGCAATGCCCGTGGTTTGCCCCAGCGGCATCAACAGCACATTGTTGCCTTTGAAGCCGGTAACTTCCGCGTAGACCGGGTGCGGGTCCTCGCCCTCCAGAAAAATCGTACAAAGCTCGCCGTTGGCCACACCGGTTACCTGTGCCTCGATGACCAGACCGACCGCCTGCAAAACTTTGCCGATAACCTTGACGTGTTCGGTATTGTCGACGGCCTGTAAATATTTAGTTAAATCTTTGATGACCATGATTACAACTCTAGTGATTTGTCCACGCTATTGCCTTCGTTGGCCTTGTCTCTTTCCTGTTGCTCTTCCAGCATTTTCTTTTCCTGTGCCTTGATTTCCTCTAGGGAAGTTTCTTTCATCAATTCGTCAATATCTTTCTGCTCTTCAGCGGCCATATCTATATCTTCCCCGCGTTCCACGGCTTCCTTGAGGGTGGTCTCGCGCTTGGTTTTTTCTTCGTGGTGGACATCCAGCAAGGCCGTCTGAATCATGTCCAGTTTGGTTACGACCTTGGCATCGATGAAGCCCAGCTTGGTTTCAATCACACAGCCGCCTTCCGCACAATGCTTGTCGGGGACGATGCTCAAATTTTTGGCCTCCACCAGGTCAATAATCAAGTCTTTCTCGTTGCGCACGTTCTGCAAATCCTGCGCCGAAACTTTGATGACCACCTGCTCATTGTCGGAAATTTTTTCAATAGCGTCTTTGACAATATCCATAACAATATTTTGGTTTTGCGTCAGCTCATTGCGGACAACCTGCGCGGCAATCCGCGTGGACAGGCGGAGGATTTCCGGCACGGCGGATTTGATAATGGCATTTTTCTGGTTACGCGCCTGCCTGACGACATCCTGAGCTTCCTCAATGTGTTTCCGCAATTGTGCGTATATTTCTTTCTTGCCCTGCTCGATGCCCTTGGCTGTTTCCGCTTCCAGCAGTTCTTTGGCCTTGTTGCTCGCCGTGTCCAGCAGTGTGCGCGCTTCCTCTTCAGCTTTTTTCTTAATCTCAGCGGCCATGGCCTCGGCCTGAGTTTTGCCTTCTTCCCGGATATTCTGCAGCACTCTCTGCCGCTCATCCTCGTCAACCACCGGGACAGTCGGAATCGGCGGTGCATACACTTCCACGGCAGAAACTACTTCTTGGACAATCTGATTATCGTCCGCGCGTTCCAAGACAGCCTCGGCAACCTCCGGCGCATTGGCTGACCCAAACTGTTCGCCCATATGTACAGCCTGTTCTCCCAACCGAATAGTATGCTTTTTTAATAAAGGCATGGGTATTATCTCCCCGCTTTAGCCCGCTCGTTGAGCGCGGCAAAAACACTGTCTGCCCAGGGGGTTTTTTCCACTACGCACTGTTTAATTTCACTGCGGCGGCCTGGCGAAACCAACTCATAATAACCGTTTTGGCGGGCGGGACTCAAATGACTCAAGACGAAAGCCGCCGTTTGCGGCATTTCGTTTTGCAGGAAAGCGACCAGTTCCGGCAGAGGCATCCGGCCCAGTTCGCTGGTGGCATCGATGGGGTCAATTTCTTCCTTGACCTGCTCCGGCGGGGCTTCCAGTTGCGGACGTTCCGGCTGTTTTTCCAGCGAGAAAGCCACCAATTCTTTCAGCACGAAGGCGACCGCTTCCGGCGAAGGTTTCTTGAACTTATTTAACTCGTGCGCGATGCGCCCGGAAAGTTTATCAGGCAGGCAGCTCAGGACTTTACGGGAAACCTCGTCGCCGAGTGTCGCGAGAAAAACCAAAGCTTTTTCTTTGCCTTTTAACTGCATGACTACCATGTCATCTCCTCATTGCTTGTCCGGCGGCGGACTGCTCGGCTGTTGCGGCTGTGACGGATTGACGGCAGGCGGAGTTGGTTTAGCCGACTGGACAGGCTTTTGTTCCGGGGCTTTTTTCTCATCCTCTTGAAACCATTTTGCCAGAATCTCCGCGATTTTGTCAGGATTTTGCGCCGCCAAATCTTTGATGGCCTCGGCAGAGGGTGAAACCAAATCAGCAAATCCCTCGCGGTCATCCGTTTGCTCGTCAAAAACAGATTTTTTGCCCACTTTCTCGACGTTAGAAGACTTGCGGCGGCGCAACAAAAGGATTAAAGCCAGCAGGGCAACAGTCAATCCGCCAACCAGATAATAAATATTTTTTCTGTTGTCAGTAGAACCTTGCTGCAGGACACTTAAAATGGACGATGTGGAACTCTCACTTTTGCTGGCTTTGGGGGCGGGAACTTCTGGAACTGAATCGGTTTTTATCTTGCTCGGTGTCGGTTTGCGACCGCGCACATTGACATTGGGCGACCAGCGCAGGTCAATGCGGTCGCGGCCTTTGACATAACTGATTGCCGAGGCTATCGATTTCATAAAAGCCTCGCGCACTTCGGGAGTCAGCACCACGGCTTGATTATACTGGTCGAGTAAAATCATTGCTGTAATTCTTTCAATCATCGAATTCGGGGTCGTGGCGTTAAAAGGCTCATTGTTCAATTCGACGTTGACTTTTACTTCCGTAGCCTTGCGCGGGAAGAACTGGTCGGCCATTTGCTTAATGTTGCGTTCCAGCAAAGACTCGTAGCGTTCTTTGAATTTCATTTTGGCGGCATAGACATCCGCCTCGCTGGCATTGACATTGATATTGATACCCCGCATCAGACTTTTCTCTTGTCTATTCAGTTTGGCGCGGTCTGACTCATAGTACAGCGAAAAGATGCTGCTTTCATCGGCTATTTCACCAGTATCTTCGATTGGCAGGTCGGAACCAATGCTGTTGCCTTTTTTACTCTTTTCCAAAGCCAATAAGGCCGCCAAGCGGTCATAGTCTCGGGCATATTCGTCGGAGCTTAAAACCCTGCCGTTATAATCCACCACCGTGATATTGCCTCGGCGCAAATCCTCGACCGAAGAAGAGACCAGAGAAACAATTGCCTGCACTTGCTGCGGGGTCAGCAGTTCTCCCTCGGTAATTTTGACCAAGACCGAGGCCTGTTTGGGATTTTGCTGCGCGGCAAAAAGCTGTTGCGCGGGGATGACCACGATTACCCGAGCCTCTTCGATGCCGTTAATCCGCGAAATGCTACGCACCAGTTCACCGCTGATGGCGCGGGAAAATTTAACATTTTGGTCAAATTCCGAGGCTCCCAGGGCGCTGCCCTTGTCAAAAATCTCGAAACCAATCGCGCCGCCGTTTGGCATGATGCCCTCTTGCGCGATAGCCAGCACCACTTCCGTCCGCTTTCTATTTGGCACGAGGATGGTCCGCCCATCGTCCTCTAGGCGGTAATCCTTGACCCCCTGCGCCTTGAGCGAATCAACAATCTGCGCCGCCTCGGTGTAATCCAAGTTGCGGAACAGCACCGAATAGCCGGACGGGGCTTCTTTTTTGGGAGTTACGGCCGCCGCCGCCATTTTTATCCCGCCGCTTAAAGCGGGGCGGAACAATAAAAACAACACGGCCAAGGCCGCGATAGCGACAATACCGATGATAATAAAGATTAGTTTATTGCCGCCTTTAGCTTCTTCGCCCACAGATTATTTTCCTTTTATTTTTTTACTTAAAAACTAGACTGGTATCTGTTCTATTTCCTTAAACGTCGAGACTACTTGGTTGACCACTGTCGTGGCCATCTGCACCGCCATGGTCATTTTCTGCACTTCCATCAACGTCTCTTCCATACTCACATTGCCCTGCGAGTATTGTACGATATAGGCATCCGCCTTTGCCTCGGCTGCGCTAACCTCGCGCAGTCCGCTGATGGCCGCGTCCAGCATGATCTGGAACGGCGTGGTATTCTGTGTATTGGCCGGGGCTACTATCGTGTTCAGCCCAGGGACTCCTGCTCCACCGATTGCTTGTATTCCTTCCGCCATAAATTTTCCTCCCTTGTTTTTATTTATTACTGCGCCAGTTCTAGGCTGGCCTGCATCATCGCCTTGGTGTTGTTAAAAACCACAACATTATTCTCGAAAGCCCCGCTGATTTCCGACAACTCCACCAGTTCCTCGGTAATATTGACGTTAGGATACAGGACAAAACCGTTCTCGTCAGCGTCGGGATGCCCCGGTTTGTAGATGCGCTGAAACTTTTTCTCCGCGTCAGGCTCCGCGCCGACATAGGCGATTGCCACGCCGTTCAAAACTTGTCTGGTCGTGCGTCCGCTCCGGGAGAAATTTTCCGCCGGACGCAGCTGGATTACCTTGCGGCGATACGGCAGACCGTCCGAGGTCTTGGTCGTGTCCATGTTGGCGATATTTTCCGCCGCCACTTCCGCGCGTGTCCGCTGGGCGACCACCCCCGAGGCGCTGATGTCCAGCGCATTCTCTAGGCCCGCCCCGGCGCCCCAGCCGAGAGCCAGCCAGCCCAGCAAGAAAACCCCAAGCTTAATTTTCCTCATGATCATTACCCTCCTGGTTAGTTATTTCTTATTTTCCTTGGCTCAATACAGTTTTTACCACGCCGGTCTTGAGAGTGTACAGCTTCAACGCGGTTTGGTGCCGCATACGATTCTTGGTCATCTTTACCATTTCGTCCTCTATGACTATCCTGTCCTTGGAGACACCGTCAGGTGTCTTGCGCAGTTCACGCAGTTCCTCCTCAAAACGAATCGGCTGATAACCCTCAATCTCAGCGTTGGCAATATTGTGCGCGATAATCGCCTGCCGTCGGGTCGCTTCCTTGATGTCATTTTCCAGACGCAAGGTTACCTCATCAAAAAGTATCTCTTCCACGGCGGCCAGCGCCAGGCTCAAGCCCAGAATCAGCGGCAGGATTTTCTTAATCCAAATCATAATTTAACCTCCTCGTAATGCGGGTGCGTAATTTGTTTAAAACCTGCGCGTGCAGGCGGCTGATTTTACTTTTGGAATACCCCAGCTCATCGGCAATCTCTTTTTGCGAGCGGTCGTCGATGTAAAATAATTTGATTATCTTTTTCTCATCCTCGGCCAAGGTTTTTACCGCGTCCCAGAGGGCTCTTTTTTCGGTGGCAAAATCAATCTGTTCCGCCACCGAGTCGTCCAGCAAAGCCCCGTTGTCGGCAACACTGTCGCCGTTGGTTGACCGGGTGTCCTCAAACGACAGAAGGTAAGCCACCGAAGAATTGGCGGTAATATTCTTCATGGCCTCTTCCTCGGTCTCAGTTTTGCTGACACCTTTGGTGTCGATGGCCGCTTGCGCGACTTTTGCTTCCACTTTGTGAATCGACTTATACCCGCCTGGATTTTGGTATTTCCACTCTTTGCGGATTTTGTCCAGCATCTCGCCGCGGATACGGTAAGAGGCGTATACTTTAAATTTGACATTTTTGTTTTTGTCAAAATTTTCCCAAGACTTGACCAGGCCAGACGTGCCGTAGCTGACTAAATCGTCAAAACTCAAATTGGGCGGAATCTTGCCGGAGGCCGTGATATTCGCGGCGATAACCTGTACCAATGGTGTGTAAGCCGCAACTACCTCCTCTTGATTCTGAAAATTTATCCTGCTTTCCGGGTCATCATTGGGTTGATACATTCGTTGCCGCACATCTACGGCCAGCGGTCTATGTTCAGCTGCTTTGTTCAGCTTTTTGGGCGGGTTAGGGTTGAGGCGTTTTTTATCGGCCATTCTGCTTAGGCATCCTTTCCTGTGTCTGCAAAAACCCCTGCTCGACCAGATACGCGGCCAGTTCTTTTTTCATATAGCCGCCGTACATTTCAGACAAACTTTTCAAGACCAGTTCATTTTCCTCTTTTTCCGGCTTATAAACGCTGTTTTCATTGCTGAACATATCCCGCAAGAAGACTTCTTCCAGAAGCATCTGCCGAAAAACCGCCTCGCGTCCGGCATTATCCGTCGGCTCTTTACGCAGGCCCTCTTGAATAATAATATCCTGCATAAACTCTGCGGGATTGACCGGCACAATTCCGCTCATACTAGATAACCTCTATGTCCGCCGTCAACGCGCCAGCCGTCTTCAAGGCCTGCAGGATGGCAATCAAATCCTGCGGCGAGGCGCCGACACTGTTTAAGGCTTTGACCAAACTGCTCAAGGTCGACCCTTCTTTGAGGACAACCAATTTGTTGGCTTGAGCAACGCTCTCACCACTACTGCCACCGGGGATATCAGGAGTACCGGGTATGCCAAAGGTGCTGGACGTGCCGGGGGAAGTGGCGGTAGAGACTGTGTTGGAGTAGACCGTGGCATCGCTGGGCCCAGTCCTGCCAAGATGCGGGACGCTCGTGTCCAGTGGCGCGGCGGCGATAGTCTCCACGCTGGTTTCCACACTGGTTCTCCTGGTGGAAGGCGTGCCTTGTGTCCCGGGTGTCCATGGTGTGCCGGGTGTCCCTGCCGATTCTTCCCCCTCGATTCTAATCTCCACTTCGCCGTGCGAAACAGCGACAGGCGACAGGCGCACGGTCTCGCCGACAACCACTGTGCCGGTGCGCTGATTGATGACCACCTTGGCGATATTGTCCGGCACGACCATAAAATCTTGAATCCGCGCGACGAAACTGACCATGTTTTCCTTGTCCTCTTCCTCGATGGGAATCTCCACCGTTACCGGATCGATGGCCCGCGTGCCGGAATAACCTGCACGATTCAGAGCATCGGCAATCCGCGTCGCCGTATTAAAATCTGATTTGTGCAGATTGAGGGCGATGCTGTTTTGTCCGATGTAGTCTGTCGGCACTTCCTGCTCGACAATGGCTCCTTCGATTACTTTGCACACCGTCTCGCTACGGTCGCTGCTGCCGCCGCCGCTACCGCCGCTGCCGCCGGAAGCGTCCTTGCCGCCCAGCATAATCGGGCCCGAGGCCACGGCGTAAACTTTTTCGTCCGCGCCCCGGAGCGGGGTCATCAGCAAATTACCGTTTTTCAGCGAGGTCGAGTCGCCCAACGAGGAGACAAAAACATCTATCTTATGCCCGGACTTGACGAAAGCGGGCAGTTCCGCCGTAACCATGACGACGGCTACGTTTTTGCTTTTGTACAAATCAGACTGGCGGCTGGAAAGTCCCATATTAATCAGCAGATTAGTCAAAGCCCGATCCGAGAATGTCGAGCTGGCATCGCCGGTGCCTTTCAAGCCAACGACCAGACCCACGCCCATCAGCTGATTGGAACGGATACCCGAAATGGTGGCGACATCTTTGATGCGTACCGCCGGGGAATCGGCCAGAGCGTAGCAGGTTAAAAATAAAAAAAGAACCTTCAAAAATTTTTTTCGCATTGCCGCTCCTAAAAAAGCCATTCAAACATTTTGCCCAAAAGACCCGGTTGCTGTGGCGAAGATACCGTTCCCGCGCCGCGGATAGTAATCTTGGCATTGGCAATCTGGGTGGAAGAGATGGAATTGTCATCTTTTAATTTTTCCGTATTGACGATGCCGGAAACCTCCAGCGTCTCCACCTCTTCATTGACACGGATTGAGCGCTGTCCCAGCACAAAAAGATTGCCATTGGGCTGCACATCAATAACCGTGGCGGTGATTGTCGTTTTGATTGAACTGGAACGCTCCGTCCTGCCCGTACCGGAATAATTTGTCCGTCCCGTGGTCGAGAGATTTAGGCGGCTGTTACTCTGCGTGTCCACCAGCGTCCGGCGGCCGGCCTCTGCGGATGACTCGGCGCGGTTGGAAAAATTCAACGCGGCATCGGAACTCCTGTCCAGGCGCGTTGTGCCGGACTGCGCCGCGCTCAGGCTCTCATCAATGAGGATTGTAATCGTGTCGCCTACATTAAACTCTTGGGTGCGGACGAATTGCGCCTTGGATTTTTCACTCCAGAGAGATGCCGCCAAACTAAAACTGACTATCAACACTGCTCCCAGCAGTGTTTTGCTGTAGTTTTTCATTTCTCCCCTACCCCTTTATTAAACTGTAAATCCCTAATCTATTATTATAATATATGGTTATGTTAGTAGCAACTCAAAAAAACTGTCCCTTCTCATTCCTTTCAATCTATTTTTCAATCTAAGGTTATGCGGCACTCGCCGGGCGCGGTGATTTCCGCCTGCAAGAGGCGTTTCTTTTCGTTCTGCATCTGCACCCTGATTTTGTCGCCGAGCAGTCCGGGCTGCAGGGCCTTGGCTTTGGCCTTAATCGTTACCGTGTCGCTGATGACCACGAGCGTTATTATGTCCCCGGCATTGACCAGCTGCTTGGCTCCCAGCATCGAGGCATAGAGCGGCTCGTCTTGGGCTAAATCAATGGCCAGCACATGGCCGTCCCAGTCCGTATACGGCGCGACCACGCACCGCGAATAACGCAGTACATCCGTCCGCGCCGTGTAAAAATCTTCCGCGCTGACTTCGGTGCCTTTGCCCAGGCGCCGCTTCGCGTAATAGGCCTCGGCATAGACCGCCGCGTTGTAACGGAGACGGAAACCTTTTAAAAAAGTTTGGTCCTCATAGACCTCGTATTCGATGTAAAGCACTGGCGTAACTTCTTTGGCGGAAATCTTCGTCCGAATCGTGTAATTGTCCGTAGGCACAAATATCGGGTCGGGAACTTTATAAAAATTGAGCGTAACTTCCTTGTCAACAAAACGCGGCACCGTCCGTAATTCTGCCAGACCGAGGCTCAATAATTCATGCGGTAAAATTTCTGCCGCCCCAACAAACTGTGCCGCCAGCAAGGCGATCCAGAAAAAAATCCCAACCCTCATGGAAATTAGCCGCGGGCTATTTCGATGGCGGAGTTGAGCATCGCTTCGCCGGATTGAATGGCCTTGGAAATAATATCAAAAGACCGTTGCGTAACAACCATTTGCATCATCTCCGACACGATATCGACATTACTGCTCTCCAGCGAGAACTGGGCAATCTGCCCGAAACCTTCATCGCCCGGTGTACCTTACCTACCCATGCCGGAGGCCGCGGTCTCCACGTACAGATTGCCGCCGACGCTTTTCAGCGAGGTCGGGTTGACGAACTTGACCAGCTCAATCTGCCCAATCTGGCTTTGCGTAACCTGATTGTCCTCCTGCACGTACACCGCGCCGGTCGTCGTAACCAGAACGTTGGTTGCCGTGTCCGGGATGCGGATTTCCGGGTCCATCGGGTAACCGTTGATATTGACCAAGCGGCCGTCCGAATCCTTATGCAGATTGCCGGCGCGCGAGAAGGCTATCGAACCGTCCGGCAGCTGAAAGCGCAAGAAACCCTCGCCTTGAATGGCGACATCCAACTGATTATTGGTAACCTCGATAGTGCCGGAAGAGAAATCCTTGGGCGTGCCGACCACGCGCACACCGGAACCCAGCTCCACCAAGCCTTTTTCAAAAGTGGTCTCGGCATCCTGCACCGCTTCCTCTAAAATCTGCGGGAATAAGGTTTCCAATTCGATGCGCGACTTCTTGAAACCCGTGGTTTTGACATTGGAAACGTTATTGGTAATCGTGACCAAGTCTTTTTCCATGGCATTCATGCCGGTCGCGGCGATATAAAATTGTCTAAACACTTTGTCTCCCCCTTTATTAGAGACGCAAACCCTTTTTAATTATAGCACATTTTTATTCCTATAGCCAAACCCCCGATTTGCAGTTATAATGGATGCGTTATTTTGTGGAGGTGAAGTTTGTGTCAGTAAAAATCAAGCTGAAACGCACGGGCAAGAAACATCAACCCTACTATAGAGTAATTGCCATTGACAGCCGCAAGGCCTTGAGTTCCGGCGAGTATCTTGACAACTTGGGTTTTTACAATCCTGCAGTCAAACCGGCGGCTTTCCAAGTGGACGTTGAGAAATTGCAAAAATGGCAAAAAAATGGGGCTTTGCCGTCGGAAAGAGTCGCCAAATTATTAAAAAAAGCAGGGATATAAAAGTTTAGGGAGACGATACCATGAAAAGTTTGGTAGAATTATTAGTGAAAGCCTTGGTCGACAACCCGGACGGCGTTAATGTAACGGAAACCTCCGGCAACAGCATTACGGTCGTGGAGATAAGTGTCGCGGCGGACGATGTGGGCAAAATTATCGGCAAAGAGGGGCGCATCGCCAATGCTATCCGCACGGTGGTCAAGGCAGCCGGGGCGAAGCAGAATAAGAAAGTGACTGTGGAAATCGTAACAGACGACAAGCAGCCGCAGTAAAAAAAAGGGGGTATTCTTATGGCAGAATTATCTTTACAGAGAAATGTAACCGTGAAAGTTACCGTAACCGAGGAGTTCAAAAAATATCTGGTCTCTGAGTTGGAGCGGTCGATTAAGAACATGGAGACCCAGCTGACCACCATGGAGACGCAGGGCAAGCGGCTGGTCGAAAATCTCAAAAAACAAGGCGAAAAAACTGTCAAGCAAATCTCGGCCATCGTCCAGCAAATCAACATGGATAAGCAGCAGGCTGTCTTGGCCAAAGTTGACTTAGAGAAAAAAATCGCCGAAGCCAAGGAGTTAAAACTCGGCTCGGAATTTTTGCAGGGGACGGTGCAGGGTACAACCACCGTCAAGGAAGGCGACAATCTCTACAAAAAACTGGGCGGCATCGAGCTGTTGCTCAAAGACGGCGTGATTCAAGAAATCCGGGGAGTATAGGCATTTACTTCCTCGGCGTTATCGTCGGTGCGCACGGTATCAAGGGCGAGGTCAAACTGCGGTGCCAGTATCCTGACTTTGTTTTTGCCCCCAGCCAAAAAATCTTTATCGGCGGAGCGGAATACACGCTGGCCGCCGCGCGTCCGCACAAGGCGCATATCCTGCTGGCTCTCCGGGAAATCACGTCCCGGACTGCGGCCGTAGCTTTGTGTCGGCAGTCGGTAACCATCGCCGCGAAACCGGACGGGCAGACGGTCTGGGCCGAGGATGTTTTGCGGAAGGAAGTTTACGACCAGCACGGTCGGTTCCTCGGCAGTGTTACGGAGATAATCCAGTCCCCCGCGCATGACGTGCTGGTGGTTACCGGGGAAAAAGAAATTTTAATCCCGCTGGTGGAGAATTTTGTGCGCGAGGTGGGGGAGAAAATCAAGGTAGACATCAGCGCCTTGGCCGAATAAGGCGAAGCGCCGATGTCTGGCACACAGGGATGCCAACGATGCCGCTACCGTCTCGTCCGTTCGTGGAATCCTTCGAGCGCGGAAGGGAAATCTCCGCAGATATTGCGGAGATTATTGCGCCAAAATATAGTGTGTCCCGCGTCCCGCACCGACAACTTTTAAAAACCCTTTGGCCGTCAAATTTTGCAAAAGGCGCGTGGCGGTGTCCTGTGAAATTTTGCAGATTTTCTCCACTTTGCCAGAGGTCAAGTTGCCTTGAAATCCGTCAAAAAGCAGGTTGATAATTTTGCGCTGTTTTTCGTCCGAGATAGCCGCGGCGTTTTTTTGCCAAAAGGCGGCCTTGCGTAAGACTATTGCGGTCAGGCTGGCCGAATCTTCGATAGCCCTGCCCAGACAGGCAAAAAACCAAATGAGCCAGGCGGTAATATCCCGTGTGCCGATGGTCGTTTTCTCCAAGATGCGGTAATAATCTTTCTTCTCCTTTTGTATCTGCGCGGACAGGGAATAAAACCGCAGATTAGTGTTTTCGGCGCGCGCCAAAAGCATGTCGCCAATCGTTCGTGCTATCCGGCCATTGCCGTCCTCGAATGGGTGGATTATCACGAACCAAAGATGACTAATCGCCGCTTTGAGCAGGTTATTTTCATTGTTTTTGTTGTTCAGCCAGCGCAGAAAATCACGCATCAGCGACGGCACAAGGCGCGGCTCCGGCGCTTCGTAATAAACAATGTCTCGACAGCCTTTGGTGGAGACAATCTGCATACCATCCTGACGAAAACCGGCCACTTTGATTTTGCGCATACCGCTGTAGCCAAGCGGGAAAAGCGCGGCATGCCAGCCGAACAGGCGTGGGCAGTCCAGCCGCTGATGGTAATTGCGCGTCGCGTCAAGCAGGATGGAAACCAGGCCGTCGATATGGCGCGACGTGGCGGTCTGCCCAGGAAAATCCAGATTTAACTGTCTGGCCAAGGATGAGCGTACCTGTTCTGAATTTAAGATTTCGCCCTCAATCTCGCTGGACTTAGTAATCTCTTCCGCCAGAGCGTTGAGCATGGCTTCCTGTTGCAGACCAAAGCCGAATTGCTGCATTTTGCCTAGGAGCCGCCCCTGCAAAGCCGCAGTCTTGGTTAAACACTCCAAAATCAGCTTGCCGTCCCAGACGAAATCTGTCCAATTCGGCCATTCATAAATATATTTTGCCACTTTTAAATCTCCGCAGATATTGCGGAGATTATAGCAGGAAATCTCCGCAGGACAAAATTACGTTGCGGTTCGATAAGTCTTGCGCCAAATCTAGGACACCCTCATCATGTATATGTGTGTTGGCACGAGACATGGTACCCCCCTGGGGAAATTAAGAGGAATGGGTGAGGAATACTTCAAAAAAGCGGGGGGACCAATCAGCCCCAAATCTTATATAGTTCTGGCAAGGCGAAAGCCGATATCTTTCCTACGCCCA
>BGZO01000003.1 GCA_003864475.1 Candidatus Termititenax persephonae | reverse complement strand
TTATCCGCAGTCAACTCCTGCCGCTCACTGGAAGCGCCTAAAACATCTTTTATCGCCTGCGAACTAGGATTCTCCACGGGTTCTTCTTCAAGGTCAACGCTTGGATAGGTCAGAGTCCATTTATTGGTTTCGGGGTTCCATTCAGACTCCAACCCCTCAAGCACAGTCGAATCAGTGATTCCCCCAATAATATTTTTAATATCTTCCAGAGTCTTCCCCGCATCGGCATCCGTTACCCAGCCGAGCGTCATCAATCTCTCGTGCGGTTCAGATGGCTTGATATCCGGAATTTCCAGATAAGCCTGCAGGGCAGTTTTTAAGGTGTCGAGTGTTCTTTCTGCATCCCAAGCTTTAAGGGCAGTGTCAAAAGTCTTGATATTTTCCTCATAAAGAGCAAGCTTCTTTTTGGCAAGCCTCACCCTTAACTCAGTCGCTTGCTGGGTCTCCGTAATCTCAGTCTCCGTAATCTCAAAAGAGGGTTCAGCGGCAGTGGACGGAATTGACATCCTTACGTCTCTAAAAACACCTGGCTGCAAAGGCGTGCCGCCCAGCGCGGGGTTTGCAATAAAATGCTTGACTGTTTCGGCCATTTCTTGGAGAACACGTACTTCTGGAGTACTACTGGAATTTCCAACACTGATAAAAAACTCTATCTGTTTTTTTATGTCGGTGTCGGGATTGGAACTTTTGAAATAACGATACAAATTAACCAAATGTGCGCCGATTTTATCGCCATACCTAGAACCATCAAGGCTTTCCCGACGAGCATCACTTTTGATAAACATTTCTAGAATACGCCGACCAGAGTTTGTGGCCAAACATTCCTTGATAAAAGTAGAGTTAGTAAATTTACTGTCTAAAAAACTCTTGACCTTTTCCCCAGCTTCCGAATCGTTCTTCAGAGCCAGTAAAGTTTCATATAAATTACTTATAAATTTTTCCGTATCCCCCCCCCCAGGACTAATCTTAAAGAAATTCTCTATCGTACCACCGCCAGACAGATAATATATAAGGACTTCCCGCCGCAGTTCTGGCTTTTCATTGAAATCTCTTTGGTTATAGGCATTATTATCATTGCTCAACCCTTTACCTTCAAGCTGTGCTTGTATCCGCCTTACACCCGCCGCGTCCTCGCGTGTTAATTTAGTCCCGGCAGCAATACCGTTTTTATTTCGGTATAAGTCTTCATAAGTCAGTCTCATATCGCTCATAGGGGTCATCCTTTCCTGCCAAACAAGGAGAGATATACCCATTTTCAGATAAAATATACCTGTAATTTATGGTGGATTTTTCGGCGTTTTGCTGGCGCTTAGAATATATCGATAATTCAGGCTGGGTTTTTAAGTTTTAAGCGTCAATTAAAGTCATGACCGTCCCAGTAATCAAAATGCAGGTCAAAATCGTCCTGTTTTAAACCAAGCTGCGCGTTGTATTCATTTATCCTGGCTTCCACGCTGGACAGCTGGCCTTGCCAGGCGAAACTATAGTCCAAGTCCCGGATGACGGCTTGGATAAATTCCCTTTGTTTGAGCGAGGCGTAACGCTCGTTGAGAGCAAAATCCGGCACATTATTTCTGATAACACCCAGATAGGCCGGATGCACCAGCTCATCTTGGACAAGCTTGCTCAACTCTTTGTGCGCGGCCTCATGCACTATGGTAGACACATAATTGCGTAAAGATGCGTCCCCTTCGCGTAAACTTTTTGTAACCAAGAAAATCAGCCGCTCGCCTCGATATGGCCAGTAGGCATAATAATTCATGTCGGTAACGCCTAACAGCGAGGGCAAAGCAATCCACGCTCCTGATTTAGAAGTATAGTGCGGACATAAAATAATCCGATCCACATAATCAAGCACATAGTCAAAAAAACTCCGTCCGTCGGCCTGCCGGGCGGCCTGGAGATACCGAGCGACATCCCGCGGCAAATCTGCCGCGGCCAAAGACACCACATAATCATTGGCCAAATACTCCAGCCTGTCGACCTGCAGCCCGGGCGGCACTTCCAAAATAACCTGCTGTCCGTCCAGCGGCTCACCAAAATAATCATATTCTGTGGTACGTAGGGCATGTACTTCCAGTGAAATATTCCGCCGATTTTCCTCGGCAAATAAGATAGCTTCCACGCGGGAACGTTCCTCACGCCGCTTTTCCAGCGTCGCACAACCGCTGGACAATAGGGCTGTCCCCGCCAAACCTGCGGCGCAGAACAAGCCGAGCCAACTATTTCTGGGTTTGGGGTCGCTGCCCGCGACTACCTTGCCTGAGATAAACATAATTGCTTATTTATCGGCAGTTCTAAAAAATCGATGCAAATTTTTTCTGAAATTTCCCGCCGGTATTGTGTAGGTAATGGCATTTGTGCTATTATTAATGCATTAAGGGAGCACTGCGAAGCGGGACTCCCTTTTTTGTTTATGTTATGTTTTTCAATCTCGACCAATCAGCGGGAATTTTGAACAATTTCAATTTGCTTTTTATGCAATCAAAATTTAAATATTGCTTTCTATCCAACAAATTTCGTCCGATAGGTGTTACTACCAGATCGGCAAGCTGTAAGCCAACAACATTTTTGTCCTTTTTGACCGGATTAGGAAACGCAACCATTTCGGCAATTCTAGGTATGGACGAATTAAGATACTGATAGTTTGCCATCAGTTGCTTGTCCAATTCATTATTCCTGCTTTCTGCAATAAAATCTATCGGTTCATTTAGTTTTAATTCTTGGTGTAGCAGACAAACAGTCTTCACTAATGGTTTAGTCGATAACAGATAAGGGTCTTGTGCTACTTCTTTAAAATCCGCTAAATAGTCTGGCTTACTAACAGAAATAGCTATAATCTTGAAGTCAATATTTCTAATAAGATTTTCTAAGTCTTTATAAAAATCATTCCGCTTATTGACATCGCATAATGGGTAGTACACAGAATTCAAACTTCTTGGTCTTAAAAATTCTGCCGTGTGCAAGATTATCGTTGTGCGACCAAAGTGTTTTGTTTTCAATTCATTCAATAACTTTGTCAGCCGATTGTCGTGTTCTTCTTTAGTCAGCAACACCCCACAAAGCACAAATATTGGGTAATCTTTGTCTATTTTAAGAACATGATCGCCAGACTCATCGATAAAACAGGCATATTTCATCGCCTGATTATAACAGGCAAAATTTCATTTACAACAAATTGATAGACAGACGTATTTGATTGTAAGATAAAACTGATTATAATTTGCTTGCGGTACGAAAACGCGGCGCACCGGGGGTTAGGTTTTCCGATGTTTTGCCGCGGGCAAAATATGTTAAAATTAACCCATGAACCCTAAAGTGCAAGAACAAATCGACTTGATTAAAAACATCATCGTCGCCACCCTGCCTGTCGAGCAGATATATCTGTTCGGCTCGTATGCTTACGGCAAGCCGCATCAAGATTCTGACCTGGATTTTTACGTGGTGCTGGACGATAAGGTCGAGCTGCGCGACATCGACGCGGCAATCAAGATACGCAAGGCGATAAGGGATAAGAAAAATATGCCTGTGGATATTCTGGTTAGTAAGCAAAAAGCATTTTTTCAACGCAAAGACAACGCTACTATAGAAAAACAAATTGCCAACAACGGAGTATTGGTCTATGGCTGATTCAAAAAACCCCAAACGTTGGTTAGAGTTTGCAAATATGGACTTGTCTACTGCGGAACATCTACTAAACAAGCATCCTACTCCATACGAAATAATCTGTTACCTCTGTCAGCAAGCGGCAGAAAAATATTTAAAAGGTTTTCTAATCGCACGTACAGCCAAAGAGCCGCCGCATATTCATGACCTAGATGAATTGTGCAAATTATGCAAAGAAATAAGCGTTGATTTTTCCACAGTTGCTGATATTTGTTCCGAATTAACAGAGTACGGGGTGCAGTCAAAATATCCCACGGATATGGCTATAGAAAAAGATGATGTATTGCAGGCCATACAGGATGCCAAGACTCTAAAAAGTTTTCTCCAAAAACAGGCGGCGGATTTATTCCCGGAATAAACATAATTGATTTATCGGCAGTTCTAAAAAATCGATGCAAATTTTTTCTGAAATTTCCCCGCCGCGCCGCGCTACGGTTATTTACTATTCCGGTGTGATATAATTCTAAGAGGCTAACATGAAAGGAATTAGCGATGCCGGAGTTGTGCAGGTTTCAGGGCGTTATTATTCAGATGTACTTTGAAGATATCAAACGTCATCATAAACCGCATATCCATGTTATTTATAATAAATACAAAGCGACAATCGCTATAGATGGAGAGTTATTGGGTGGTAGTTTGCCTGTTAAAGAAATGCGGCGCGTTTTGGCATGGATAATCCTGCGCGAAGATGAGCTGTACGCGGCGTGGAACAAGGCAGTCCGCAAAGAAAAGTTTGGAAAAATAAAGCCCTAGGAGTTTAGGAAATGTACGAAGTTGATGGCATCGTTTATGCAGGCACGCCGGACAATCATCAGGAAGTGCTGACCGTTACTAAAATTCGCGCTCTTGCTGATTACAAACTGCGGGTGCGTTTTTCTACTGGCGAGGAAAAAAACTATGATTTTAAGCCGTTGCTCAAATACCCGGTTTTTCGTCCGCTAAAAAACAAAGCATTGTTTGAACGTGTGCGGATAAAATACGGCGCACCAGTCTGGAACAATGGCGAGATAGACCTTGCTCCAGAGTGCCTGTACGAAAACGGCGAAACGGTAAGCGGCGGAAATTAGGCGGCGGGGCAAAATATGTTAAAATTAACCCATGAACCCTAAAGTGCAAGAACAAATCGACTTGATAAAAAACATCATCGTCGCCACCCTGCCTGTCGAGCAGATATATCTGTTCGGCTCGTATGCTTACGGCAAGCCGCATCAAGATTCTGACCTGGATTTTTACGTGGTGCTGGACGATAAGGTCGAACTGCGCAACATCGACGCGGCAATCAAGATACGCAAGGCGATTGACCGAAAGAAAGAAATGCCGGCAGACATATTGACCAGCAAACAAAGTGTTTTTCGACAGCGCCAAGCGGCGCCAACGCTGGAACGCCAGGTAGCCAGAGAGGGAATACTTTTGTATGGATAGCTTAGATTATCGCCGCTGGCGCGAATTTGCCGAAAAGGATTTATATGCGGCAGAGCATTTATTGAACATGCACCCTGCTCCATACGAAATAATCTGTTACCTCTGTCAGCAAGCGGCAGAAAAATATTTAAAAGGTTTTCTAATCGCACGTACAGCCAAAGAGCCGCCGCATATTCATGATTTGGCTGTTTTATGTAAGCTTTGTGAAAAAATAAATCCAGTGTTTTCAGAAATTCTCTATGCCTGCTCTGAACTAACAGAGTACGGGGTGCAGTCAAAATATCCCACGGATATGGCTATAGAAAAAGATGATGTATTGCAGGCCATACAGGATGCCAAGACTCTAAAAAGTTTTCTCCAAAAACAGGCGGCGGATTTATTCCCGGAATAAACATAATTGATTTATCGGCAGTTCTAAAAAATCGATGCAAATTTTTTCTGAAATTTCCCGCCGCGTAGAGGATATTTTAATTGCCCGCGTAGTTGGGCTTATATGTTCGCAAGGCGGGTGATTGTTGTACCCGCCTACCGCCCCTTCCCTTCCTTGAACAAGAGCAGGTAAAAATAGAGACAAAAAAAGACCAAGGCGAGGTAGACCGCCAACTCGCCAAAATAAGTGTAAATGGTTTTGCGGGTCAGCAGGACGGTCTCGGCGGTCAGCCACTCTTTGGCATTGAGGGAGGAGAGGCGCAGGATGCGCCCGTGATTGTCAATGATGGCGGAACGGCCTGTATTGGCGGACTGCACGGCATAGCGGTTGTTCTCCACGGCGCGCAGGACGGCGCAGGACAGGTGCATGTCCAGAAAAGGCGCTTGACCGAACCAAGCGTCGTTGGTCAGGACGAGCAACAGCCTGCCGCCGCGGCCAATTTGGTCGCGGGTTTGATAGGGAAAAGTCGACTCGAAACAAATCGCCGCCGCGTAGCCAGTCTCCCGGCTGCTGTCCTTGCGCCCCGTCGTGTATTCGGAGTCAAAAAAACCCGAGGCGGCAACCAGCCAAGAAAATAAAAATTTGCCAGGCAGGTACTCGCCGAAAGGCACTAAATATTTTTTGTCATGCAGGATAGTTACGCCGCCATAACGGTTGACCAGCGCCACGGAATTATAGTAACGAAAATCCGGCGACAACTCGTCCTGCCGCGGCACCCCGAAAATAATCGAAAAATCCAAAGCGTCGCGTAGCGCGAACATAAACTCTTTGTTATTGAGCAAGAACTCGCCGAGGATTGTCTCGGGCAAGACCAGCAAGTCGGTCGTCGCTGTCTGCGAGAAAGCGCGGATGTCTTCCAAATATTGTGTCTTTAAGTCCGCATGGGCGGCCAGCGAGAGCTTATCTTCCTGCGGCACGGCGGGCTGAAAAACCGTAACCAGCTTGCGTTCAACAGGCTTAGCGGTCTGCCGATTTTGAAAATAAATTGTCAGGCCGCCGCCCAAAATGATTAACCCTGTGGCCAAGAGCAGGACGGACGCGGCAATGCCCCAATCAATCCACTCGGCGCGGGTTATTTTGGGGTTTTGCCTCTGGTCAATCAGCCGCGCCAACAGCACGCCCCAGAAAACATTAAGCAGGACCAGAATTAAGGTCAAGCCGTAAGGCCCGGTCAGCCGCGCCAATTGGATAAAATCCGTGAATAAATACTGCGAATAAGCCAGACCGCCCAGCGTGAAGCCGGAGCCGCCCAGCGAGCGCAGCCAGTCCAAGAAGACCCAAGCAAAAGCATAACCGAGAATGTCCGTCAGGCTGGCGGGAAAACCTTTAAAAACAGGATGCCGCTGAATGAACTTGCCGAGCAGAATGGCCACGGCGATGAATAAGGCCTGCGCCAAAGCCAGAAATAGCCAGCCGCAAAAAATCAAAACTGGCGAGACATACAACCTCAGCTCCAGCAGTGAAACCAGCAGGCGCAGATAAAAAACCAAGCCGAACAACAGCGCATACAAAAAAGTATTTTTGTAGGAAGGCTCACGGTAAATAACCCCAAAAAACGGCAGCAGACTGCCAAAGGCCAGCCCAAAGAGATTGTGCGGCGGAAAAGCCAGCGTGGTCAGCCAAGCCGAGCCGCACACCAAGAAAATATTAAGAGCCGTCAGCATCAGTACTCCACCAAATCGACAGTATAGGCTTGAATGGCCGGATTGCTGGGCGCACGGGACAAATGCCGCTGGGCGTTCACCCCAATCTGCGACTCCTCAATCACGCTGTCCGTATATTTACGTTCGTCCTGCACGGCAACCAGCGCAAAATAAAAATTACGCAGGCCGGGCGGCAAAGAAATAGTCCAGTATAAAACTCCGCCGGAAACGCGCGGCGCAGGATGATTGATGACCGTCAGGCTGGGAACGTTGGCCGACACAAAAGGGGCTTGGTACAGCCGCTGTGGGCCGGAATGATTGTAGAGATAATACTGCCGCCAATGATTAAAATGAGCCGCATAAATGTCATCGAGATTGATTTCCTCGGCGGTCTGTCCGTTAAAATAAGTGTTGCGTAAATTTTGATTGGTAGAAACCAAATCCGCAGCCTCGGGCGAAGCAAAATATTTACCGCCGCCGCTGCCAACATCGTAAGGATGCACCTTATTGACCGGCTCGGTCAGCGGGTCGGCGGCCAGAATAAGGTAGTAATTTTGCCCGGGATTTTGCGCGGGCGGAGAGGCAAAGGTAAAAGTAAATTGCGCCTCGGTAACGGTTAGCGTCTGCCCGGTGCTAGGGTCAGTCAAAGACTTGTCCGTAACCACCCGCGCACAGCCAAGCAAGAAAAAAAGTAGGAGCGGGCAGAGGAGCAAAACAGAACCTGCCCGCCTAAGCTTGGCCAAGATTTTGGACAATCCCCCTTGCTCCGGGGAATAAATCGGTGTTTTAAAATGTCTCCGCCACATTAAGTGATTATACATCATTCATATCTCCTTACTTCAGTCGCGCTGAGCGTGTCGGAGAACGCGTCAAAATTAAATTCATTGTCCTCATTGCCCGTCAGCTTGAATTCCTGTTCGGGAAAGGCCTTGAGCGAAAAGACCACATACCACTCCTTGCGCAGCGGCGTGAAATGATAGCGCATGTACCAGCAATGCAAGTCCTTGCCTAGGCCAAAAGTGTCGAGATTGTAATAGGCGGTGTTAAAATCATAAGTATTTTTGATTAAAAAATGCCATTCCCTAAGCCAGAAATTCCAAGCTGACCCCTCCGTATAAGGTTCGCCAAGATAAAAGTCCAATTCGCTGGACGCAGTTTTCAGCTTGCCAGCGTATTCATTGTCCTCGACATTGCGGTTAATATCCTTGGTAAAGCTCAAACGCCCCGTACTCTGGCCGTAACGCAGCTGCATACTGCCAACCAAGTCGCGGTACAATGCGGTGTAGCGGCTCTGCCCGGTCGCCAGATTGAAGAGCGCCCTGCCGTTTTCCCACGGGTCGACGCGCAGATTGTAGAGATCGTCATCGTAGAGATTGTTCTCAAAATCTTTGGCCAGCGTCGCGGTCAGCTCCCACCTTGAGCTTTGATACAGCCCGGCGGTATGTTTGCCGCGGCGCGTCAAGTATTGCCGCGGGTCATCATAAAAGAACGGCGAGCCGCCCTCGCCCTGTGTCCGTTCATACTCCAATTTGTTCTTGAAAAACCCCCACCAATCGGTCAGCAGATACGGGCGGTCGGAGAATTGATAGTGTTGATCCTGGGTGGCGTAAGCCGTCTGGGCATAACTTTCGAGCAGGGTAAGCTGCGCCCCCGGCAACCGAAAAGTTTTGTGCCAAGCGTAGTCTGCCGTGTATTTCGCGGTCTCAAAAAATCTCCGCCGTTCGCGCCCGTTGACGTAGCCAAAATATTTGGACTCGCGTATCCAGCCACTGCTGTAGCTGGAGTCCAGCGAAAACCACGCCGCGTCCTCATCCGCACCTCCGATATTCTGCCGCACCGCCTTGACGGTAATCTGCGGCGTTTTCTCCAGCCATTCGGCGGAGAGCGTGTCCGTCGTTACCGTGCCTTGGTCCAAGTCATAATAATAATTGGCCTCGACGGTCATTTTCTCAAAATACTTCTTCTCCTGCGGCGACAGCTCCAAAGTATGCGCCAAGTCCAGACGCTGTTCATAAAATTCATCCTGCGTCGTCTTGACCCGGTAATAAACTGGATTGATACGGTACTGCCACTCGTCGCTCAGCTGATAGCGCTCGTCGATATTCAGGGCCTCATAACGGTAGCCGTCAGCGCGGCGAAAGTCTTTTTGCCAGACGGTTTGATTGGTCTGCGCTCCGATAGTCGAATTGGACTGCAAATGCTGGGACTCGCGCTCCGCCTGATAATCCTCGCGAAAAGAATACTCGGTCTGCAGCCAATCCTTGTCTTGGCGGTAGCTGTAACGCAAAGTGTCCGCCAGCGTGTCGTCATAACCCTGCGGCAACAGGTACATCTTGCGGTAACGGTGGTCCAGCTCCAACTGCTGCTCAGCAAAAGATAATTTCTGTTGCCAGCGCAGGACGACGCTCTCCCGCAGGGGACGCTGCTCCCGCTCCGGCACATGGTAGAGGTAAAAAAAGCCAGGCTGACCATAATCATAACGGTGCCACCACCCGCTGCCATTGCCTTTGAGCGACATCGCGTCCCACAGCACACCGCCCTCATTGTGCGCATCGAGAAAATATAAGGTCTCAGTCTTGATAAAATTGCCCTCGACCGTATTAGAACCGATTTTCGGAAAAGTAAAAACCACCCGCCGCGGCCCGGTATAAAAAGCATAATACGGCGTGTAAAAAAGCGGCACGGGCGAGAACCAAAAATGTGCGGTCAAATGATAGGCAACCACTTTGTCGTCAGGATAGTAAAGGAACTCCCGGGCGGCGAGGCGGTAATGCGGTTCCAACAAATCACAGGTCGTCAAGCCGGCCTGCCTGCCCTGCCAGCGCTGGTCGGTCAAGACACTGCCGCCCTCGTAAAAATTAATAAAAATTTTCTGCGCACTGGTCTCCGGCAACAGCGGCGCCCTTAACCCCGTAACTTCGACGCGGTTGGTGCGGGTATCGATAAGAATAGTGTCGGCCAGCACTTCCCGCTCGTCGTAAACCAGCCGCGCGTTACCGGAAGCAAACAGACTATCGCCTTGATAAATCAGCGTGTCGCCCCGCAGGGAGACAGGCATTTTCTCGGCGGCCAAAAACGCCGTCAGGACTAGACCCCAAGCCGCTGCTGTGAATACCCCCCGCACTTGGCGATTATACCAGATTTTAGCCGGGGTTTTGCAATTTTTTCAGTCTTGCCAGCAAGGATTCCTTAGCGCCGTCTTGGCTTGGCTTGGAGGGTGTTTCCGCGGCCAAGCCCTCGACTTGCTCCAGCCGAAACTCATATTTGCACTCCTCGCAATCGTGATATTTTTTGGCGCGGTCGATTTTGATGGGCATTTGGCAATTGGGGCATTTGATAAAAATAAACTCCGCCATGCCGCGCCTCCGCTCATTCACTTGATTTACTGATTTAAATCACTGTTCTTATTAATTATGCTATATTAACTAAATGGAAATTATAAACCGCAAGGCTGGATTTGACTATGCCATTTTGGAAACCTTAGAGGCGGGCATCCTGCTGGTCGGCTGTGAGGTCAAGTCTATCCGCGCGGGAAGCGCCAGCATCAAGGAAAGTTTTGCCCGGGTCAAAGGCGGCGAACTCTATCTGGTCAATATGTATGTCGCGCCGTACGCGCAGGGCAATCGGCACAACCCCGCGGAAACCCGGGAACGAAAACTCCTCCTCAAACGCCGCGAAATTGACAAGCTCGTCGGGCGGATTCAGCAAAAAAGACTGGCGCTCGTGCCGCTCAAAGTTTACATTAAAAAAAATCGTTATGTGAAAGTGTTGCTGGGGCTGGGTCAGCCAAAAAAAATGTATGACAAGAAGGAAAAGAAGAAACAAAAAGACATTGAGCGTGAATTACAACGAGAATTCAAAATTACGTGAAATAAGGCTAAAAATATCTGCCGATTAAGTAACGGAATGTATGACCCAAACTCCGGTAGACATCAGGACGGCCATGATAGTCCCGGCCAGCGTCGTGCCGAGCAGAGACGCAATGATGACCTTGGTTTTGTCCAGACCAAGCAAGTACCCGGCCAGCGAGCCTGTCCATACGCCAGTCCCGGGCAACGGCACTCCGATAAACAAAACCAGACCCCAAAACTCCCATCTTCGAATGTTCTCGCTCTTGGAACGGGTCTTGGCGTAGAGTCTGTCCAGAAAAGCGTTGAGTAATTTTATCTTACGCAAAAACGGCTCGATATGTTCCAAGACGAATACGACAAAAAAAGCGGGCAGCCAAGAACCAATAATGCTCAAAAGCAAAACGACCAGCGGCGACAAGTCTGCCAAAAAACCGTAAGGTATCGAGGCGCGCAATTCCAGCAACGGGATGACAGAGAGTAAAAAAACCTGCCAATGGACAAAAGTCATCATATATTCAGAACCGCCGCCGCCGCAAGAAAACATAGAGCGGCGCGGCAATGAAGATTGAGGAGTAGGCGCCGACAGTGAAACCGATGAGCATCGTCAGCGCAAAAGCCTTAATGCTCAAGCCGCCAAAGAGATAGACCGCCAAAACCGCCAAAATCGTTGTTACCGACGTATTGATACAGCGTCCCAGAACGCTCAACAGGGCTTGATTGGCAATCAACGCCAAGTCCGCGCCCGCATATTCTTTACTGCCGAGATTTTCCCGCACCCGGTCAAAAATGATAATCGTCGCATTGATGGAATAACCGATTATCGTCAAAATCGCGGCAATCATAGAGATATTAAAATCCAGACCCAGCCACGAGACAAAACCCAGCGTGATAATCACGTCATGCAGAAGTCCCGCCACCGCCGCCAGACCCGTCCACAATTCGAAGCGAAAAGTGATGTAAATCAATATCCCGGCCAAGACCAAAACAGTCAAAAGATAGGCCTGATTTTGCAACTCACTGCCCGCCGACGGGCCGATAGCCTCATAATCCAGCAACCGCGTCTCACCAAAATTATCGTCCAAGATTTGCAGCAGTTCATCTTTATGCTGTTCCGAAAAAGCGGCAGTTTTAATCACAAAATCATTTTCCAGCGTGGTAATCTGCACCCGTTCCGCGGACAAAACAGTACGCAGCTGGTCGAGATTCGGTCGTTCAGCAAAATTGACAATCAAAGACGTGCCGCCCGTAAAATCAATGCCGAGATTGAAACCCTGGAAGCCAATCGCGACCAGGCTGGCGGCAATAAACAAAAAGGAAAGCGCGAAAGAAAACTTGCTGAGTTTTATAAAGTCCATCATTTACTCTCCTTGGCGGCATAAATATTCTGCATCAACAGGCGCGTTACGACCAGCGCACTGAACATCGACAAGATTACGCCAATCAACAGCGTTACAGCAAAACCCTTAATCGGCCCCGTGCCGAGGATAAAGAGGAAAAGTGTCCCGATAATCGTCGTGATATTACCGTCCAGTATCGCCGAGAGCGACTTATCGAAGGCCTTGCTAATCGCCGCCGACTGAGCCAGCCCGCCGCGCAATTCTTCTTTCAACCGTTCGTAGATGATGATATTAGCGTCAACAGCCATGCCAACCGAGAGTATCAAGCCAGCGATACCCGGCAGGGTCAGCGTCGCGTTGAGCAGAACCAACGCGGCATAAACCAAGGTCGCGTAAATAACCAGCGCGGCGCAGGCAATCAAGCCATTGAAACGGTAAAGGATTAGCATTCCCAGCGCCACGAGCAACAGAGCCACCCAAGCCGCCGTGATAGAACGCGCCACCGCGTCCGCGCCCAGGCTCGGCCCGACCATTTTATTTTCGACCAGCTCGATTGGCACGGGCAACGACCCGGCGCGGAGCTTGATTACCATGTCCTGCATCTCCTGCACCGTAAAAGAGCCGGAGATTTGCGCCCGCCCGCCCGCAATCGGCTCATTGACATTGGGCGCGGAGATAATCCGGCCATCCAACAGGATGGCCAGCGGTTTGCCCACCGAGCGCAAAGTCGCCGCATAAAATTTTCGCGCACCTTCCGGCGTGAACTCCAAGGAGACCACGGGCTGATTGTATTCGCCCGTGCTAGGCACGACAAATTTCAAATCATTGCCCGTCAGCACGGTCTTGCGCAAAATGATTTGCTCGGTACGGACAAGATTGCCCCGCTGGTCATACTGCTCGTATTCTGCCAATTCTCCGTCGCCGATAAAATCCGTGCGCTCTTTTTCGCTCAAAAGCGAGAGATCGCCCGGCACCCGCTCCGCTTCTTTGAATTCCAGCAGGGCCGTCTCGCCAATCAAAGCAATCGCCCGGGCATTTTCTGACGCGCTCGCGCCGGGTATCTCAATGACAATCTGGCGGCTGCCCTTGGCTTGAATGGTCGGCTCGGTAATCCCAAAACCATTGATGCGGCTGTCGATGACGTTAATCACGCCAGTGAGGACATCTTGATTGACCTTGACGGTATCCGTGTCCTGCGCCTCAATGACCAAGCGCGTGCCGCCCTGCAAGTCTAGACCGTAGCGAATCGGAATTTTCCAGACAACCAAGGCCGCCGCCAAAAATAGGACAAAAATCGCCGTCATAATCAGTTTGTTCTGGAGAGTCTTGTTCATTAAAGCGCCCTTGCCCCCCTGCGGCTCACTAAACTTCGCCGCACAAAATTTTCTGCCGCAAATCACGCATTAAGTTTACCAAATATCGAATATTATGCATAGTCAACAGGACAATCGCCAGAATCTCCTTGGCCCTGGCCAGATGTCTAAGGTAGGCGCGGGAAAAATGGCGGCAGGCATAACAATCACAGCCGTCCACCAGCGGGGCCCAATCCTCCGCATAAGCGGCGTTCAGTATGCTTGCCAAACCCAGCGGTGTGAAAAAAGAATTATGCCGCGCCAAACGTGTCGGCAAAACCGCGTCAAACATGTCGATGCCAAAAGGCACACATTGTAATAAATTTTGCGGCAACCCCACGCCCATCAAATAACGCGGTTTCTCCACCGGTAAAAGCGCGGCAGTGGACTGGGCGATACGGTACAAGTCCTCCTCCGGCTCGCCGACCGACACGCCGCCGACGGCGTATCCGGGAAAATCCAATTCCCGCAGCCGCGCCGCCGCCTCTTGCCGCAAGTCCTCGTGCAGACCGCCTTGGACTATGCCGAAAAGCGCTGGCCGCCCGGCGGCTTCGCCATTCCTGGCCGCCAGACGCGCCCGCCGCGCCCAGGCGAGCGTGATTTGCAAATCTTCCGCGATTTTTTCTTTCGGGTCATGGGGATTGGAGCAGACATCGAGCGGCATCATAATGTCTGAGCCGAGCTGGCGTTGAATGTCCACGACCAATTCCGGCGTGAATTTATGCCGCGCGCCACCGTCCAAGGGCGACTGGAACTCCACGCCGTCCCGGTCTATGCGGCGCAGTTTGGCCAGCGAAAAAACCTGAAACCCGCCGGAGTCCGTCAGTAAAGGCTTGTCCCAATGCATAAATTGGTGCAAACCGCCTGCCCGGGCTATCAAGTCCGCGCCGGGACGCAAGAATAAATGATAAGTATTGGCCAAGATGATTTGGGCTCCCTGCTCGGCAACCAAGTCCGGGGTCAGCGATTTGACCGTACCCAGCGTCCCCACCGGCATAAAAACCGGGGTCTCAATCACGCCGTGCGCGGTCTCCAATAAACCAGCACGCGCCGCGGACTTCACGGACTTTTTGACGACGGTAAATTTCACCCGCGCATGATAACTTAGAAATAAAGATATGTAAAAATTCCGTACAAGAAATTACGCAGATAATCATCGACAAGGTTGTCAATCAATTTCCAAGCGTACTCCTGCCCTGTCTCAATCTCATTAACGAAACTGAACAAGGTCGCCTTGTCAACAATGGCATCGATTTCCTTAAACTTGATGAATTTCCGGGATTCCTTATAGGCAATATAAAAAAGCTTGCCCTTGAGATAATATTCCAGGCGCTTGAAAGCCTCCCGGTACTGCTTGGCGACCTGCGCTTTGACCACACCGCGGTTAATCTCGCGAATCGTGTTTTTGACGGACTCTTCCTTGGCAGTATTCTCAACCATTTCCAGTTCATGATTAACAATGTCGTCCAATTCCAATAAGAACTTCTGGGGGTTTTGCTCTTTGGTGTTTTTTTTCAGGTATTTCGTTATGTTCGAAACCCTGTTTACTTTAGTTTTTGTGGCCATTCCGCGCTCCTTTATCAAGTGGTGTAGATTAAAGAAACACTTTTTATGCCAATTTCTAAATAATTTTTGTCAAAAAGCTGGTCAATATTGCACAATGACACAGTAAAACAGCTTGGGGCAAAGCCTTTTTTGCGCACTGTGATGCCTTGCTGACGCAAGACACCCCTCCGGCAGCTTCGTCATGTCTGCTAGCGCAGACACCCCTCTGTCTTAAATCTGCTTGCTTCAAGCAGATTTAAGACATCTCCCCTTAGTAAGGGGAGATAACCAATTACGTGATGTATAATCGGGACGTGACGAAGATATACAACATGAAAAGACACATCGACACGCGCAGGCGTTTGCGGAAAAACATGACCGTTGCGGAACTTATTCTCTGGACGGCGCTTAAAAACAATAAATTAGGCCTTAGATTCAGGCGGCAGTATGGTGTGAAAGCTTTTGTGCTGGATTTTTATTGCCCGGCGCGGAAACTGGCTGTCGAGGTGGACGGCGGCATACACCAAACAGACAGGCAGTCGGCGCTAGACAAAGACCGCCAGCGGATTATCGAAAATCTCGACATAAAATTCCTGCGTTTCACAAACGAACAAATAAAGCACAATTTAACAGCCGTCTTGAAGTCTATAAAAGACAGCCTGTCCAACTGAAAAAGTTAGCTCCCCTTGACAAGGGGAGCTGGCAAAAATCTGCGCGGCAGATTTTTGCCTGAGGGGTGTCTCGCGGTAGCGAGACATTGGCAAAATAGCGTAAATAAAAAAAGTGAGACAATGTGTTAGGGGTGTTGCTTATTATAAGCGGTCAGGCCGCCGCAATCGATAATCTCCTTGAGCGGCCCGAAATCTTTGAGCGCAAATGTCTGACCGTTGACCAACTTCCTGACCAGCAATTTGTCCAAATCAATTTCCAGCTCGTCGCCCGTCTTAACCTGCGCGGCAATATCATCGGCAGTCTCCAGCGGATAAATGCTCCGCCCGCCGTTGACCGAATTGCGGTAATAAATCCGGGCAAAAGAATTGGCGATGACCGCCCGGATACCCGCCGCCGCTAAGGCAATCGGCGCATGTTCGCGGGACGAGCCGCAGCCAAAATTATGCCGCGCCACGATAATCTGATAAACACATTTATTGTCCGCCGTGAGAAAGGCTCCGTAGCGGGGGTCAAGGTCGCGCATGGCGTTCCGCGCCAGTTCCTGCGGGTCCATGGTCGTCAGGTAGCGCGCCGGGATAATCTGGTCCGTGTCGATGTCGTCCCCGACCACAAATACTCTGCCCATTATGTCAGCCATCTAAAACTCCTAAGCAGTAATATGCCCCGCCACCGCGGACTTCGCGGCAGTCCGTGGCGAGGCCAGATAAACCCTAGAATCCACATGCCCCATCCGTCCGCGAAAATTGCGGTTGGTGGTGGAGACAGCCGTCTCGCCCGCCGCCAAAACCCCGCCATGATAACCCAGACAGGCGTTGCAGCCCGCCGAAACCAGCACGCCGCCCGCCGCCATAAAAATATCATACAAGCCGTCTTGGATAATCTGCCGTTGAATCTCCGTGGTCGCTGGCACGATGAGCAAACGGACATGCGGGGCCTTTTTCTGCCCCTTTAAAACTTCCGCCGCCGCGACAAAATCCTCATACTTGCCGCCCGTGCAGGAGCCAATATAGGCTTGCTGGATTAGCACGTCCTGGCAATCCCGGGCGGGCGCGACATTGGACGGCAGATAAGGCTTCGCCACCAGCGGCACGAAATCCTCCGCCTGATAAGTCAGCGTCCGGGCATAATTAGCGTCCGCGTCGGAATACAGCGGCGCGAAATTTTCCTTAGTCCGCGCTTGGACAAAATCCATGGTTTTTTGATCGGGCGCGATGATTCCCGACTTCGCGCCGCATTCAATCGCCATATTGGTCAGCGTCATCCGCTCGTCGATAGACAGCGCCGCGATAGCGGAGCCTGTCCATTCCATAGCCAGATACAAGGCTCCGTCCACGCCGAGGTCGCCGATGACGCGCAAGACCAAATCCTTGGCCATGACCTCCCGCGGCAATTCCCCGTTGACCTCTATCTTAATCGTCTCCGGCACCCGAAACCACAGCTTCCCGGTCGCCCAAACATTGCCCAGCTCCGTCGAGCCGATGCCGGTGGAGAAGGCGCCCAGACTGCCATGCTGGCAGGTATGCGAGTCCGCGCCGACAATCACCTGCCCTGGCCGCACAAAACCACGGTAGGCCAGCATGGTATGACAAACTCCATAGTCGCCAGTCTCCACGCTGTAAATATTTTTAATTTTTTTCCGTTCCGCAAAATCGAGGAGTCTTTTGACCAGCGTCGCGACTTGAATGTCTTTATTCGGCACGCCGTGGTCGGGTAAAACAATTATCTTGGCGGGATTCCAAATCCTACCGCCAAAATCTTTTTCCACAATGTCAATCGCCAAATCCGAAGTTACATCATGCGCCAAGGCGATGTCGACCTTGGCAAAAACAACCTCGCCTGGCGAAACCTGCTTGCGCCCAGCCGCGCGCGCTAGAATTTTTTCGGTAATGGTCATGCCCATAGTGCGCGTTATTCTACTCCAATTCTTTCAGTTTGTCCCTCAGCAGAGCCGCGCGCTCAAAATCCAGCCGCTCGGCGGCGCCGAACATTTCCTGGCGCAAATGCTCAACGTACTCCAATAATTCCAGCGGATTTTTGAGCGGCGGTTTTTGAGTCAAGACGGTCTCGTCTGCGACGACCGATTTCTTAATATTCTTTTTGATGGTTTCCGGTGTAATCCCCTGCTCCTGATTGTGGGCCATTTGAATGGCGCGGCGGCGGTTGGTCTCCTTGACCGCCGTATCCAAGCTCTCGGTCAGCGTGTCCGCATAGAGAATCACACGCCCGTTGATATTACGCGCCGCCCGGCCAATAGTCTGAATCAGTGAACGCTCGGAGCGCAAAAAACCCTCTTTGTCCGCGTCAAGTATGGCGATGAGCGACACCTCCGGCAAATCCAAACCCTCGCGCAGAAGATTTACCCCGACCAAAATATCGTATTTGCCCGCCCGCAAGTCGTTGAGTATTCTGACCCTCTCCAGCGTCTCAATATCCGAATGCAGATAACAGACTTTAAAACCCTTGCCCAGCAAAAACTGGCTCAGTTCCTCGGACATGCGCTTGGTCAAGGCGGTTACCAGCACGCGCTCCCGCCGCGCGATAACTTTTTCCGCCTCTTTTATCAAGTCCGGCACCTGCTCCGCAATAGGCTTAATCTCCACCTGCGGGTCGACCAAGCCAGTCGGGCGGATAATCTGCTCCACTATATTGTCCCGGCCAGCCTGCGCCAGTTCATACTCCGCTGGTGTCGCCGAAACATAAATCACGTCCTTGATTTTTGCGTTAAATTCACGAAAAGTCAGCGGGCGGTTGTCTCGAGCAGAGGGCAGGCGAAAACCGTACTCCACCAGCCTGTCCTTACGCGCCCTATCCCCGGCTGACATGCCGCCAATCTGTGAGACGGTAACGTGCGACTCGTCAACAACTAAGAGGAAGTCCTGCGGGAAATAATCTAGCAAAGTGCCGGGCGGCGAGCCGGCCAAACGCCTGTCGAGATGCCGTGAATAATTTTCAATGCCGCTGCAATAACCGATTTCACGAATCATCTCCAGGTCATAGAGCGTACGCTGTTTGATGCGCTGGGCGGCGACCAGATTTTTTGCCTTTTCAAAGGCGGCCACCTGTTCCTCCATCTCCCGCTGAATATTTTGCAAAGCAATCGCCAGTTTTTCTTGGTCGGTTACGTAATGCTTGCCGGGATAAATAGCAATGTCCGTCAGATTGCGCCGGGGCATTTTGTCCGCCGCATTTAGTTCCGTGATTTTTTCCAGCTCATCACCGAAAAATTCCAGCCGGATGCTGTTGAACTGGTCAGGAGGCACCAGCTCAATAGTGTCGCCCTTGACGCGAAATTTGCCGCGGCTGACATCGACATCGTTGCGCTCATAGTGCATCTCCACCAGCCGCTTGATGACGGCCTCGCGCGAGATAGACCTGCCCTGTTGCAAATAAAACACCGTTTGGAAATATTCCTCCGGCAGACCCAGACCGTAGATACAGGAAACCGAAGCGACCACAATCACGTCCTGTCTGGTCATCAAGGCCTTGGTCGCGGAGTGGCGCAGGCGGTCAATCTCCTGATTGATAGAAGCGTCTTTTTCGATATAAGTATCCGTCGCCGGGATATAGGCTTCCGGCTGATAATAATCGTAATAACTGACGAAATATTCCACAGCATTATCGGGAAAAAACTCCCGGAACTCGCTGTAGAGCTGTGCCGCCAAAGTTTTATTGTGGGCTATGACCAGCGTCGGTTTTTGGATATTTTGGATAACGTTGGCAACCGTGAAAGTCTTGCCGGAGCCGGTCACGCCTAACAGCACAGCCGCCCCGCCGCCGGACATTATTTCTGTCAAACGGGCTATGGCGCGGGGCTGGTCGCCCGCCGGCTGATATTCAGAGCGCAGCTGGAACATAGGCCGGCATTATACATCGATAATCTGCGCCGTAGAATACGCTGCAGTTTAAGTTAAGCGGCGGCTAGTTAATAGACGTTAATCCTGACCGCCGTACCCTGCTTGTCCTGCCAAGCTTCGATGGTGTGCGTCCCCTGCTCCAACTGCCAGGCGACATTTTTAGTTAAACCAGACTGCCCAATAAATTGCCCGTCCACGTACCACTCGGTCGCCAATTCATTGTCTACTTTTAGGGTCAGCCGCTGGTCTTCCCGACTGAGCACAGGGTCGACAGCAAAGTAAGCATCGTGCGGCGGATACAAGATGTGGAATTTACTTGGCTTAAGCGGACGGTCTTCCTGCAGGGCATATTCTTGCCGGGGGAAATTTTCCGCCAGCCAGTCTCGATAAATTGCCGGATAAATAAATGTTGGCCGCCCCCGGAGGATGGCGTGCTGGGCGCAGACTGCCGGAGGTAAATTATGGGGACTAAAAAACTCTGACCTTGTTTTGAGGCAATTTGACCCGGACAGCAGACCGGACTCCAGACAAATATTTCGGCTGACTATCTCCGCGGGCTGGGCAAATTTTCCGGCTGGATACTTTGCACTGGTTTTCAGAAGTATTTTTCGAAACAACGGGCCGGCTCCGGTAATTCCACTGCTATTACGCATCTCGCTCTGGTCATGGTTGCCGACCCAGACACCCACAGTAACCTCGGTAGTGTAACCGACAGCCCAGTTGTCCCGGAAATCTTTGGTGGTGCCAGTTTTAGCCGCCGCCGGAAAGGGCAGCTTCAGGCTGTTGTTTGGCCCGAAAGCGGCTTCCCTCGCGGCATTATCGCTCAGCAGGTCAGTTATAAGAAAAACTTTGTCCGCCGCCAGCAAGCCCAGACGCTCCAACTGCTCCTCCTTGGTAAACAGCAAATTCTTAAAATAAATCCCCGCATTGGCCAAGCAAGCATAGGCCTTGCTTATTTCAAATAAACTGACCTCTCCATTGCCCAGAGCCAAGCCCAGACCGTAATGCTCCGGACTGCGGGTCAGATTCTTAAATCCTAATTGCTGTAAAAGCGCTAAAAACTTGCCGCCCCCTACTTGAGAGAGCAAATAAATGGCCGGAATATTCAAAGAATTGCCCAGAGCGTGCCGCAAAGTTACCGGGCCGTGATACTGGTCATCATAATTGCGGGGATTATAGACACCATTCCCGGCAGGGAAAGACATTTTGATGTCGGGCAGGATGGTTGCGGGAGAAAAGCCATTCTCCAGCGCCAGATAATACAAAAAAGGCTTGAGGGCCGAACCAGGCTGTCGGTAAGACAATACCCCGTCAATCTGTCCCGCATGGCTGGAATCATAAAAGTCTGCGGAACCGACATAGGCCAATATTTCGCCGCTTTTATTTTCAATGACGATGGCCGCCGCGTTATTGATATGCTTATCTTTTAGCCGCGCCAACTCTTCCTTGATAATATTGACAACGGCGGCTTGTAATTCATAGTCGAGGGTGGTGGTAATTTTAGTTCTCTGTTTTTTCTGCCGCGCCTCTGCTTTTAAAACGGCATATAAAAAATTGGGAGCCAATATTTTTTCATTGAGCGCTGGCTTGACCGCTAGAGGCACTTTTTGGTAGTAGTCCTGCTCTTCTTTGGTGATTACGCCGCGGTCAGCCAAGTAAGCCAATCCGCGGTCAATCTCCTTGGCCAGCGTATGGTCAAATAAGCGTTGCTGATTAACGACCGGGGATTTGGCCAACAAAGCCAGCGCGACAGCTTCTTTGACGTTTAATTCCTGCGGGGTTTTCTGAAAATAAAATCTCGCGGCGGTATTGATTCCGCCGATTAAGTTGCCGTAATAGATACGGTTAAAATAATTCTCTAAAATCTCCGCCTTGGAATATTTTATCTCCAGATAAACCGCTAGCAGAGCCTCGACCATTTTATGCCAGAGATTTCTCTTTTGGTTATTCAGAATATTTTTGGCCAACTGCTGGGTAATTGTTGAAGCGCCTGAGGTTAATTTTCCCTGCCTGCCGTTCTCAAGCATGGCCCGTCCGACTGCCCAAAAATCTATACCCGCGTGGCGGTAAAACCGCTGGTCTTCCAGACTGATAAAAACATTTTGCGCCGCCGGACTGATTTTGTCTAAAGCAACCCAAGTCCTGACGGGGCCGCCGTCCGCGGACAGGATACCAATCAGCCGACCCTGCCGGTCATAAAAACTATAAGTCTTCAACTCTCGACCGGACAGCGGATTATAAAACCGCCAGCCGCCAAACAGTAAAATACCCCCGCACAGGACAGCGAAAAGTAACCAGCGCCAGTTAATCACAAATTATTCGGCTAGCCTTCTCTGTGCCGCGCACGTCGGGAGCATACATGTTTTCGGCCAAGGCTCCGGGGTCAAAATAGTCTCCCGCCGCGCCGGCTTGGGCGGCGTATTCCACATAATAATTGCCGCGCGGCAGTGTATCAAAATAATAACTCACTCGATTCTGTCTGACTTCCTGATAAGAGGGCCGCACATTCATTTTTAAGCTGTCCGCCAAAACGCTGGAAGTATTTAGTTGGTTAAAATCCACGGGCAGCAGCGCGGCCGGCAGTTCATCGGAACAAACCACAAACGTATTGTCTTCATAGGAACTAAAGTTTATTCTCACAATATAACTCTCGCCCTTTTTAAAAGAATTGACCCGGCGCCGATTCAAATCAAAATATTCTGTCCTGACTTTAAAAGATTTGTCGTCATGCTGGGCCAGCTGTTTGAGGTGCTGGGTAACCTCTAGTTTATAAAAGGCCGCCGCCGAGGCGCTCCCTTGGACGGTTATGGCGGCCGTGATAGTTTTTTCGCCTGTCAGCTTGGCGCTAGCCAGTTTTATTGGTTTAGTCTTGCTATCCACCCTGCCGGAATAAACTTCCTCGCCAGCAACTGTCAGGACACCATTTAAATTGCCGCTAAAGTACTTGTCCCCGATATTGTGAATCGACATGATGACCTGCGCATTGTCATGCGTATTGTACCACCTGTTGTCATGCCTCTTTTCCTGAAGAAGATAATTCAGCAGGCGCAAAGTATATGGCTCCATGTCCGGGATGTCCGCGAGGAGGCGCAGAGCCAGAGCCGTAAGTTTGACCGGCGTGGCGTGCTGCCATAAAGCAAACTGAGCAGGTTTAAGCGCCGCTCGGTCAGACTGGTCGATATAAATATTGGCAATAACTTCCTGCTTCAGACTTGCCAATTCTTGAGGAAAAACATTATATTTATGCAGCAAAAACAATCTGTAGAGCTTGTCCTCAATAGTCAAATTGGCATCCCGTTGCTCAAGGAAAGGAAGCACGTCTGTTCCCGCCCGGCTCAGCTCATAAAGCAAATAGTGCCTAACTGGCTTGGCACGATAAGCGTCCGGGTTATCCTGAACCAAAGCCTTTCGTAAAGTTTTTACCAGTTCTTGGCGCATATTTTCATCTATGGCCAGCCCTAAGCTTTTGGCATAATTGAGCGCGGACAAAGTATAGATGCTTAGGTAATGCGAGTGGCTGAGTCCGCCCGGCCAATAACCATATAGGCCATTGCCTGCTTGATATTTATTATGCTCCGCCAAAATCAGGTCGATATTTTTTTGGGCTACTTTCTTTTGTGCCGCGGAAGATTCAGGCGATTTAGATATTGCCGCATTGCCGATTAACATGCCCAGCTTTTGTTCCCAGCAGGCATGCGGATAGTAGATTAGATATTCCGCCGGAGCTTTTAATAAAGCGGCCAGGTCGCGGTCAAAACTGACCTTGACTTGGCTAAGATTTTCCAGCAAGTTTTCCGGCGGTTCCGTCAGCCGCAGATTGGCCGTGCCGGAAAAAACACCGTCCTGATTAGTTAAAATCAACTTATTCAGGGCGGTTACTTTTTGGACAGTATTCCGATAGACTGGCAGAGAAAATTTTACCCTGTCTTGGTTTTGCTTGGTTTGGGCGGCGACCAGCACGTTGAGAGTTTTGGCCGCCTCTTGATAAAACTCCGGGATAGAGATGTCAAAATCAAGGCGTTGCTGGTCAGCAAGCGTAAAGTCTTGGGTCGTCCTGTCCAGCGCCGTCTCGTCTAAGCTCCAGCGCGCCTCTAGGCTGGCTGATTGCGCCACGTTGGTATTATTGAAAACCAGCACTCCACTGCGGGTCTTGTCGGCGCTTCGGAGGAAATTGGGCAGGGCATTCTCGATAAGCAAGGCCTGGCTGGATTTTAAAATTAACTGCCCCTGCCCAAACATATCCGGCCCTTGGTCGGCAAAGACAAGCACCTTAAATTCTCCGGCATTGTCAGGCAAAGTAAAGCTAAAAGAACCAGTCTGTTCGGCGGTGGACTTTAGATAAGGCGCAAAATAAATAATATCCTTAAATTCTTTCCGCATCTGTCCGGACTCGTCCAGCAATCCGCCGCCGCCCCCGGCGACCGCGCCTTTTTTGCCAAAAAGCCTGCGACCGACCAGACGATTGTAAGTAGTATAATTCTTGACCAGCAAGGGGATGTCCGGGTTCATTACCTCGCCGATATTGGTGCGCAAGGAAGCCAAATCAAACAGCGCGTTATTGACCACTAAGACGCAGTAATTGGTCGGCTGGGCATATTTGGTGTTGCTAAAGTTGACCTTGACATTTACCTTGTCCCCAGGAGAATATTCCCGTTTTTCCGCCTGAACCTGCACCTGGATATCCCGCTCTTTTTTAGTAACCTTAATCTGTTGATAGCCTATTTTGAATGACGGTTTGCCCAAATCAATTTGCTGTTGCCCGTTTTCCGCTACTTTAATCGGCTGACCGACCCTGCCCTGCACCAGACAAACCGAAATATAACAATTGGGATAATATTCCTCTTTGACTTTCCAAGTGATGAGCGGCGCGTTATTATCAATCTCAATCAGCTGATATTCTTTAAGCGAATTGGTTTCAATAGTAACTAGGCCGGTCGCCGTGCGGTAAGGAGACTTAATCAATATTTTTAAATCATCGCCGGGCGCATAAGTTTTCTTGTCCGTAAGAATGTCGATACGGTCATGGTTGTAGCGTCCCCAGTTATAGTCGCCGCTGTTGACATAAAAATCCAGCTTGGTAGTGGTAACGCGCCCGCTGCGGTCCACGCCCCTGGCGAGAATATAGTAATGCCCGGCTCTGGCCAAAGATTTTTTGAGGGTTACGGAATCACGCAGGGAAGTGGTTAGCACGCCTTCCGCCACTTTTTCCGGCGTGATACTGTTGAGATATTCGAAAGAATTACCCACGCCTTTTTCCCGGACGGTGTAAATTTTATCCAGAAAAATGGCATAGGTGATTTGCTCTGACACTAATTTGTCGTCATGGCTCAAGGTAATAAAATCAAATTCATTGACCTCATTGATTTTATTGCTAAAGCCTTTTTGTTTAATGCCGATTTTGAACTCCGCGGGATAAATCGTGTAATCAAGATATTGTGAAATCTTTTCATTCAGGCCTCCGTCCTGCAGAGTGAATTCTAGGCTCAAGGCAATGGGGTGTTTTAACTGTTGATTAAGAATGTTTTGCCGCCAAACGGTTCGGCCTGTCGAGCCGCTACTCAGGCTTTCTTGGCGGGTCAGCGAAGTAAAATAATCAGGCTGATAAAACGTATAATTATTATAAGGGCTGTCCCATTCTCCATAGTAATAACTGCCGTTATGATATTTGGAGGCTAAGGTGATGGGAGCGTTTTTGATGGGCTGTCCGGAATAATAATCGGCGGAAATAGCGACAGTTTCGACGGCATTAGGATAGGTAAAACTGCGCTCCGGTTTGACTCTAAATTTAGTTTTCGGGGCGCGGTAATCCGCCACCACAAAACTGCCGACTCTTAAAAAATAATCGTCCTGCGTTCTTATCCCAATAGTATATTCCCCCAGCTTACCATTGCTCTTCAATCTAAAGCTGTCCGCGGCGCTGGAAGCGTCTTTTAGCTGGAGTTCTTTTTTGTAAGCAATATCCCATTGCGCATCCCTAATCTCAACCGTGGCCTGGCCTCGGCTGTAGGCCAGATTATTTTCATTGTATTCACGGACATAGAGTTTATAATTAATCTCCGCTCCCGGCTTATAAATCGGGCTGTCGGAAACGACAAAATAACGCTTGTTATCCCCTGCCAAAAAAGTGTCAAAATCAACCTGATTAATCCCAAATTCCCAAGCCTCCAAATTGGAGTCAAACTGGCTGGCGGTGGTGGCCAGTATGGCAGTGTCGTCGCCTTTGCTGGCGATAATATAAATGTCCGCTTTTAATTTAGCGATGGCCAAGGGAATAGCGCAATAACCGTCCGCATTAGTCTGGGCTGAAGCTATTTTTTTGCCGCGCCTGTCATAAAAAGCCAGCACCACGTCCGCCGCCGGCTGGCCGCTGCTAAGCTCCGTCGTCCAGACGGCAATATTCTGCAGGGATTTTTTGACGACTAAACCCAGATTAGTTACGTTGATAATGGTACTCTGAGCGCGCGGGGACATCCTGCCCAGCCGCGCCAAGTCCTCCGGGGACGGGGTTAGCGCGGCAAAATATATTCCTGGCCGCGCCAAGTCTATTTTATGATACCACAGGTAATTGTCCCGATTGCCGGTAACACGATAATTGCCAGTTAATTTGCCGAGTTTAGACAGCTTGGCCTGGGGCTGGGCTTCTTTAGCTGTGCTGCTAAACAGATTGCTCTGCAGCGCCTCGACAATCTTATTTTTATCGGCCTCGAACACCGCAACATTGACGGCATGGATATTCCTAGACTTAAAAGAATAATAAGGAAAATCGGCCTCGACAACATTGATGCCCGTCTCCAACTCCAGCAGCGGGGCGGCTTCCGCCAGAACCAAAGCAAACTCAATCTCTTCGTTTAACTTTTCCGCGTCGGTGTTTTCTAGGGCGGCGGAAACCAGAAAATTATAAGTTACCCCCTGCTGGAACAAGTCGGTGGGCAGAGTCATCGTGGTCGAGCCGTAGCGTGAATAATAATAATCATCGGCATATAACTTTTCCAAATTCAGCCCGGTCGGCCAAGGGGTAATTTTCAGGTGCCGAATAAACTCCGGCCAAGTAACTCTTTTGGAAAAATTAAAATCAATAGCAGCTAATATTCTATTGGCGGAAGATATGCTCTCCAGCGTAAAGTCTTGGGCTATATAACCATTCTCCACGGCTAAGGCAGCGCCACTGCGGTTCTTCACGATGCCGTTCTCAAAAGACTTTAAAGTTAAAGCAACATTTTTAGAAAAAGCCAAGCTGGGTTTAATCAAATATCTGCCGGAGTTATATTTTTCAACGGTTACGCTCGACCGCACAGTTTTATTGTCCTTGACGGCCTCAAGGTAAAGCTGTTCTGCCAATATTTCTTTTATCTCCTCAAACCGGGGATGTTTACTTTCATCTTGACCTTGGTCGCCCAAAAAAACATTGACTATAAAATGGGGTTTCTGCTCAATAGTTTGGTAATAAGCCCCAATCACCAACGGCTTAACAAAAGAAAAATCCAAACTCTGTCCGCCGTACGTGAGCCTGCCCTGGTAAGTTTGTCCGTACTTTAAATCCGTTTCGATAAAATACTTTACGGTATTGGCATTCAATCTCCGCTCGGCACCGTCCAAGCCCGGCAGAGAAATCAGTTTTTCCGCGGATACTTCCTCGCCAGCGGCAAAAATGTCCCTAGCGAAAACAAAAGCCAGCGTGTCAGTAAACAAAAAGCCATTCGGATTTATGGAAGTGATTTTTACTCCGCCCAAGCGGTAGGGAATCTTTACTGTCTTGACCTCAACGGGCTGGGGATATTTGTAATTAGAGGTCAGATTGGACAGGGTATCATTGACTGCCAAGATTTTGGTTGTCCTTTTTAGGTGAACCGCGGCGGACGTTTCCGCCGGGGTGGGAATGGATTGGCCTGACCAATGGTAAACCAAGAAAACAGCTGCCGCTAAAACCACACCGCCTAAAATAACTGCCCCCAGCTTTCTTTTGTTTTTGGCAGGTTGTTTGGTTTTGGTTGATTTTTTTCTCATCGACATTTAACTCCCTCGTATTTTCTTTAAGATAATTGGGTAGAAAAATTATAACTTTATAATTTTTTCGTAAATCTACACCAAATCTTAATTTCTGGAGCCGAGAACAGGAATTGAACCTGCGACCCGCGCATTACGAATGCGCTGCTCTACCAGCTGAGCTATCTCGGCTTGCGCGGGATATTCTAGCAGAAAAAAAGTCTGATGTTTAGTCTGGCCGCGCCCGCTGGTGCGCGGCAGTTTCCGCTTAATCGACAAATCGGTACTTGCACAAGGTCCAAATCGCCGCAAAACCGTCATGCCATTTTATCTTTTTGCCCTCTTCCACCGTGCGTCCTTTGTAGTTAATAGGCACTTCCACGATTTTGTAGCCTTTTTTCAAAGCCTTGGCCGTCAGTTCCGGGCAAAGTTCAAAACGCTTGGCTTTGAGATTGAGCGCCTTAATCGCTTCCGTCTTAAACATCTTGTAGGCGGTGGCTTCGTCTGTCAACCTTGCCCCATACAAAATATTGGCGGCAATTTTTAACAATTGATTGGCCAGCCAATTCTGAAAAGCCATACCGCGGGGCCGAGATTTTTTGAGAAACCGCGACCCGTAAACTATCGCGGCATTATCCTCAATAATCGGCTTGAGCAGAACAGGATAATCATTGGGGTCGTATTCCAAATCCGCATCCTGAATCAAAACTATGTCGCCAGTTACATAAGTCAAGCCGATACGTGTCGCCATGCCTTTGCCAAAATTAAAGCGCGAGGAATGGACGATTATCATTTTATCATTTTTGTAGCTTGCCAATTTTTGTGCCGTGCCATCATGCGACCCATCGTCCACCAAAATCAATTCCAACGCGTCAACCTGCTCCGGCAAAGCCACTGCCTTGATAGCCTGAATAACTGCGTCAATATTATTGTATTCATTGTAAATCGGTATGATGACACTGAGCTTCAAAATATTCCCCCCATTAAAGTAAAAAATTATAACACACATTTCTCATCCAACTAAACGCCAGCAACAGCCAACTCTCCCCCTGCGCGACGGTCTTAAAGGTATTCCCTGTCCATATTCTCGAATCTAAATCTTTCTGATATACTTGTTCAAGCTGTGAATTTAATTTCGTTGGCAGTAAATAAATTTATGCTCAAATTTCTCAATAAAAATAAGATTTATTATATTTGCGCGGCCTATTGTTGCGTCTCGGTACTTTTGTTTTTTACGCTAAATCACGGGCAACCGATTATCAGTCATGACACGGCTGATTACGTGCAAACCGCACAAAACCTCCGGTTGCACGCTTTTTTCAGCATCGACGGCGCTACGCCGGATTACAACCGCACGCCCGGCTATCCGTTATTCTTGGCGGCGATTTATGCGCTTGGTCAAAATAATACCGCCGTTGTGCTGGGACAAATTTTATTGGCGGCGTGGGGATTGTATTTGCTGTACCGCGCGTTAATCCTGCTGCGCGTAACGCCTAGCCTTGCCGCACTGGGCGGAGCGGCCTTGCTGCCCAATCTAACCTCTTATATTCACTCTTGGAATATCGCTCCCGAAACTTTGTTTGAATTTTGCTTGATTCTGGCTTTTTATTTTCTAATCCGCTTCTGCACGCAAGGCCAGCGGCCCAGCGACTTTCTGCTTTTTAGTCTGGCGCTTAATTATGCGCTTTGGACACGCCCGATTTTAATGTACTTCAATCTGTTGGTTATTGTTCTATTATTTTTATTTTTCAGCTTCAGAAAGATTTCCTTGTTCGGCCCGCTGTTATTTTTAATTTGCTTTGTCGTCATGTTCGGCGGTTGGTCATACCGTAATTACACACACTCGGGAGTTTTTATTTTCTCGACCATTGCCAATTACAATATGCAAAAATATTACGCGCCGATTATCACGATGGCACAAAGTAGCCTAGACGAAAAAGCGGCGCAGACTTACCACGACCAGTTGTTTACCCGGCAATATCCGCAGGCCGCAAACCTGAACGCCGCGCAATTAAGTGTCTTACAGAAAAAATACGGCTGGAACTTTATCCGGGCAAACTTTCCCGCTTATCTTTGGTGCAGTTTCAGTGGTTTGTTCGTCCTGCTGTTTGGCCCGTCGCAGACTTATCTTTTTAGTATCTTGCCGAGTACTTTAGCCTATGTTGTTTCCGGCTTGTACGCGGTTTATTTAGCTTTTGTTTACTTGATTTTTATTTTTAGCTTAATCGCTAATTACCAGAAAACTTTCCACTTGGCACAGCTTGCGCTTATTCTTTTGAGCGCTTATCTGGCGGCAACAAGTGCGATTATGGGCGACAGTCGTTTTCGCGCACCATTTTTTGCGTTATTAACCGCCTGCGCGATTATAAATACCGCGCAATATTTTGGTTTTACAGAACAGGACGCAGCTCTGCCCCAATAAGTTAGTTTTATGCTATAGTTTTAAGGTCATGAATTTTTTCAAACAATTGGTAAATCATAAGTATTATTGGCTGTTTATTTTACTCGGCGGTTTTTTCTTGCGCGCCCTGGCAGGCCTGTATTGGCAGCATCAGCAATTACCGGATTATCACAGCCAGTATGCTCCGACCGCCGAGGCTTTGGCCGCAGGACTAGGCTACGGCATGGCCAAACCGCCAGGGTTTATTTTATTCTTGGCGGCCTTAGTTAAAATTTTCGGTCAAACCAGCTATATTTATCCGTCAATATTAGTCCAGTCTGTTGTGGCGCTTTTGCTTTGTTATTTTTTGTACAAAATCACAACAGCGATTTTTAACTCCGAGACCGCAGGACGCTGGGCGGCTGGTCTTGGCGCATTTTATCCGTGGCTGATTTTTTATGCGACGCAGTTGTCCATGGAGCATTGGTTTGTTTTTTGGGTGGTTTTGTCAATCTATTGTTCCATAATTTTTGACCAAAAACGCGATTGGCCGTCCGCCGTCCTGCTGGGACTGGTGTTTGGGTTTACCTCTTGGGTGCGCACGGTGTTTCTGCCTTATGTTGTGCTGGCAGTCGCGTTCTTTCTGTTCCGTAAAATTCCTTGGCCAAAAATCGTCATGGTTGGCCTGCTGGTTCTTTGTTTTATCGGGAGCTGGGGAACTTATAATTATTGCCGCGGCGGCGAATGGTCATTTACGGGCGGCAATGCCGACCACAACCTTTATCTCGGGTTGAATCCTCTGAATAAGACCGGCGGCGGCATTTGGGGCGAAGAGGCCCCGCCGCTGGAAGAAATCTACAAGATAATGAACTCTCTGCCGCCGGACAAACGCCAGACTTGGTACAAAGATGAAGTGAAAAAATTTGTCCGCGAAAATCCCCGGCAAGTTTTAATCTTGGCAGTCAAAAAAATGTATATCTTCTGGCGACCGTATCCGCGCGCCCCGCAATATACCAATCCACTGACCAGCACCGTGATTTTCTGTAGCTTCGTGCCGCTGGTCTTGCTCGCCGCTTACACGCTGTGGATTTTTCGCCAAGCTAAAAACTATGTCCTGCTCACCTATCCTCTGCTCTATATCGTACAGCTCAACGCGATTCACTTAGTTTTTGCCGGGTCGCTGGTCTACCGCTTTCCTATCGAACCGTTATTGATTTGTCTGGCGGCTTATGGCCTTGACAACATACTGCGGCGCGTTATTGATTGAAATATAAATCCGCCCGATATACTCGCCGATAAGTCCCAGCATTGCCATCAGCGCACCGCCGACAAAAATAATTACCGCCATCAGTGAAGTGTAGCCCATGACCATTTGCGGATTGTGCAGGCGTTCCCACAGCAAAAAAACCATATAAAAAACGCCCAAAGCAGAAAAAAGCAAGCCCAAGAGCGAAGCCAAGCGCAGAGGCTTGACCGAAAAGGCTGTAAAACCGTTCAGCCAGAGACCAACCAATTTACCAAATGAATAGCCGGATTTGCCATGAGCGCGTTTGCGATGTTCGACCACTACATTCGCCACATTGCGGGTCGTGCGGAAAAACAAGCCCGTAATATAAGGATACGGCCCGCTATATTTCACAATCTCGTCAATGATGTAACGGCGCGCGGCATTATAGCTGTAGACCTGAATATTACGCGGCTTGCCTATCAAAATCTCCGCCATGAAATCATTAATCCGGCTGCCGATATTGCGGAAAATACCATGCTGTTTCTTGGCATAAGCGGAAAACACTACGTCGTAGCCTTCGTTCAATTTATTAAGCAAAGTGAACGCCTCGGACGGCGGATTTTGCCCGTCATCGTCCAGCGAAATCACAATATCGCCGCTGACCTGCGCATAACCCGCCATCAGCGCGGCATTTTCGCCAAAATTTTTCGCCAGACAAACACCGATAATATTGTCCTGCTGGGCGGCCAAGGCCTCAATCTTGTGCCAAACATTATCTTGGGAAGCATCATTAACCAAAATAATCTCAAAGGCATAGCCGTGTCCGCGCATCGCCGTAAAAATATCGGCCACTACCGCCTCCAACGTATGCTCCGAGTTATAACAAGGAATAACAAAAGATATTTTTTGTCCAGTCATTGCCAAAATCTTACTACAAATCGCGCGGCAAAACCATCTAGAACTTTTTTAAGATTTTACAGACGTGCAAAATATCCGTCTCCGTGTGGGCATAGGACAGCGGTAAAGTCAGCGTCGTGCGGTGGATTTCTTCCGCCAACGGCGTAGCTAGCTGAGCCAAGATACCGCGCAGGGCTTGTTGTTTATTGGGCGCGACGGGATAATGAATCTCCGTCTTGATGCCCTGCTGTGCCAAATATTTTTTCAGGCGGTCGCGCTCAGGGTGGCGGATATTGTAAATGTGGTAGACATGATAATACTCCGGCGCGACCCAAGGCTTGATGAATTGGCCAGGCAGTTCCGCTTGATAAATAGCGGCCAATTTATTTTTATGCGCGTTGATTTTGTCTAGAGATTTTAATTTAATCCGCAGAAAACCCGCCTGCACTTCGTCCAGACGGGAATTCACGCCAAGCATTGCGTTATAATATTTTTGGGATGAGCCGTAATTGCGCAGGGCTTTTAATCTCTCCGCATACTCTGCGTTGTCTGTGGTTACCGCGCCGCCGTCGCCCAATGCCCCTAAATTTTTGGTCGGATAAAAACTAAAAGCTGTCAAATCTCCCCACGCCCCGGCCCTGCGCCCGTTCAAGGCCGCGCCGTGCGCCTGCGCGGCATCCTCGATTATTTTCAGCTGGTATTTCTGCGCCAGAGATAAAATTTCGGGCATGGCGCACAGCCGTCCGTAGAGATGCACAGGCATAATGGCTTTAGTCTTAGCGGTTATTTTAGCTTCGACAAGTTTGTCATCAAGATTATAGGTACGGATGTCCGGCTCGACCAGCACGGGAATATGCCCGGCCTGCAAGACCGCCAAAATTGTCGCAATATAAGTATTGGCGGGAACAAGAATTTCTGACTGGGGGGGGAAAGCGCACGCCCGCAAAGATAAGGTCAGCGCGTCCAAACCGTTGGCGACCCCGACGCAGTATCGCGCACCACAATAATCGGCAAACTCCCGCTCAAACAAGGAAACTTCGTTGCCCAAAATATACCAGCCTTTTTGGGCAATCTCGGCAAACTTGTCTTGGTATTGCGCTAGAAAGGGAGCGTTAAGCCGCGCCAGATTTTCGTATTCCAGCATCAATAATCCTCGTCTATATAATCCTCGGCGGCAAAATATTCCGACGAAATTACCAGTAACACGGCCTCGGGTGTAAAATCACGCATGACATGGTAATCCTCCGGCAACACAATCAATACTTGGTCAGGCTGGTTTAAGTCAACCGTGCCTTTGGCCTGGCCGTTATTCCAGTCGACCGCGCAAGAACCCTTCAGGCAAATCAAGGCTTGTATCGCTTTTTTATGTCGATGCCCGCCGCGCGGCAAATCGGCGCAATTATAAATATAGTAAATCCTCTTAATCTCAAAAGGCAGGATTTTTTCCACCACAGTCAAACTGCCGCGGCCGTCCCGGTAAGTCGGCAATGATATTAATTTAGGCATTGGCGTTTATTTTATCTCTATCTTAGGATTTTTCCTAGACTAGGTTTACTGCTTTATTTATATTTCTATGCTTTAATTACCGTCTATGCCGCCCAAATATCTGCGCCATCTCGGTTTTCTGCTCATATTTGCTTTGGCTTTTTTCGCGCGGGGTGTCGATTTAAGCACACATTTCGCCCACTATGACGATGTTTTTATGTTCGCGGATGTTTTCCGTACTCAGGAGCCGCGCTTTCGCCAAGAATTATTAACCTCTCTTTACGACCCCGCCAGACCGCATCATGACGACAGGCAAAAAAAACTTATCCGTAAAATATATGACAATCCTCGCTCCAGATTTATTTTCGAGGCCGGGGTGTACCTGTCCAGATTTATGATTCTGCCTTTGGATTCTAACATTGCCCCTATCCAGCCTACCTTGTTTACCTTGATTACTTCGCCAAACTATAGCTATCGCTTAAATTTATTGATGGGCCGTCTGCCGTCTTTTATTTTTGGGGTGCTGACCGTCTGTTTGATTTTTTTGACTCTGCGCCGCAAAACAAATACCGCGGGCGCATTAGGCGGAATGTTAATTTGCGCACTGTCGCTGGAGAGCATTATCCAAGCCAAATTTGCGCCCGCTTACGCTTTCGGCTGTCTGGCTTCGGCTACCCTGCTACTTTTGTTTCAGCGCAGTCAGGAAGATAAATTTTTCCAAAAATACTGGCTGCCTTCCGGCGTGTTAGCCGCCGTCCTCGCTTACACCCACTATCAAGTGGCGTTTCTTTTGCCTGCCTATTACTTGGCCAATTTTTGGCTAAAACGCCATAATCCGGCGGAAAGCCTCAAAGTGAAGCAAAGCTGTGCGGTCAGTTTTCTGCTCTGCCTGCCCACTTTATTGTTCCTGCTGTTCATTCACGGCGCCCAAGTCGAGTCTGGGCGTTATGTTATAGGCAAATTCGGCGAATTTTTATTTACGCCTAGCGGCCAAAATATTTTGTTTTATCCCATTTGGTTTTTTATCAGAAATAGTTTTTTGGTAATCACGCACACCCTCAGCCCAGTTACCGCGGACCAACTTCTTTACTGGCTGTTTGGCCTATTGTTCTTTGCGGCATTTTGGCGCGGGCTTGGCAAAATCCGCAGACAGCCGGAATTTCTCTACTTAACACTTTGCTTTGGCATTTATTTGGCGTTGATTGCTATTCAGCAACTGGCCATGACCCCGACCCGCCAATCCTTGGTTTACCTGCCGCTTTTCATTTATCCCATCGCCCAAAGCATCTCCGAATTAAAATTAAAGGACAGCATTATCTATCTGTTGCTGCTCGTCTATACGGGAATTTTTTTATACTTCTTCCCCGGATTTGTTCAGGACAGGCGCGACCCGATTAACGAAAAAGAATTGCTGAAGATTATTGAGACCTATCAGCCGAATTTAATTGCGGGCTATGAACACTCTCTGCATCTGGCGATGTTCCCGCAGGTGCGCCGGCAATACAATTACGTTGACGGCGACCATAATATTTTTCTAAATCAGCCAACGCGTAACTATAAAACAGTCTTATTTTACAGCACGTGGGAAGAACTCAATGAGACGCATTTCAATATCTCCCAGCAAATTTGGAACGCTGGAACCAATCAGCGCTGGGAAACACCGTATAATCAATATAAAGTAATTTACGAGAAAATCAGCACTACCAATATCGAACACGAACCGAATTATTGGAACACCAACGGTACGAATAATTTATTTTTCTACATTCTTCAGTTATAATGCCAAATATGCTTACTCTAGCTCTTGTCGTTCCTTGCTACAATGAAGAGGAAATTTTTCCGCAAACCGCAGTAAAATTGGCGCAGAAAATCCGCGCTCTGCAGTCCGCGCGGCTAGTCTCGAAAAAATCTAAGGTTGTTTTTGTCGACGACGGCTCACAAGACAAAACCTGGGAATTGATTGCCGAACAGCATCGCCGTTGTCCGCAAATTTTTAGCGGAATCAAACTAAGTAAAAACCGCGGCCACCAAAACGCTTTGCTCTGCGGGCTATTGACCGTCAAAGACTCCTGCGACGCGGTTATTTCTATTGATGCCGATATGCAGGATGACATCACTGTTATCGACGGCATGGTTCGGCAATTCCTAGCTGGCTGTGAAATAGTTTACGGCGTGCGCAATAACCGCCAAACAGACGGTCTCTTCAAAAAAATAACCGCGCAGGCTTTTTACAAACTTATGAGCCTGCTGGGGGTCCAGACCATTTATAATCACGCGGACTTTCGTCTAATGGGCAGACGAGCCTTAGACGCGCTGGCAGAGTATGGCGAAGTAAATCTTTTCTTGCGCGGGATTATTCCCCTGCTGGGGTATAAAACCGGCGTAGAGTATTACACGCGTGCCAAACGCCTGGCAGGCACAAGCAAATATCCGTTCTACAAAATGCTGAATTTTGCGCTCGAAGGCATCACGTCTCTATCTATTAAACCTATCCGTCTGATTACCTTACTCGGCATATTGTTGCTTTTGGTCAGCTTGGCCATGATTGTCTGGTCTATCTACCGTTATTTCTCTGGACATACCATAGTCGGCTGGGCTAGTTTAGCAGTTTCGCTTTGGGCTATCGGCGGCTTGATTATTTTTTCTATCGGGGTCATTGGCGAATATATTGGCAAGATTTATCTGGAAACCAAACAGCGGCCAAGATATATTATCGAAAAATTATTAAATAAATAATTCTGCCCATGGGTAAATTAAAAAAAGTCTGTTTGCTTTTAATTCTCCTTCTGGCTTGTGCCGTGCGCTTGGCAGATTTGGGGACGCATTTTGTCCACTTAGACGATGCCATAACTATTATCGATATTCTGCGCGCCAAACACCCGGACTATCGCCAAGAATTGCTGGACATCATCGACAACCCGCTCAACGCGGCGTATCATTCCCGACAAAAAACCTTAATCAAAAATATTTACGAAAATCCGCAGACCCGCTTTATTTTTGACGCAACCTTTTATCTTGCCCGTTTTCTGATTGTCCCGCTGACCAACAGCAATGCGCCGCTACAATTTTTAATCACACCGTTTCTAATCAACGACCAGCAAAACTACAACACTCTGCTTTTTATGGGACGTTTGCCGTCTTGTGTCTTTAGCCTGCTGACCATTTTATTGCTGTGCTTTATTTTAAAAAAAAACAACCACACCGCCTTACTGCTCGGCGTTCTCATTGGCGCCTTGTCTCTAGAAAACATTATTTTCGCCAAACAATCCTACAGCTACGCTATCGGCTGTCTGGCGGCGGCGGGCTTATTGCTGCTGTTGCAGCACAGCCGGCAGGAAAATTTTTTTCGCCAGCATTGGCTGACTTCCGCCGGGCTGACAACTTTATTTGTTTATGCACATTATCAACTATTTTTTTTACTGCCCGCGTATTATTTAGTCAATTTTTGGCTTAAACGTTTCTCTTATCCAGAAGCCAAAAAACTTATTTACAGTGGTTTGCTAAACTTAGCCTTTGGTCTGCCCGCGCTGTGTTATATCCTGCTCGTCAGGCCGACCGCCGGCGCGGCAATTTACAATAGCGGACTGCACGGCGAGTTTTTATTCACGCCGGATAAAAATATTTTTTGGTTTCTGCTCCGCAACGGGTTTTTAGTTTTGACGCACACTTTAAGCCCAGTCGCGGCAGATAATTTTTTTTACTGGATTTTCGGCGGCCTGTTTACGGCTGGTTTTGTTCTCGGCTTGCGTAAATGTTACAAAACACCGGAAGGGTTATTTGTCGTTTTCAGTTTGCTGACTTATCTCGGTTTAGTTTTTACTCAAAAATTAACCCTGACTCCCACGCGCAATGCTTTGGTTTATCTGCCGCTGTTTATCTACGTTATCGCCCAAAGCCTGCCCGAACTAAAAACCAAAACCTTGGCGTATCTACTGTCCGCCTATACAGGTATATTTCTGTTCTTCTTTCCCAGCTTCCTGCGCGGACGGCAAACTCCGCTGAACGAAAAAGAACTTGTCAAAATAATCGAACACTATCAGCCCTATCTGATTGGCGAATACGACAATGTTAACGCGCCGCTGCTCAAAAATATCCGCCAAAAATACAAATACGCCGACCGTGTTAATTATCTGCCGAACCGTCCGGCAGATTTTCAAACCATTGCTTTTCTGGATACTTATGCCCCGCTGGACGAACAGAAATTTCAATATTGCCAAGATTTCTGGAATGAGAAAAAACTAAGCGTACCGCCGTGGACAAATACTTATGCGCAATACGAAGTGGTGTATGAAAAAATAAGCACTTCCTCTATTGAACTAGAGCCGAACAACTGGAACAGCAACGGCACCAATAATCTGTTTTTTTATGTACTCAAACTAAAATCGGCCTCTTCTTTTCAGGAAAAATAACCCAGCGCCGCAAAACAAAGTTGCCAACAAAGCCGACCGCCGCCGCCCAAAACTTGCTCCGCAGTGGAGACCACAACAAGGCCAGCAAACCACCAGTAATACCGTAATCGATGACACCCATGACCGCCACCGCCAAAATATAAACAACAATCTCGCCCAGCGTATTCCAACGCGCCTTATGTTGAAATAAGATATGGATGCACAACAAATAATTAGCCAAAGCCGACGCGGCAAAAGACCCCGCGATGGCGTGAGGCAAGGGCCAAGCAAAACGCCCCAGCAAGTAAAAACAAAACACATTGACAAATAACGAGACCCCGCCAATAAAAAAGTACAAGATAATCTGCATCGGCAAGGGCGCGGTATGCGCACTGTAATGCAGGATGCAGTACAAAGCCCGGATGCCGTCCCGCCAATTGATTTTCTTGCCTTCCTCGTAGGAACGCGGATTGTAGGAAATTGCGCATTCATAAACACGGCAGCCAAGCTGCGCGACACGGGCAGTAATCTCCGGCTCAAAGCCGAAACGTTCTTCTTTCAACTGCGGCGCAATTTTTTGGATAACCGCCCGGCGAAATAATTTATAGCAGGTTTCCATGTCGGTCAGATCCAGATTGGTAAACATATTAGAAACCCAAGTCAGAAATTTATTCATCCAAGTGTGCCAAAAGTACAAGACATAACGCGAGTCCTGACACAGATAGCGCGAACCGAAAACCACATCGGCTTGGTTATTCAGCAAGGGTTGAAGCAAGGTCAAGTATTCGCGCGGATTGTACTCGTCATCCGCATCTTGGATACCGACAAAATCACCCACCGCTTGCACCAAGCCTGTACGCAAGGCCGCGCCTTTGCCGCGGTTGACCGGATGTTTTAAGACACGAATCCTAGGATATTTTTGTGCGACTTTTGCCAATTCCCGCAGGCTGTTATCAGTCGAAGCATCATCGACCACAATCAATTCCAAAGCAAAATTTTGCCCCTGCGCGACACTGCACGTTTTTTCGAGACAGGCGGCGATAGTCCTCTCCTCATTGTAACAAGGAATAATTAAAGATAAAGTAAAATTTTGCCTCGCCAAATCCGCCGTCATTTTTTTAGAACTCCTGCCAATATTTCTTTTGTTTTATCCGCGACATTCTGCCAAGAACAATTCTTGACCGCGTATTCACGCCCTGCCCGGGCAAACTTTTCGCGCAAACTTTTGCTACTCAGCAGTATTTTAACCTTTTCTGTCAAACTTTGCCTATCGCCCTGCGGGATGACATAGCCCGCCAAACCAGCGAGATAGGCCACGCCGGAAATATCCGCCACCACCACAGGCAAGCCGCAACTGATATATTCTTTGCTTTTCAGCGAGGACAGACCGCCTTTTTTATTCCGCGTCTGGATAGACTCGCTGCCGCCGTAGGGCGCGACCGCCACCGTAAAAACATTTAGATATTTTGGCAAGTCCGCATACTGCACATAGCCCGTAAAAATAACTTCTTTTGCCAAATTGAGTCTGCGCACTTCACTCTCCACGAATTTCCTTTGTTCCCCGTCGCCGACCAATAAAACCTTGGTCTGCGGAAAAGTTTTCTGTATCCCGGGCAAAGCGTGAACAATATGCTCAATCCCGTCCCAGCCTGTAAAACAGCCGACATAGCCGATATAATTAATCTGGCTGTCAAAACCCAGCTCCGCCCGGCACTTGGCCTTGTCCAGCGGACGAAAATGCTCAATATTCACGCCGTTTTCCAGCGCGACCAGTTTACGCCGGGGGATGCCAAAAGATTGCTGTACGGCCTCGCTAATAGTCGCGGACACGCAAATCGCCGCGTCAGCAATTTTGTGCAGAAACTTTTCGCAACTTATGGAGACCCAGCGCAGGGGAGCAGGCCAGCCCTTAGACAAAACATCGTCAACGACAAAACCGTTAATCTCCAAAACCAATTTGCGGCGCAGAATTTTGGCCAACAGCGGCGTAAATAAAGAAAAATAAGCGACCCGCACATAAAAAATATCGGGCTTCGGAAAAGTAAATAACAATCTTAAGGCCAATAAAAAGTCATAGACCACTACCCGGACAAATGGTAGCTTGAGTGTCCAAGTATATTTCAGCGGGAAGTTTTGATTTTGTCCGCTGTATCGGCCAAGCGCGGGCGCATAAGCGGTTACCTCAACTCCGGCGTTGGTCAGGCATTTGGTCAACTCCGTAAAATGCGTCGTCGGCCCTTGATTGAGCGAGAGGTTACCGTAAAAGATTGACCAGACTTTCATTGGCGTTTGTAGATTTTATACCGCCCAATCTCTTTTTCCAAACGGTAAGCGGCGGGATTAGCATAAGCCGGCCAGCCGTTAAGCAAATACAGCGGCCGCAATCGGTCAAATTCTTTCTGCATAAAAATTTGTTCCGCTGGTGAATAGGCATGTGCCAGATACGCGCGTTTATAAAAATGCCGACGGCGGGACAAGAAAGCGATACGCGCATCACCATAAGCCGCGTAAAGAAAATCCTCCGGCGCGGTGTTTTGTGCGATATAGTTGGCCGCACGATAATCATCTAATAAGTCAGGAAATTGCCTGAAAGCCCGCCAAGTATAGTAGGTTTGTAGCAACAGAGACACCGCTAAAAGCGCTAACAAAACTTTTTCGTATCTGAGATAAAATTTTTCAGGCAGAGACAAAGCGCTAAGCAAACCGAGCGCCGGAGCCAGCGGCAAAATCTGATGTCCGTAAAAAGTCTTACCCGCAGTAAAAGCCAGAAATTCTAAAAATAAACAAATCAACATAAGGGTTCTATATTTTGTGTTCTGTGTCCCGCGCTGGCATAAGGCCAGCGCCAGCATAAACCAAAGCAAGGCCACGGAGGCCAGATTATCCACAATAACTGCCAGAAAATCGCCCCAAGGATTGCGTCCCTGTTGCACACGGTACTGCATTAAATGAACCACACAGTCCTGCCAGAAATAAGCCAGCGCACCCTGCGCATACAGATACAACAAACTTAAAGCCAGTACGGACAGAAATCCACCTAAGACCCGCAGACCGCGGTAAAAAAGATTAAAATCACGGCGCAGATACAGGAGTATATACAGACCCCAGCCCGCGCAAGTCGCCAAGGCAGTCTGTTTGGACAAAAAGGCCAAGGCCAAACATGCGCCCGCCAAAATATCCGTCCCTGGTAGCGGCTTGTCGCGCAGCCACAGCCACCAAGCCAGCAAAACAAAAAATACCACGTAATGTTCGGTCAAAAACCCGCCCTGGGAAAGACGATGCGCGTTGGTAAAAATAATAAAGGCCGTAGTCAGCCAAAAAGTATTTGCAGTAAATTTACACGCCAGCAAGTAGAATAGCCAAACGCTCAAGGCGGCAATTAAAGTATCTAAAATCAAGATGTTGATTTGATTCACGCCCGGCAAGCGCGTTACCGCGGCGGCCAGCCAAAAAAGCACCGGCGGTTTATTGTCGGTAACGTCGCGGTACAAAACCGCACCCTGCCCGACCTGCTGACTCATATAGGCATACACTGACTCATCTTGTCCGAGCGGCGAGATGAAAATTTCCAGACGAAAAAACGCCAAAAGAGCCAGACACCATAAAACCAACAACCACTTGCGATTTTTCATCCTACTGAACCTTTCGCAAAAGTTTTGCGGCAGAATTTATAAGCCCAGAGCAAATATTCCCAGCCGTTCAAAAAATGCCATAAATAAAATTTACGAATCGTCCGCGTAGAATCGTGAAAATCTTTGGGCCAAGTCTGGCGGGCATAATTTTCAGGATTGGTGCCGTACTTAAAACTCCATTTCTTGATTAACGCCCGCTTGTCCCGCTCTTGATTTTGCTTGTTATTGGCAAAACGGGCGCGGAAATTAGCGTGCGCGTAATGCTCGATATAAGAATTTTCCGCAGGTATTATTTTGTATCCCGCGGCGGCAAGTTGAAGACAAACATCAATATCGCCCGCATAAAACCGATAGGTCTCTTCGTCCAAAAAACCAATCTCCTGCAGAGCCGCGCGCAGATACAGGCCGTGGTTGACATTTAAGACCCCGCCCGCAAAAGCATAGACGGCGTAAAAATTTTCCACTGGCCAGTCGCGCCAATAAAAAGCCAGCGCACCGATTTTCTGCCGCGCCCGCCGCTTCCGCTCAAAAAGCGCCAGGCCTTTCTTGACCGCGCCGGGGACCACCAGGCAATCATCGCTAAGCATACAGATATACTTGCCCTGCGCCGCTTTAAATCCCAGATTCATAAAATAGCCCCAAGAACGTCGCCGGACTGGCCGCCCGCGCCAAGAGCCGCGGTTGTGCTGGACTATGGTCAGGATGTCCTTCTGCTTGACCAGCCAGCTGAGCGACCCGTCCGTGCTGCCGCCGTCCACCACGATAATCTCGTGCGGCACATCCGCCAACTCCCGGCGCACACTGTCGAGGCAACGGGGCAAAAACTTACGGCGGTTATAAGAACCGAGGACGACACTGACCAGACAACTCACGTTTCACGCTCCTGGACGGCATTTTAAAACATTTTCATAAAATGAGATATGCTTTTCCAGTACGGCTCGATTGTTAAAATCTTGTCCGGCTTTGAGCAAAGAATTTTCGGATAATCTTGGCGCCTGGGCCGAGCAGTAAGCAATGCCCTGGGCCAAATCCTCCGCCGCAAACGGTCTCGCTAAATAACCCGTCCGCCGATGCTCCACTATGTCCGGGATACCGCCCGTCGCAAAAGCCGCGACAGGCACTCCGCAAAACAAAGCCTCTAGGCAGACATTGGGCAGGTTCTCCAGTACGGACGGACAGACAAAAACATCGCAAAGATTGTACAACTCTGCCAGAACATTTTGCTTGTCTACCCAGCCTGCGGAAAACAACGGCATCGCCACCGCGCGGCTAAAAGAAGCATCCACCCTGCCGAAAATCACTAAGTGAAAATCCTGCGGCTCTGGAATCTTCCGCAAAGCCTCTAAGAGCAGATGACCGCCCTTGACAGACTTCTCGCAGGAAATATCCAATGCGCCAAAACCAATAACTTTCTTATCCTGCGGTATGCCATATTTCTGCCGCAAGGCAAACTTAGCCAAAGGCTTAAAAATATCTTCCGGCACAATATTGGGAATCACCGCACTAGGATTATCCCCCCCCTTAAATAAGGCGCTTTGCGCAAACAAATTCTGCTCATAATTACTCGGCGCAATAAAATCTATTTTTACCTTCGCCCAAGATTTTTTCTTGCGTTCCCAAGTCCAACGGCAAATATCTAAGCCCTTAGTTGTGGGCGGCTGATTAGCCCGCGTATAGCCAACCATAAATCTCTCATCGTTCTCCCAGATATTGGCATAATGTTCCGCTCCGGCAAAAACCCAATGGTCATGCAGCGTCCAGACCAGCGGCTTTTTAATTTTCGCCATGTCCTCTATGGCCAGCGCATTGTAATTAACCCAGTGCAGATGCACCAAGTCATAATCTGAATTATTAATCCGCTCAATATCCAGCAAAGTTTGTTTGTTTTCCGAGTGCAGAATCGGGTTTGTCGTACGAAAAGCAAAACGTAGCAGATAAGCACGCCAGCGGCGCAATATTTTTTTTAACAAATTATCTTTTTTCAAGCAGATTATACTGGGCTGGCTGGTGTTTTTTTCCACCACACCCAAATCCGCATCCACACCGCGCTGGCGCAAAGCAGCAAGCAGTCTGACCGCCGCCACGGCCGCGCCGCCGCCTGTGTCAGAATAATTGAGGAGCAGAATTTTCAAAAAACTTCCTTCTATGTTAATATTTTCTAACATGATAGCTAAAAAGAAGGCATTTCTCAATTCCGCCGCATCCCGCTCAATTACTTTTCAAACCCTCTGCTGGGAAAAAGACTGGGCTTACGTGCTAAAAACCAGCTATCTCGACCAGATGATTAAAAACTGCGGCATAAAATTTACCTACCGCCAACTCATCATCAATAATGTTAAACACCCAGAGATAGTCCGCAAATACGCGCAGAAAAAAGTTGACGCAGGTATATTGGATGTGTTTTATTTTGTTGACGATTACAGAGCAGAAATAGCAGAAAAGTTGGAAATCCAGCCGGATTTTCCGGGACAAGGACAGCATTATTTGTTCGGCGCACTTACGGGCATTTATTTAGCTAAGACTGAATTTGTGTTGCATCTAATGCTTGACGTTTTTTTGCCAAATCCAAAACACGGTCTCTGGATACCAGAGGCCTGTGAATTGCTCACTCAAAATCCCGATTACTTGATTGCCAATCCTGTCCGCAATTATAATCGTCAAGAGTGGCGTTCCAACAAAATTATCGGTAATTTTTACGTCGGACGATTTTATATTACAGATAATTGTTTTTTGTTAAAGAGCAAAGATTTTCAACAAAAAATATATAACCATCCTCTGCATACAACATCAAAAGGGTATCCCACCTATGGACAGGGTGCAAGCTTTGAGCAAAGAGCCAATAATTTCATGTACGCTAAAAACCTAAAACAATTAATTGCTAAAGACTGTTCGTTTTTGCATTGTGATTTCTTAAACAAAGCTAATAAACTTCGACGGTTATGGTTTTATATTCTAATGAAATTAGGCTTGTATATTCCTTACCTCAACTGGCGCAATCACCGCGAGGCACGATTATTTACGAAAAAAACTTTAGATTATTCTTAGAATTCTTTTTACCCGACTACGCCAAGATGTTTCTGGATATGAGCCAAGATTATAAACATAATCATATTCAAAACCAGTGGCCAACAAATGTACGCCCCATGTGCCTGCAGTGATGCCGCCGACAAAGCCAGCACAATGCGCCAAGAGATTAAGCGATGATAAATACTGTAGTCCCAATAAATATTTACCCCCTCTAATATCAGCCCTTGCAGAAAAAGCAATTTCTGAAATATAGCGCACATCTCTCAAATCTTGCTGAGAAAACCGAATTTGCTTATTGACCAATAATTTGGCACCAAAATACTCTTTAAACAATTCAAAATTATTTTTGTCTTCCGTAGCCAAATAAATGTATTGGTAATTTCTCTCCGCCATAATCCAAGCAGCCCTTCTGATAACCTCTGTTACTTCCGGCTGGATAGCGTGTCTGGCAGTTTTTTTCAAAGTGTAATCAGTACCGCGGCACAGCACACCCAACACCTTGCCTTTATCTTGTAAAATCTCTTTATATTCCGCCGCTAGATAATCCGCAGTCTCTTTGTTAAAACGAATATATTGCTTAAACAATTTACGGTAATAAACAATATTAATGTCAGCAAAATTGCCATATGCCTTAAAACATTCTTTCGGGCTTAAAATAACATTCTTGCTTTTGCTAATATCTGCTAAGGTATACCCACCTGGCTGTTCAAAAAAATATTCCCAAGCATTTTCTCTATGCAACAAATTGGACGGCAGATACTGGCTGGGATAATTTTGCCAATCCACCACCGGGACAAACCCGCGTTCCACCGCGTCAACCAGCAAAGCGAAAGTGGCTTGCACCATACAAAACAAGCCGGAACTGCCCCAAGACTTTCCCCAGCCAATCACATAAAAAGTTTTGTCTGGGTTTTCTTGTCCATAGCTTACCTTACGTTCCCTAATTCTTAATTCCCTTAGAATAAGGTGCGGAAAAATAAAAGCTTTCCAAAGCCAATAAATCACCTTGCCGTTCCCTTGGATAAGTCTGCGGCATAAGCCTTGGGCTTTCCGCGGTAGCCAGCAAACTATCTTCCGCCACAATGGCTCTACGCCGAACAAAAAATTTTGGATAACCTCGACTGCCTGCTCATTTACTTGCACTTTGGATGGATGCTTAATCTCGGTAATTTCGTATCTCTTTTGGTTATTAAACGGCGAGGCTAAATTAGTAGTATGCACCGCGCCTTGCCCAAAACCAATGTTGGAAATCAGATTATCCGCAGGATTGATACAAATGCCATCATTTTGAAAAATCGTGTAAGTCCATTGATAATCCCAAGTTTGCCAGCAATGTTTCTCCATTTTGCGAAAAATCCCCAGCCAATATTTCTGGTCGCAGGAGCGGCGGAATATTTTTGTTATTTTTCTCTGCCGGATAAAGTCGTCCAAACCCTGAATATCATAACTGTATTTCTGCCAAGCCCGCCGCCAAGTCGCAAAACCCCAGCAATGCTCCACTCTGGCAAAATAATAACTCGCGCCGTCCGTCTCTGTTTTTCCCAGCGGATTATGTCCGGTAATATGATAAATTCTATTATCGTTCTTATATCTTTCTAAAAGCTCCGCACAAAAAGAAAAAAAACTTAAAGACGGCAGGCAATCATGCTCTAAAACTATACCCCGCTCGACCTGTGCAAAAAACCAAGTTATCGCCTCGGCCACACCGCGTCCGGAGCCGTGATTTTCATTGCGAAATAAAGTCTTGGTTTCGCAAGCCCAGTCAATATTTTGCAACACATAATCGCGCACTTCTTGCACGGCTTGTTTTTCTCCCTCATTATCCGCACGCGCTCCGTCCGCAGCGACATACAAATATTTCGGTTTAATCCGCCGAATGACAGAAAAAACCTGCCGCGTCGTGTCCAGCCGATTGAAAACAATAAATAATATTGGTGTGGCAAAACTCATCTACCAGTAACAGCCTCCCTCCACGATTTCTGCCCGGGGCGGCGTTTCTTCCGCCGACGGACGCACCCAGTGCTTGTTATACAAAAGATTGATATAAAGGTAAGGGTCAAATCGTTTGCCCTTAATCCCGAAAAGCAACTGACTGCACCCGCCCAGATGCACAGCTTTTTTGCCGAGACCTTTAATATACGCCGCCAGCGGAAAACCGTACGCGCCGCAACCTAAAATCGCCACGTCAAAATCTTTCAGCGCAATTTGCTTTTTCATATCATCTAAGGCCGCAAACCAATCTGTATATTTGGTCTGCGTACCCGCAATAGACTGCACGGCCTGGATAGTCTCTAAATGAAACTCCGGCAAGACATCCGGATTCATAAATAATTTCTCGCGTTTTTGGTACTGGCTCTCGATGGTCGCGCTGAAGGGGTGAACGACCAAAACTTTTTTGCCGCGCAAGGCAATCGTCCACGGCTCAGCATGATAATACGGCTCCAAGTCAATCAGCGGAACCTTCTTAGCGCCGCGCAGTTCTTTGGCAAAATAGCGTTCCTCAGGCAGCCAAGAACCAAGCATATCAATCTGCGGCAGACTAGCCAGCATGAGTTCCGCAAACTTGCTTAACTTATCCTGGTCAGACGGAAAAAAACCAGACCAAAGGCTCATTTTCCGGCGGCGTTCTGCCGACCACCAAAATTCCTCCATTTGATTAGTCAAATACTTATATAGTTTTACTAGAATATTTCGTTTATCCCGCACACTTAGATAATTGGCTAGATAATTCAATTCCGTCGCGCCTAGGCGGGCAATCATACAGGGTTTGTCTGCCGTCAATAAATCACGCAGATAGTCTGACACCACCTGCCCGGATAAGTCATAGGATAATTTATAAGTTTTCTGCAAATGCAGGCGGCGACAAACTTTACGGCTTAATTCTAAAGATGTTTCCAATAACTTATTCACGGTTATAACTCCAATTATTTTTTTACCAGACTGACAATTTTCTCATACAAACTTCTCAATTCAAAAGCCCAAGGGACTATTATCCGCCTTGCCGCCAGCCAGAAAACAATCCTAGCCGCCCAAGATATTTTTAAGGTCCGATTAAAAATAAACTTATTGGAACGCGGATACAGTTCAACTAATTTATTAAGGTCACGGATTTTTCTGTTTTCCACAAAAGGATATTTAACCAAGTTTACCGCGTCGCTCAATTCCGGTTCTAAGACTTCAATATTAGTGCCAAATTTATCTTCTAAAAATCTTACGATAATTCGGAAATTTTCATAATGGTCTAGACTGATTTTATCCGCGCTTCTCTTCCAAGTATTATTGTCTGTCTCTGCGCTAAAACAGTAATGGTACAAAGCCTCCGGTACATAGCCAATATTATCCGCATAGTAGGCAAACTGTATCGCCATTACCCAATCATCGGAGGCATAATATCTAGGAAAAATAATCTGATTATATATTTCTCTCTTAACCAATTTATTAGCGGCATTGTGCAGGGTTCTGTTGCCCAATAGATTTTTGATATTTACTGGTTTATCCACACAAAAAGCCCCTTGTTTCAAATACCCTTCAACCTGTCCATGGCGTTCTTTGACAAAATCACAACAAACCACACCACAATCTCCAGTTACCGCTTGGGCATACATTTTTGCCAGCATCGTTGGCTCTATCCAATCGTCGCTATCAATGCAAATAAGGTAATCCCCCGATGCCACAACTATCCCAGATTTTCGAGCCAATGGAGCTCCCAAATTTTCTTGCTCATGGACAACTTTGAATCGCTTATCTTTTACCGCATATTCATCGCACAAGCGCGGGCAATTATCCGGCGAAACATCGTCAACTAAAATACACTCCCAGTCCGAAAAAGTCTGCGCCAAAATACTGTCCAAGCAACGTGGCAAATACTTCTCTGTCCCATATACAGGAATAATTACGGAAACTTGCGGCAAATTCTTAATAGTTGCCATATATTTATTGTAGCATGGATTACATGTTGCAATAAAAAAGCGTCTTTTCTTAAAAAAATGTTTAATCAACTAAAAAATTATTTCAGTTCTGTTATATTTTTTTAAACAATCTTAATAACCTTGCCCCAAAAATAGATAGTTTACAAGTCTGCCAATAAAGAAAACCATGCGCATATATAAACAGCCAAAACTTACTATAATATTTTTCTCGCACAATTTTTGTCTCCTCATGCACATAACCATCCGTGGTGCTGATACCACCAAGAGAGAAAACCGAACAGAGCAAATCATAATAACGGTAACTACATTTATACCGCAAGAAAGCGCGCAAAAACCATTCATAATCGCCGCAAATCCGCAAGGTTGTGTCATATAAACCAACTTTGGCAAAAGCATCTCTGCCAATAAAGGAAGCGGGATGCTGGGGCTGATTAGCCAACAATGTCAGCTTATTTAAATAGGCTGTCTGTTGATTGATTGTCGCTTTGCCAGTTTGTCTATTTAGCCTGACAATCTGTCCAAAAAACACATCCACTTTATGTCCAGCCAGTTGTTTCGCCGCAATAGCCAAAACATTTTCATGCAGCAAGGTATCTCCGGCATTTAAGAAAAGTAAATATTGTCCTTCCGCCAATTTTATACCCTTGTTCATCGCGTCATAAATTCCTGTGTCCGGCTCGGAAATAAATTTAGCTATTTTCTCGCCATATTGTTTTACCAATAAAACAGTATTATCTGTCGACACACCGTCAATAATAATATATTCATAATCTGGAAAATCCTGACCAAGCACAGAATTTATAGTACGCTCAATATCCCGTTCGGCATTGCGGCAAACGGTAATTATAGAAAACCTTGTCATACCGTCTGACCTTCGGAATGAGAACATTTTGCCAGATTACTGGTTTTTAACTTGTATCTCCGCCAAATTCTATACCCCAGCCACCAGACTTGGTATAACCAGCCTTGGGAACATAAAATCTTTGCACCTAAACCATAATATTTGTCCCTAATCAAAGCCAATTCTTTACATAATCTCTTGTCCTGCAAACCGCCCGCCGAACGCCCCCCCACCGCAAAAAGCGCGGCACAAAAATCATAATAATATGGGCAAATATTTTTGTAATGCGTGAACAGCCGCACAAACCACTCATGGTCCCCAGCTAAAGAAAAAGATTCATCATACAATCCCGCCTGAGCAAACAACTCTCTCCGTATAAATGCGGATTGATGAAAAATATTATGGCGATACAACCAAAACTTATGCATGTTTCTGACCGAATTTCTATAGAGAGTACTGCCTTTATGCATATCCGTTATCAGCAAATCTCCATATAACACATCCGCTGGATTTTGCTCAATTTGTCCGGCCATAACACTAAGTATCCGCTCGTGCAAGAATAAATCCCCAGCATTCAAAAACAAAAGATATTTCCCAGTCGCCAGCCCGATGCCTTTGTTCATCGCTTGATAAATCCCCGTGTCTGGTTCGGAAATAAATTTAGCTATCTTCTTGCCATATTGTTTTACTATGGAGATAGTATTATCCGTCGATGCCCCGTCGATAATAATATATTCATAATCTCGGGAATCCTGACTAAGCACGGAATTTATAGTACGCCCAATATCTTTTTCGGCATTGCGGCAGACGGTAATGACAGAAAACTTGGACATAATCAAACCGCCCATGTTTTATACTGCAAAGCGTATTGTTCGATAACTCGTAACATTTCTTGAAAATACGAATAATTCTTATACTTCTTTGCCAAAATCAAACCATTTGATATTAACTCTCGACAACGTTTTGGGTTTTTATAAAGAGTTAAAATTGCCCGCCCAATATCTTGCGGGACAAATGCGTTGACAAATAAACCCGCCTTACCCATTTGCTCGATGTGCCCAGGGATATTAGAAATAATCACAGGACAACCCAAGGCAATAGCTTCCAGTGGAGGCAGATTATTCGGACCCATCAAGGAAATATACACCATTGCCAAGGCATTTTGATACAAATAACGAAGCTCCGCGTATTCCACAAAGCCTAAAATAAAAACTTGGTTTTCAAGATTATGTTTTTTTATTGCATATTTTACTTGATTAAGATTATTTTTCTCCGACCCAACAAAGTAACAGTTGATGATTGTCTTTTTTTTATCACGCAACCAAGCAATTGCTTCCACCAGCGCGACATGGTTTTTATGCGCCCAAAATTGGGCAGGATAAAAGACAAACGGTTTTTTTATATTACCTAAATCAGCTGGAACAGCCAGCTTCTCAAAACAAAAACTTGAAATAGGAAAGGGGATTATTTTTATCTTGTCTGCATTAATAGGATAATTTGCCAAAATCTCTTGCTTGCCGACTTCATTACCCGTGATAATATAAGTTGCGCGTAAAAGCATTTTTTGATACATCGTTTCGCGCATTTTCCACTCTGCAGGCAAGCCCACTTCAGGGAAACATGGCAACATACGATGTCCCAAATCCCAAACTGTAAAAACATAGGGAACACTCAAATCTAAATTATAAGGCTTTAACAGCCAGAGCAAATCTATTTTTTCCCGCCATAATACTTTGTCAAAAAAGTCATTTAAAACTGGTTCTCTATAATAACGCAACCAACGTAGGATTTTACGTCTGATTCGGAATAATAATGACGGTGGTTCTATCAAATTAACATATAAAATATTATCTTCTCTAATTCTCGATGGCCTTGCCTCGTCCTCGATAAATACAATCAATTCGTACGGACAAGCAGAAACAACTACATCACGTATAACCGTAGATAATAAAGTAAACTCGCCGCCAGCCTTGGGGAAAGTAACCCCAGCGTATATCCCTACCCGCATCTTAACCTCTTGCCTCTCTAATTTTTGCGCAAACAAACTCAATCTCATCCTCGGTCAGATTAGACCCCGACGGCGGATAAAAACCGTTCGCCACAAACTTGTCACAGACAGGACATGCTCCCATACAATCATGTCCGCATTTTTTCAAGGCATTTTGATGCATTTGAGAATCATCTACTATAATTTTACCAAAATATTTAAATCCAGCATAGACTATTTTACTCGAACCAAGCTTGCTGCAATTTAAAACCAAAATTTCCGTCAGCATAATCGAAAGTCTTTTCTATTATAGGCGTCTAACAGTGTTGATATATCTTTCTGCATTGCAAGTTGATTGTAACATATTCTTTGTTTTCAGTTCCTATTCTTGGGCGTATATTTGCACTCCATATAAATCCGCATACAACTCAAATCCTTGTTCGGCCAAATAATTTATTGGCATCGGCGACCCTTGATTATTCTGATTAGAATAGAAGAAAACAATATCATTCCTGCTAAGAAAAGAAATATCCCGTGTTACTAGAAAAAAATCATCCATTGCTTTATCGACCATAACATAATTTAGGAAAACATTGAAAACATATTTTTGATAATCCCGCACAACTTGAGAAAACTTATTATCATCAAGCGTCTTATCCGATTCATACCAGATAAATTCCCTTTTCTCATGTAGTCCGCAAAGTCCTCTAACATATGGGACAAACGTACGTCTCTCCTGCAGGATATTTATCACACCTTTTACTACCCAGCGATAGTTCAATCCACAAATCAATATTAATAATATTAACCAAAGCAAAGCTATATTTCTTTTCTTAACATATAAATACTTTGTCCAATAAACTAAAGATGGCAAAAATAAAATTACCGCTGGCAATAAATAATAATCACCGTTTAATCGTAATAATATATAAGCAAACAGATAGGCTACCCCGGCAAACAAAAAACTATCATAATATAAATGCGCCTTATCATTGCGAACTAAGACATAAAACACCCTCGCCAATGCCAGTATAAACCCCATGATGTATATGGGATTAAAAAATGGTAGAAAAAATGCCGTATCAAAATTAACACGTCCAACATTATAAAAACTAGTTGTATCCCTAAAAACCAGAAAATAATATAATCCCAAATATAGCACAGTATTAATTAGTAGCAGAAAATGAAAAACTCTCTCTTTAGTAGTCTGTTCCTTGAAACAAAAAATAAGATTAGTCAAAGCAACAACCAAAAACGAACCAGAAATCGGCTCTTTACAATAAAGTACATAAACCGCAACAATACCCGCCCCAATATAATACTTTGTTTTATCTGTTATCTGTCCTTTATACAGCAAGTACAGCAAAAAAATCAGCAAGGGAATAACAATGGATTCGGGATAAATGAGTTCCATGAAAACAACCTGAAACGCTGATACCAGCAGAGGAAAAACCGCCGCAAAAAATACGGCAATTAAGTTAAGTCTATCACCGCATATTTCTCGAAATAACAGATACAAGCCGCTCGCGGTCAATAAGTAGAAAAAAACAATCAGAATAAAATGCGGGACAACAGAAATAGCATTTTTAATTTTCAAAATATTAGCAATCCAGACAAGCAAATTAAAATGGAAATGTCCTAACGGATAAAATCGTCCGCCGCTTAATGAGTCAAGACCAAAATATTTACCTATCGCTGTAGTTGAGATAAACATGTGGTCATCACCAAACACCCAATTTGCTTTATACAAAATAAGGCAGACAATTAAAATTTGTATTACCCCGAAAACAAGCAAAGCTAATTTATTTGCTTTAGAGGATATTCTGTCTTTAAATAAAATTGTTAAAAATTGAAGCAAAATGAAAATCAGCACACCGCCTAAGCCACAAGAAATTAACAGTCCATGCCATAACCAAGGCATTTCTAACATTCTATGTAAAAATAATACTTCCACATATTTTATAATGAATATTCTGGAAGGAAATATAAGCAAAAAGCAACCAACTAACCAAGTAATAGCAAAACATTTTTTATACAAACTCAAACTAAGATTGTTTCCCGCGTATATCCCTACCCGCATCTCAACCCCTCGCCTCTCTAATTTTCGCGCAAACAAACTCAATCTCATCCTCGGTCAGATTAGATCCTGACGGCAGATAAAAACCGTTTTCCGTGAGTTTATCACAGACAGGATATTCTCCAGTACAATCACAGCCGTATTTTTTCAAGGAATTTTGTTGATGCATACCCGTAAATAACAAACGTGTTTCTATGCCATTTTGTTGCAAATATTCGATAACCTGTTCTTTTGTTCTGCCAAAAACTCGCGGCTCAATCAGCACGGCGTTCATCCAATGAACATTCAGCCCCTGCGGCTCATCTCGCTGTAGTCGAATCCCCTCAATGTCTGTCAAGTATTTCTGGTACAGAGCGGCGTTTTTTATCCGCAAGCCGCGGTAATAATCCGCCTTCTCCACCTGCGCCAGCCCAAGTGCCGCGTGCAGATTGGACATCCGATAATTAAAGCCGATATCCTCATGCTGGTAGACCCGCGGCGCGTCCAGCGGAAAACAAACATTCCTGTAATAGCGCAATTTGTCATAGTATTCCGGGCTGTCGGTAACGACCATGCCACCTTCCCCGGTCGTCAGATTTTTATTGGCAAAAAAACTGAACGCCGTGAGGTCAGCTAATTTCCCGGCCTTTACTCCAGCATACTCGGCTCCGTGTGCTTCCGCCGCGTCGTCTAAAACCAGCAGATTATGCTCCCGCGCTATTCTTTGGATTTCCGCCATACGGCAGGGATTGCCAAATATATGCACCGGCATTATGGCTTTGGTTTTCGGTGTAATTTTTTCTTCTATCTTGGCTGTGTCAATATTCCAAGTGTCTTTGTCCGCATCCACCAAGACAGGCAGCGCACCCGTGTAACACACCGCAAAAGCCGAAGCTATCATCGTAAAAGACGGCACAATCACTTCGTCGCCTTTGCCCAGACCAGCGGCGGTCAGCAGGAGATGCAGGGCGACCGTGCCGTTGCAGACAGCCACGGCATATTTTACCCCACAATAATCCGCAAAAGCTTGTTCAAATTTCGTCACATATTTGCCGGACGAAGAAATCCAGCCAGTCGAGACGGCCTCGGTTACGTATCTCAATTCATTACCGGACAGTAGCGGCTCGCAGACGGGAATAAATCTATACATAAAATCTCACTCCTGTCCTAGCAGCCACTTCAAGGCATTTTGGTGCTGTATGCCGTCATACGAAACGCGGCCATAATCCAGTGTCAACAAAAATTTACGGAAGTTATCTTTAACTCCCCGCAGAGATTTTAACTCGCGCGTCAGCGTGTCTTGAGTCTGTACAGTTTGCGCCACCTGATTCAAAGTCTGCACTGCTTTCCGGCTGACACCGGATTTGTGCAAATAATTTTGATATAACTTAAATAAAGTGGATTTGCCGCAACGGCGCACTCCAGTAACTATCTTTATCAGGTCTGACTTACCCCGCCAGCTGATTAGTCTGGTTAAATATTCCGGTCTATTTAAGGTTTTTTGCACAAAAACCACTTTCAATTAACATGCGCAGTATATTATACATAAATAATAAAAATAAGCAAAATATATAATGTATTATACGTCATCAGTTTGGCATTTTAGGCATAAATCTGGTCTTATCATTATCTCCCGCATAAGGCCCCTGCTTAATCTCATACATCTCCGTGTCTGCCAGCATCTCAAAACCATGACCACCCGCGGCCAGCAATAAAACATCGCCCGTCGCCAGCTCCCGCGAGCAGACATATTCCCGGTCGTCCGTATAAAAATCCGTGCGCATTCTGCCCCGCTTAACGACCAAAACTTCCTTGGTATACAGAACCTCCCGCCTCACGACATTATGCACATGGGGCTGAATCACGTAACCTTTTTTGTGATTCATGTAGGCCAATTGCTGGGAAAAATCGCCGGGTGTAAAAAACTCAATGCCATCCTTATAATAATCATGCCTGACTATGATTGCGAGTAGTTGATTATCATGGGTTACGTTTTCAATCATTGGATTATTTTACCTAATTTCAAGTGTTTTTCCTATTGCCCGAATAAGGCACTCTTGGGAAGCATGAGTTTAATATTTATCAAGCAGCCAGTCCAGAGCGTAAATTTGTTTGATAAAGCACATTTTAGACACCCAGCAGAACTGCGGGAATAACATAAATATCATCCTCTTTGCGGTAAAAAGCATGCTGCCCGGCGGTCAGAACAACTTTCACCACCTCATAGTCCGTAAAAGTTTCCGCCAGCCAATTCAAATGCCGGACATCATTTTTATTTAGGGTAGCGGAAAGTTTTACTTCCAGCCCAATTAATTTGTTATTTTTTTCAATAATAAAATCAACTTCATGTCTGCCGTTCGCAGTTCTTAGATGGCTAAGCTTCGCTTCATTTGCTCTGGCATAAGTTTGTAAGCTCAGCGCGACCAAGCTTTCAAAAAGCCGACCAAGCATAATTTTCTCATCTTGCGGTCCGAGCGCAGCAGACAATGCGTCGGGAGTCTTGACCAACTGGTCGACGGTTATATTCAAAACGCGGGCACTCAGCGCGGGATCCACTAAAAAATGTTTCGGGCTTTGCCCCAGACCGGAAAACGGACTGGCCAAAGGCAACCACGGTTCGATTTGATCCAGTATCCAGAGTTGGCTCAGCATATCCCTGTAACCCAGCGTCGTAATTGGAGAAGGTTTATTGGCCTGCCCGCCGGTCGCCGCGCGGAGGATAGTCTCATAACTAGCCGTGCCGCCAGTCGCCGCCGCATAAGCGCGCAGCCAGCGCCGAAAAGTGTCTGGCCTTCTCAATTCCCGTCCCTGCTCCGCAAATTCTTTAGTAATAATATTTTCAATATAACCGTCTAATTGTGCCTTTTGCGCTCTGCGTGCCAGCGGACGAATGCCCGGGAAACCAGAACTTACAATTTCTTCCGCATAGTCGCTCAGCGTAATTTTTGTCGCGCCAGAAAAATCTAACCCTGGTTTATGTTTCAGCAAATCACCTATCCCAATCAGCGGTCTAGCCAAATCCCTCTCCTGCAAAGAGAACGGTCGCATACGCACATTGACTATTCTGCCCGCCCCGCTGTGCAGGGACACTCCTTTAGGCGGCATAGCACTGCCCGTTAAAATATATCTCCCTGGAGAAAAATCAGCGTCTACCTGCCGCCGGACAAAATCCCAGACCACAGGAATTTTTTGCCATTCATCAATCAGCACGGGTTTTTTATTTCTAGCAATAACTTCCAAGTCCGCCGCTATCACGGCCGCAGTGTTTGGCTCATCAAGCTGTAATCTAGAACCAGCCAGCCGGGAAGCGGAAACTGTTTTGCCAACACCTTTTGCCCCATTAATTGCCAGCGCGGGCAACATATCCAGCAGTTCCGTTATTTCGGCTTCTATAATCCTCTTGGCATAAGCTTTTTTGGCCGTATTTATCATATTAACTCCGCAAACTATAATGATTTTACATTACATACTATCACAATTATACACTATATACAACAACAATTCTACAGTAAATACTATAATAATTATACCTGTCTTTAGGTATCCAAGGCAACCAGTTCGGTACGAAATTTCTCATTATTTTGTATGTATTACAATGTAAAAACTTCATAAAATTAACAAGTTTTAGCGGGTATAATGTAAAAACTTAAACCAAGGATTTCCTGCCGCAAATCACAAATCCATACCAAGCTTTTTCCGACAACGGCTCAGTTGTCAGCCATTTGTATGCGCCCAACAAGTCAAGTCCAGCTTTTTCAGCCAAATATTTAATCTCTGGCCAAAACAAATACCGCATTTTATGGGTTTCCTGTAGCCGCTGAATTTGCCTAGTTCTCTTGTCCTAAATCGCAAGATCAAAATTTACCTCCACAATATTGTCATTATAATGCATGATTGGGGTGGTCTGCCGTGTAACTTTTATCTCGGCATTCTCCAATTTCTTGGTGCGCGTGGTTGGCAAATCCGACAGCACGGCTGGTCCATACCAAAAATCAAATAAAAACACGCCGCCCTCGGCTAGATGTTGAGCCGCATTCGCGAATACCTTCTCCAACTCGCCATTCTCCGTCTGATAACTCAGCACATGAAACAGAGAAGTTATTACATCAAATTTCTTCTCAAACTTAAAATCCGCCGCTCTGGCACAGACTAAATCTTCTTCCTGTCCCAAATACTGCCGCGCCGCAGACAACATGCCTTCTGACAAGTCCACTCCGGCCACCGCATATCCGGCTTCTTTAAATAACTTTAAAGTTTTGCCTGTGCCGCAACCTATGTCTAAAACTGACTTGACCGGGATTTTGGCAAACGCCGCAATATGGTTTTGAACATATTGAAACTCGCCAAGATAATCTTTGTCCTGGTAGAGCAGGTCGTAGTATCGAGAATAAAGATTACTGAAATTAGCCATTAATTAAATGCTCCCTAGGCGGCTAGGTTTACTTGAGGCTATTATACAAAATATCCAACACCAAGTCTCTGACTATTTGCATCCCAGCTATCAGAAAGCTGTCAATAATTCTGGGAATTAGTCGTCCAAGTAATTTTCTTTCAAAACCCATTTTAATAAGTCTGAATCATTCTTAACTTCATTTTGATGCCACGCAAAACCCTCTTGACAGGCTTTATCACATTCCCTCTTAATTTCTAGATAAGCTATATAGTTCTTGTTTTTTTTCTCAAGCCGTTTCAGCAATCTGTCTTAAATTGTGTCGGTCCAAAAATATTTCAACCATTTTTGGGAGATAATAATCGCTTTATTTTTTTACATATTTTCTGCAACACCCGAAAAACAATATTTCTCTCTGCATTTTTTTTTAAAAATTTTTCTATCTTTTTTCTGCCTTGCCTAGAATCTACCACCGGAATAAGCCTAATTGGCTTATAAGTAGCAGACAATTTTCCTTTTTTATAAAAGTTATTTATCCCGCAATGAGTCCCACTGCCATCCATGCCAATATTCTGTACAAAACTTTTCCTCGGATACAGGGTATATTTGTCAGCCAAAAAAGCACTAGCATACCAACAGATAGCCCAAGAAGAAATCCTGCCGTCAATTTGATTCTGCAACATGCCTGTGTAGTTATAAGTATTAGAAAAATTAAATAATTCTTGCAAGTTTTGTTTTTTAATCTCATTTAACAAATACTGTGCATCAGGATTAAATAAACTCCAGCCACGCTGCCAGGTAGCCCAGCCCCAGCAGTCCGCCCCGCGCAGAAAAAAATAGTCTGGCAATTTTTCCCTTCCCGGATACATATATCCATGAATACTTACAACACTCTCATTATGTTCATACAATTCCAAGGCATCATTTATATAGCTCAGAAAATACGGCGATGTTACTAGGTCATCCTCTAATACGATAACCCTACCATATTCATTGACTATAGTTGTTACCCCATCAATAATCGAATGAGCAAGTCCTATATTTTTCTCACGCTCAATAATATTTATAGATTTAAAACCTTTTATTGTTTTAATATATTCTCGAACTTCTCGCACTTTATCTATGGCTAAATCATCTTTGGCGGCATCGGAATAAATAAATAAATCTGATTTATCAGCCAATTCATTAGCAAGCAATGCTTCAACTGTCTGGCGGGTATGCTCTGGGCGGTTATAAATAAAAACAATTATTGGGGCTAAACTAGACATAAATTTATTATTACACAAATCCACAAGTTCTACCAATTTGCAGGACATTATAATGATTTATGAATTTTATAAGGCTTCGAAAATCACCAATCATGATTAGTCATTGTATTTAAGCCTCCCACCCGGACACAAAACATACTCTACTGAATCTAATCGACAACCTTCACGTCCTTCAATTCATGATGCTCTGCCAAATATGATTTTGTATATACATCTTCAAATAACCCCTTTTACTTCTAAAAACCGTATAAACCCATTGATAATCCCAAGTGTCTATTTTATGTTCTTGCATACTTTTAAAAATATTTAACCAATGCCTGCGGTCGCAACGTCGTGGGGATACGCTGTTTATTTTTCTTTGTTTAATAAATTCTGTCAGGCTTTGTACATCAACATCATATTGATACTTCTGCCAAGCTCTGCGCCAAGTTGCCCAGCCCCAAACCCCAGGCATAAGCGCAAAGTAATAAGAATCTTTCAAGCCAACATCCTCCAAAACATTACACCCCGCAATGTGATAAATTTTCTCATCATCTCTATATCTATCCAATAATTCAGCACAATAAGTAAAAAAACTTTTAGAAGGTAATACATCGTCTTCAAGTATAATCCCCTGCTCCACTTGCTCAAAAAACCACGTAATCGCACTAGACACTGCCCTGCCGCAACCCAAATTTTTATCTCTAAACAATGTTTTTACTTCACAGTCCCAGTCAACATTAGCCAACACATATTGCCGCACGCTATCAACTTCTTTTTTTTCGCTTTCCTTGTCAACGCGCGGACCATCAGAAGCTACATACAAATATTTGGGCTGAACTTGTCTGATAACTGAAAACACTTGCTTGGCAGTATTCAAACGATTAAAAATCAAGAACAAAATCGGCTTATTAAACATCTTAGTATTATCTCATAAACAAATAATACTTAAAACAGTCATCTGCTCAATTCTTCTAGAATATTCATCGCTTTAACTTTCAGCATTATTTCCCTTGAAAACTCAGGTAAACTTCTGGTTTCTTCTTCTTGAGAAGAATCAGTATAGAGATTATACTTTAATTTTCGCTTATGAGTTTTTAACCTGCTTATTCTGTCAATAACCCGATAATGCCAGCAATCATTCAATCGTTCAAAAACTCCTAGAAACCAAAAAAATAATTCTGCAATATGCTTATTTAAGCGATTAATTTGTTCCACTTCGGTAAACAAATTTTTCTTAAATTGTTTAATTTGGTATAGTTCCTTTTTCGCAGAAGCAACCACTAAATAAGTCATAAATCTAGAAGAAATAATATGTCGCCAAAAAAAGTTCTGCAAACACTTCGTTTCAAGCAACGCACCCCAAAAATACAAAACCGTCGACCCCACCTCAAAATTGCCTATCTTAGAACAATAATTCAACTTACTGCTTTTTATCTTAGCCAGATAGTCAGCTTTCAACTCCATATTTTCTCTGTTCGAAACCGCTAGTCCGGCACTCTTGGGCGAAGTACCCACCCAGCCTAGCGGAACATGTGAATACAGATAACACTTGGTCATACTGCAAGCAAGCGCCGCCAAATTAGCGTCCTGCGGGTGTGTGGAAAAAACTTTACTATTTTGCTTGGCTCGCGCCTGTTCAATAAGACTTCTATGCCAAATCGATGTGGTATACATTTGCGGCAAACAAAAATAATTAAAACCTTTGTGCAGTAAAAGGGCTTTAAACAATCCAATCCTACTGTTGCATATTTTTAACTTAAATGTGGCATCATATTCAACATGTCGATGTCCATAGGTCGAACTGCACCCAGGCCAAAAATAATATGCCCTAGCTGAAGCAATCGCTTTTATTTTCTTCCGCGCGGCCTGCTCAGTCAAAATATCTGCCAATTCAAAAAAATATCCCTGCAACCCATCGTCCTGTCCCACATAAATAAGCCATTCGCCGTATGCCTGTGCCAATAGCCATTCCCAATGCTCCGTCATGCTCATCTTTTGCGGTGTATGTAAAACTCTGATATTGGGGTGTTTTAACGTATCTATATATTCCGCTGTGCCATCCGTAGAATGGTCATCACTGACAAGTAACTCGTAATCAGTATAGTTCTGGGAGATAATTGTCTGTATGCCTACACGCAGATAATTGCCACCATTGTAGCAAGGCAACATTATTGAGTACTTCATCTTGAAAGTACTATATCCTTCCCGCCTATTAATACTCGTTTTTTCACTAAGCACCTATATTCTTTTTTTAAGAACGACAGCCATAACTAATCCTCTTTTACCGCAATCTGCTATTTCTATACGTCTTTCTATTTGTTTTCGTATATATATATATATATCGTAACAGGCATGCGGAATGATTTTTTTGACAAATATTTTCCATTTTTTTACCGCGTCGGCATTGTCGACATTAACATTTCCTATGGGAGATCGGCGTTGTGTAATTATTTGTCCTAAAGAATTTAAAACAGGATATTTAGGATAGAGAGACAATCGTTTAATACTAAAGGGATGCGCTTTATAATATCGAGAAAAATTTACAAAAGATAATCCTACACTTAATTTTTTTGCCATATAACGCATCGTTTTTTCACTATACCAATATAAATGTACTGGTGGAATAGTGCTAAACCAAATCTGTTCTTTGCAAAAAAAAGATTTATTCGGAGTAGTTAAAACAATATGTCCGTTTAGTTTTAATAACTGCACTAAAGTTTTTAGCATATCTAATGGATTACTAATATGCTCTATAACTTCTGTCAATATAACAACATCAAATTCTCCAATATGTTGTTTTGAAAATTCAAAAATATCAGCGCAAATATAATGGTTGCCATAATTACTAATAGCATTATCAATAGCGTTTTGTGAAACATCCAAGCCAACAGTATAATAGCCACCTTGAACAAGGGCATAGGTTAAATAGCCTAAACCGCAGCCTACTTCTACAATTTTTAAATCTTTTTTATTCCTCCCTTTTTTAGATAAAACTTTATTTACAGCCCAGTAAGTTTCCTCCTGCTCAGACAGCCATCGTAGCTGTTGTTTCTGTTTTTTTATACCTGCAGCATACTTAACATATCTATCATATTCGGGTATTTTCTCTGTTTGACTATATATACATTCGTACATATGTTGCGTTTCTGGCTGCGGGCAACAAAAACTAACATCACAGCAGGGACAATGATATATATCAAATTTGTCAGGTTCTTGATACCCTGGATGATTTTTCTCTGTTAATTCAGCCTTCTCGCCACAGAGCAAACACTTTTGCATCATAATTATTCCCCTACGTCTCTACTCTTCTTTGCGTTTCAGTAATCAAGAAAATATCATCTAATATTTCATTAGATACATCAAATTGATGTCTCTATCTCTAAATAAATCAAATAATCTGTAAATACTTAATTTTGATAGTTTATCATAAATTTTTCTGGAAATAAATAATCTCTATACATTCTTGTTTTTTTACAAAAAACTCTATGCATCTTATAATATACTCCCATTCCCAATATTTTTTTTGAAATAAATTATCATATCTAACAAATTCTGGTATAAGACATTGTCAAAGATTTTTCAATAACAAATCAATCACTTATTGTTCATTTTTTTCGCAAAAAACATATATAGTTTATCTTTAATATTATGCCCAATATCTTTAAATATTCTCCATAAACCATAATCAAACAATAAATACGACCGGTAAGCACGCCATAAAATAAAGTTCATTTTTCTAGGAGTCATAGAACTAGTCAAACCCACTCCGGCTTCTACAAATTCTTTTTGTTCTGGAGTTATCAATGTACGCGGTTTATTATGAAAAATCTCACAATAAACATGATAGTTTTTCCAGAAATCTCCGCCCCAATCCTGCAAATGAGTATATGAGTCGCGAACATTAGTAAAATCAACGCCTGTCCCTATAATAGAAAAAGGTATGCCCATTTCCACAGAAAAATACACATAAGAACCGAAAGAGTTTGACATAGAATATTTAAAATTTTGCAGTATAGAATAAAATCTATCAATGTAATTCTTGTCTTTACTGTTGCCAGCAGTATAAACTGGAAAACCACGTTTAATAAACTCCTTATGTTGTCCTTTATTGACATCATGCTGATGCAAGCAAACACATATTGGCTGAAATTCTGCTGGCAAAGCTTTTAATTGCCGGCAAAAGTCATCTAGATCAAAAACAGTATCTACCTCAGGCAAGGAATGTGCGGGAAAAACAATCGTTCCTCGCGCTGTTTTTGTCTGTTCTATATTATATTTTCTACGGTAAGCAATTACCGGATACACACAATGATACACTTTCTTGGCTGACTTTGTTTTATATAAATTCATTGTCTTGCTGGTAGAAACAAGAAAACTATAAGTTGTGTTATTAATTTCATGTTTGTCTATATGGTCATACATCCTATGCCCCGGCCCATGCTCCGTACAAATGTTTAATGGTAATTTATCTGGAAAACCAGCATAATCACGCAAACACTTGCCTATAGAATAAATTCCAGCCGTCCAATGGCATTGCCAGTCGGAAGGATTTATGACAACACTAGAATCATCACACAATTTTAATAGTTTTTTTTCTGAAAACCCAGAATAATCAAACATAATTCACATCATAGACTATATATGGTTAAAGCACAATTTCTATCAACTTCCAATTTAAAAGTGTGTTGCCCGTAATCTCCAAATTATACCCAGTTGCCAAACGTTGCGTATAGGTCATTATCTTATTTTTATCTCGAGGCTTCTTTAAATCTATACTTAATTTCATAGAGGTAGCCCTTACTTGTTTTGCCTCATTGATAAGGCAAAAGTGCCGGAATTTTGGCAAAGAATAAGTATTCAGATAAGTAAAATCGGTAGTTCGACTGGCCTGAGAATACACTTTACATATCGAATCATAATCACCATCATTAAATAACGACGTTAGGTAAATTTTATTTTTTGTTGCTTTCATAAGTCCCCGCACACATTGCTCGTAATAAGGCAGCCAAGATAAAGTTTTATAATTAATTGTATAGTCAAAATATTTACTATATTTCTCGCTTAATCTAAAGATATTGCCAGTTTTAAAATTAATATTACTGTATTGCTTAAACATTTTCCTGGCTTCGTTAATCAGTACGGCAGAATAATCAAGCCCGGTATAAGACTGCAAACTATTAAACTTATTGAGAAAATAAACCAAACGCCCATAACCACAACAAGCATCCAGCACTCGCAAATCCGTTCGCCCGCGAAAATCTTTCCTTAGCAATCCGAATAAATAATCCATTTGTCTTTCATAACGCAGGGGACAAAAAATTTTCTTTTTATGAGAAGTTTCACACTGTTTTTTATAGACCATATTATAGTCAAGGGTCATGACAGCATCCCTTGGCTATTCATCTTAATTTCTAATAATCCGGCAGAATGTTCTCCTTGGTAAAAACGAAGAAAGGAGTTACCCCCCCCCCCCCCCCCCCCCCGAACAACTGGAACTGCGACAACAGACTGTTAATAGGTTGCGCGTTTCGGTTTGCATACCGGCGTATAACTGCGAAAAATATTTAGCTCAATGCCTGGAAAGTATCCTATGGCAATCGCATAAAAATCTGGAAATTATAGTGGTCAATGACGGCTCAACAGACGGTACAGAAAGAATTGCCAAACATTATGTGGATTTAGACAAGAGGGTAAAAGTTTTTTCACAAGAAAACTCCGGGCAAAGCGCAGCACGCAATGCGTCTATGGCGCAGGCGACAGGGGATTATTTGCATTTTGTTGATGCCGATGATTACTTGTTGGCCATGGATTACTATGAAAAGTTGCTATGGTATGCGATGCATATAGATGCTGATTTGGTAGGTGGAAATGTTGTCTGTGAAAATAATTTTAGTTTGCAGACACAGATTGGTCATTCACAGGCTATAATCGGCGTTAATTTTAGGGAAAAACTTTATACTCACCGTCCTTTGATTAAGAAAAAACTGCTTGATAAACATAATATAGTATGGGATACAACATTTAAAATCGGATATAGAGAAGATATGTTTTTCTATTTGCAATGTTATTATTATGCTGATAAATCTGTTTGTCTTCCGGATGTTTTCTATTTTTATAGAGAAAATAAAAAATCTGTTACTCGAATACAGAGAGATAAAGCAACGATGGATTATCTTCAAAAAAGCAATCAATATTACACTGAGAAAATGTTTGAATTTAGCCGGGAACACGGTATTTACGACGATGTGTATAATTATTATGTCCCAATTCCACTTCCACAAAAGTCTTTGCGCAAGCGATATATTTATAAATTTTGGAAAATATTATTGATTACAAAAGAAGTGATTGGCGATACCATCAGATATTATTTGTTTGGTAAGATTCCGCTATTAACGTGTACAAGAAAAATGTTTTAGGGTAAACCGCTGCATCCTCCGATATTATTTTTGATAAATTCCCAGCGTTGACAGTGTACAAAAATACTAAACGTGGTTAAAATACCTATCTTATAATTGTAGTAATAATAATGGCATTAGTGAATAAAGCCTATTAAGGAGAGGTGTAATATGACATATAAAACAGAACAAGAAGAATTTTGGTCTGGTGAATTTGGTGATGATTATATTTCTAGAAATGACAGCAGGACGTATGTTTGCGGCAACATTAATCTTTTTTCTAAGATTTTTAAGTATTGCTTAACGGGGAGGGGGGGGGGTAAATTCCATTATTGAATTTGGTGCTAACGCAGGTAACAATCTGACGGCGATACAATCATTGTTGCCAGATTGTGAAATTAGTGCCGTAGAAATTAATAAAAAGGCCACACAAATATTACATAGCAAAGGTTTTAAAGTGTATAATCAATCTATTTTAGATTTTAATGTGGATTATAAAAGAGATTTTGTGTTTATCAAGACTGTTTTGATTCATATTAACCCCGAAGAATTGCAGAATGTTTATCAGAAATTATATGATGCTTCAAGTCAATATATAATGATTGCTGAGTATTATAATCCTACACCCGTGGAAGTCTTGTATAGAGGGCATAGTAGCAAGTTATTTAAGCGGGATTTTGCAGGGGAAATGCTTGATAAATTTTCTAATCTTAAACTGGTGGATTATGGTTTTACCTATCACCGTGACAATTATTACTGCAATGATGATCTCAATTGGTTTTTACTGGAAAAGTTAGATGACTAAAATTGCCATTATTCCCGCGCGCGGCGGCAGTAAAAGGATACCGAGGAAAAACATTAAAGAGTTTTTGGGTAAGCCCATCATTGCTTACTCTATAGAAGCGGCGTTGCGGAGCGGCGTGTTTGATGAAGTGATGGTTTCCACGGATGACCAAGAAATTGCGGAGATTGCCCAAAAATATGGGGCGCAAGTCCCCTTTTATCGTAGCCCGGAGATGTCCAGTGATATGGCGATGACTGCACCGGTCTTGATAGAGGTTTTGCAGGAATATGAAGAACGTGGTCGCAAGTTTGAACACGTGTGTTGTGTTTATCCTTGCGCACCATTTATTAGAGCGGGGAGATTGCAAGAAGGGTTGGCTTTATTGTTGAGACAACCGCAATTTGATAATCTCCTGCCATTGGTAAGATTCTCCTACCCGCCCCAGCGTTGTTTTGTTATTCGACAGGGGCAGGCGTATTTTCTGCACCCAGAAAATTACAATGTGCGCTCACAGGATTTGGAGCCATACTATCATGATGCGGGACAGTTTTATTTTACGAAGACAGAATTCCTGCTGAGAGAGCAGAAGATGAATGGCAAAAATACCTTGCCTTTGATTCTGCCTGAGAGTGAGGTTCAGGATATAGACACAGAAGAGGACTGGAAGATAGCGGAGATGAAGTATAAGATTCTATATAATGTATAATGTTTTAATTATCGGCGCGGGACAGATTGCCAGCGGCCTTGATTTTCCTAATTCTCTTGAAGTATTGACACATGCCCATGCGGTGCTTAAGCAATCTAGGTTTAATTTATTGGGTTTTTATGATGTTGATTTTGCCAAAGCTAATCAGGCCGCCCAAAAATGGCAAGTGAATGCGTATACCAGTTTGCCAAAAGCGGATGTGATTGTTATCGCCACTCCTGATAAAATTCATTTAGAAAATGTGCGGCAAGCTGCCACCGCGCATCCGAGATTGATAATTTTGGAAAAGCCGTTGGCCGCTGATTTGGCTGACGCTAGGGCAATAACAAAACTGGCTAAGAAAATCCCGATGCAAGTCAACTTTACCCGCCGCTTTGTGCCAGAGTTGCAAAAACTAGCTTTAGAAATCAGAAAAGGAAAACACGGGCGATTACAAACCGGGAGCGGTTTTTATGGCAAGGGGTTTATTCATAACGGTTCGCACCTGGTGGATTTGTTGAAATTTTTTGGATTGCAAATTAAGTGTGTGCAGGGATTAAATAATTTTGTGGATTTTTATAAGCATGACCCCACTAAAACGGTTCGCTTGATTTTACCAAGGGGCGGGGAGTTTTTTATGCAGGGCGTGGATTGTCAAAACTATACGGTATTTGAGTTGGATTTGTTTTTTGAAAAAGCTAGGATAAGAATTGTCAATAGTGGTGCGGAAGTGGAGATATATGGCTTGACCAATTCTAAAAAATATAGAGGTTATAAGTTTTTAAACCTAGATAATAAATGTAAAACGCAATTAGATTGCGCCCTGCCTAATTTATATAATAATGTCTATGATTTTTTGGTCGGTAAAGGCAAACTCCTTGCCTCAGTGCAGGATGTTTTTACGGAAATATTGTATGCCTAGAATAATGTTTTTTGCTCACGACCCAGGCGGGGCAAATGCTATCGCGCCATTGGTAACAGAATTTTCAGGAAGTTTGGTTTTTGCTAAAGGCCCGGCTTTGCCTGTTTTATGGGGGTCAAAAGAATTACCTGAGAATGCTTTGGAGAAATATAAGCCTGATTTTTTGTTGACTGGCACTAGTGCCAATGATTTTACAGAAAGATACTTGTGGAAAAGAGCAGCGGAGTTAGGGATAAAATCCATGGCTGTTTTGGATTTTTGGGTCAATTATGGCATAAGATTTTCACAATACGGAACGAAGGATTTGTCTAAGTTTGCTAAAAGTTGCGATTTTTTACCAACTTGGATTTGTGTGCCTGATGAATTGGCAAAAAAAGAAATGGTAGCTGACGGGGTGCCGGAAAATATTATCTTGCCATTGGGCAATCCACATTTCGAGCATATTGCCAGGCAAGCAGAGCGGCTTGGCGATGTAAAACAAATTTTGACAAAAAAGCCTACATTAATAACTTTTTTCTCCCAAGCTTTTACTGAAGATTTAGGGCAGGGTTGCGAAAAACAGGTTTTTGAGGACTTGCTAGTACTGGCGCAGAAGCGTTCCGAGGTGGCTATTGTCTTACAAAAACATCCCAAAGAAACGCTGGCTAAGTGGGAAAAATATTCTGATACTAATATTATTGTGGATGCTAAATTTTCAACATTGGAACTGTTAAAATCTAGTGATATAGTAGTTGGTATAAATTCTGTGGTTTTGGTTGAGGCGATGTTGCTGGGCAAGCGAAAAATATTAAGTTACCAATTGGGAGAAAAAGATAAGACAAAATTTGTCTTGACCAGAAATAACAGCCTGCCGTTTATAAATAATTTTGTGGATTTTCAAGTAAATCTTAATAAATGTTTGGCTGGCCAGCAAACAGGTATTTACGATAATCCGCCCAAGACTAGTGGAGTAATTAAAGCTATCAAGGAGTTTATACTTAAATCATGTCTAAATTAGCTATCAATGGCGGCACAAAAGTCCGCCAAACAAACTTTCCGCCATATTTGCCTATTGGTGCAGAGGAGTTGGCTCGTGTTCAGGAAGTTTTTCGAAGTTCGATTTTTTCCCGCTTTTTAGGCGCTTGGCATGAGGATTTTTACGGCGGACCGCAGGTACGCGCTTTGGAAAAAGAATGGGCAGAATTCTTTGGCGTGAAGCACGCGGTTTCAGTCAATTCCGCAACTTCGGCTTTGTATTGTTCTGTCGGGGCGTTAGGCATTGAGCCATTGGATGAGATTATCGTTTCTCCCTATACGATGTCGGCTAGCGCCACCGCTCCTTTGATTTACAATGCGATTCCTGTTTTTGCGGATGTTGAGCCGGATTGTTTTTGTCTCTCTGCCTCAGAGGTGGAGCGTAAAATCACGGACAAAACCAAGGCTATCATTGTCGTGGATATTATGGGGCAGCCGTATGACCAGAGAATTAACGAAATAGCCCGGCGGCGCAATATCAAAATTATCGAAGATTGCGCCCAGGCTCCTTATGCTAGATATAAAGAGAAATTTGCGGGAACGCTAGGCGATATTGGCGTTTATTCCTTGAATTATCATAAGCACATTCATTCTGGCGAGGGCGGGATTATTGTAACAAATGACGATGCTCTCGCCAATAAACTAAGATTGATTAGAAACCATGCGGAAGCCGTGGTCGAAGCTAAGGGCGAAACAGATTTGACTAATATGCTAGGCTTTAATTACCGCATGACTGAAGTT
>BGZO01000002.1 GCA_003864475.1 Candidatus Termititenax persephonae | reverse complement strand
TGGCACAATCCGGCGCGGCGTGAGCAGCGTACTTTTCACGCCAAAGGCGACGGAACTTTTTTTATCGATGGCCGGCAGGTCAACCTGCGCTCCAAAATGACGCGCTGGCAGGACTGCATTTAAAACGGTTTATTTTTTATAACCTTTGAAACAAAATATAGAATTTACGTTCCAAAATTGTGTATCTAGAGATACCTTCGGGTTCTGGTCTTATACACCGCGTATTCTCTGCCAAATTTATTTTGCAGAAATTTTTCCTCTCGCAATATTTGCAGATGCAGGCCGGGCGCGACCAGTATTGCGGCTAATACAAAAAACAGGCTGGGATAAATTAAGGCGATGCCGGCAAAATATAAATCCATAAATAAAAAGATTGGGTTGCGGGAATATTTAAATATCCCGCGCGTAATTAATTCCGTTGAATTATTTTCGTCAATGCCGATGCGCCACGCTCGCCCGAAAGAAAGCAAGGCGCTCAAAAAGATTAGCAACCCGCCGTAGCACAAGATTAGGCCCATAATTTTTAACCACAAATTGTCCCAGAGTATTCTAAAAATAAAATATTCTCCGGGGTTATGCCAAGCGGTTAATATAACCAAAGCGCACCATAAAATCAGGGCTGGGAAAAGTATGCTTTCCAGAATTTTTTCGGTAAGTTTTTTGGCGCTGGAGCCGATAACCCAAACTTTAACGCCTTGTTGCCGCAACATAACGCTTCTGCCTAAAAACAGCAGGCCAAAAATAAAAAGGCTGGCTAAAACTAAAATATTGAGCATGATGTATTTTAGTATTGGGCTTTAAGCAAAGCAAGGAATAGGGAGCGGCGGTACTTAAACTTGTCCGCAGGCTTAAGACGCCGCTGGTACATATCCGGGCGGGAATATGGCGAAAAAACCAGTTGCACAAAAATTAGCCCTGTGCTAACATCTCATTCCCTTTTCGCGGGGACGATCTTTGAAAACTGAATAACGGCTAATAGCCGCTTTTTTGCGGTTATTAGAAACATGCCAGTACGAAATTTTTTTGTAAATTTTTCCAAAAAATTTTCTTTTAACGGGGAAACAGCGTAATTGCTGTTTCTATAACCTGTCAGAGATGAAACTCGCTATTTGCGTAATTGCAAGTAGTTATTATTAAATGAGAGTTTGATCCTGGCTCAGGATTAACGCTGGCGGCGTGCCTAACACATGCAAGTCGAACGGCAGCATGTCTGTAGCAATACAGATGATGGCGAGTGGCGGACGGGTGAGTAATACATAAATTATCTGCCTTTCAGACGGGGACAACCTAGGGAAACTTGGGCTAATACCCGATACGATTTTAGGGGAGCATTCTCCTTTAAGGAAAACAATTAGCTTGGCTGGAAGATGAGTTTATGCCTGATTAGTTAGTTGGCGGAGTAAAAGCCCACCAAGACGATGATCAGTAGCTGGTCTGAGAGGACGAACAGCCACACTGGAACTGAGACACGGTCCAGACTCCTACGGGAGGCAGCAGTGAGGAATTTTGCTCAATGGGCGCAAGCCTGAAGCAGCGACGCCGCGTGAATGACGAAGTCTTTCGGGATGTAAAGTTCTGTCAACAGGGACAATAATGATGGTACCTGTGGAGGAAGCACCGGCAAACTATGTGCCAGCAGCCGCGGTAATACATAGGGTGCAAGCGTTATCCGGATTTACTGGGCGTAAAGCGTATGTAGGCGGCATTCTAAGTCAAACTTCAAAGCCCGGGGCTCAACCTCGGTTCGGGTTTGGGACTGGAATGCTAGAGTTTGGGAGAGGAAAGCGGAACTAACAGTGTAGCGGTGAAATGCGTAGATATTGTTAGGAACACCCGTGGCGAAGGCGGCTTTCTGGATCAATACTGACGCTGAGATACGAAAGCGTGGGGAGCAAACAGGATTAGATACCCTGGTAGTCCACGCTGTAAACGATGCACATTAGGTATAGGGGGTATCGACTCCCTCTGTGCCGAAGCTAACGCGTTAAATGTGCCGCCTGGGGAGTACGGTCGCAAGATTAAAACTCAAAGGAATTGACGGGGGCCCGCACAAGCAGTGGATCATGTGGTTTAATTCGACGATACCCGAAAAACCTTACCAGAACTTGACATCTGGGAAATTCTGTAGAAGTACAGAAGCGCCCGCAAGGGAATCCCAAGACAGGTGGTGCATGGTTGTCGTCAGCTCGTGTCGTGAGATGTTAGGTTAAGTCCTGCAACGAGCGCAACCCTCGTGTTGTGTTGCTACATTTAGTTGAGCACTCGCAACAGACTGCCCGTGGTAAACGGGAGGAAGGTGGGGATGATGTCAAATCATCATGCCCTTTATGTTCTGGGCTACACACATGATACAATGGCAAGCACAAAGGGAAGCCAAGCCGCAAGGCGGAGCAAATCTCAAAAAACTTGCCCCAGTTCAGATTGCAGGCTGCAACTCGCCTGCATGAAGATGGAATTGCTAGTAAACGCAGATCAGCATGCTGCGTTGAATACGTTCCCGGGCCTTGTACACACCGCCCGTCACACCATGAAAGCCGGATATATCCGAAGTCAGTGAGCCAACCGCAAGGAGGCAGCTGCCTAAGATAGAGTCGGTGATTGGGGTGAAGTCGTAACAAGGTAGCCGTACCGGAAGGTGTGGCTGGATCACCTCCTTTCTAAGGAGAAACAAGATTGGCTTCGGTCGATTTTGTCATGTCGATGTAGTATTGGTATCCGTTATTCAGCTTTCAGGGATTAGAAATTATCCTTTTCTTATTAGCACCAACCTGCGGTCAGCTTTCAACGATTTTATTTGGGACAGCTAACGCGGGATCTTAAAGAGTGCATTGACTCTTTAAATAATATATATTATAATACATATAATAATAGGAGTATAAATATGTATATCGAAATCGATCAGATGATGTCTATCACTAGTTTGCAGAAAGCCTTGACGCGGACAGTTCGGGAAGTTGCACAGACTGGCAAATCCGTGTATATTTTGAAAAATAGCAGCATGGAAGCCGTGTTGCTGCCATATACGGAGTATGCTTACTTGAAAAATTTAGAAGAAGTAGTTGAACAATTAGAAATAAAAAACATGCTGAAAGAGCGGTTAAAAAAATACAATCCTAAAAATAATATTTCTTGGGAAAAAGTTAGAGAAAAAATATGAACTATACGGTAAAGTTTATTCCGGAAGCTGTCCAGGATTATCAAAGCTTGGACGGCAGTGTCAAAAAACAAGTTAACGTTAAAATAGATAAATTAAAAGAGAACCCTTATCTCGGTGAACTGCTGGGCAATAAAAACGATCTAGTGCTGAGCGGTTTTTACAAAATATATGTGGCCAAGAAAACTTACAGGATTGTTTATCGGCTGACCAAAGAAGGGCAGATAGAGATAATTGAAATCTGGGGCATAGGCCGCCGGGATAAGCTAGAGATTTATAAAATGGTCAGCAAAAGAATAAGAGATATAAAACCAAGCAGAAATTAACAAACGGCGCGGAGTCTAATTCGAGTAATTTGAATCCTTGTGTTAAGACCGTTCACGATAAGCCCTTTCCAGAAAATCTTTACGCAGAATATTCTGAAAAGAGAAAGACAGCTTTTCTTTAAAGAGGGATATAAATTTTTTTCTTTTCCTGAAAAAATTAACTGTATAAACATTGTCTGCAGGTGATTGAAGTGCATAAAACCGTTCTATTTCTGCCATAGTAGATCCGGCATATTTGAATAATATTCTCCGTTCATATTCCTTTGTTGTAAAGGACAACAGCTTTTGAATCACATATAATTCTAGGAGATGGGCATAACGTTCGTTTTCAAAGAGAGATATATCAAAATTGTTTTCTCGCAAGCTAAACCATTGTTGATGGCTTGCTTCATGGCAGATAGTGCTAATTAATAAAAAGAGCTGCATAGCAGGTAAAAGCGAAATAGATTCCTCTCTGAAAAAATTGATAAGTATGGTCGGCACCAATACTATGGTTTTATTTGAGTCATAGAGTCTGCCGTTGTTGGTAAGATTATCTAACAGAGAAATAGCGAAAGTAGAGTCAGAAGAAGTGTCTTCCGAAGCGCCATAAATTACTTTCCAACATTCTCTGGGTAAGTCAAAATTCGAAATTATTTTTAAATGAGGCGCAAAAATTATTCTTGATATATTAGCTTTAACAAAATTTTCTAATGATGCGTACTTGCCAATGCCGGCATAGGGTACTCGTCTTAATATAGATTCCATGTCTTCTGGCAAGGCAGAAGTGCTAAAACTTATTGCCTGATTGCCAATTAACTGTCTGGTAATAGGCACGGCTTCTTGTATGTCCAAAAGTATTGTAGTGCCTTCAATATCTTCGCCGAAGAAATCCAGCTTGTCTAAAAAGGCATTATATTTTTCCCAATAACCAGAAAGCAATTTATGGCTGGCTGCGGGGTTAAGTTTAGCAGTTTGTATAACGTTGTCCGGTAAATTAAAAAGAGTCTGTAACTTGGGCAAAATAAGTTTTTCTTTTTCCGCAAATAATTTACAAGATAACATAATAACTCCTTATGGTTTTGTGTCGCATTAGGGTATCGCAGGTTTTTTGCAATCGTTGCAAAATATACGCGACCAAGAAAACTTATAGGATTGTTTGTCGGTTGATTAAACTCTTGTGTTTATGTGTTGTTGACAGACATGTAACTGTTAAAAAGCTTTAGATTTCTTGGTCAACTTGACCAAGTATGCTATATTGGCAACATGAAAACATTTCCGGTAGCCGAAGCTAAAACTCATTTTTCCGCCCTGCTCAAAGATGTGGAGAAAGGCGAGGAGATTGCTATTTCTTATGGACGGAAGAAAGAAATGGTGGCGCTGCTGGTGCCTTTTGCCGCGCGCCAGAAAAAAAAGACGCGCGGACTTGGCTCGCTAGAAGGAAAAATGAAAGTAAAATTTGCCAAAGACTGGTATATGACCACTGAAGAATTGCTAAATATGAAATAAATGAATTACTTAGTCGATACGCATATTCTGATTTGGGCTTTTTTGGCACTGAAAAAAATATCCCCGACAGTTTTGGATATTTTAGCTGATGAAAATAATTTAGTGTATTATAGTCCGGTTAGTTTATGGGAAATTTCTATTAAATACAGCGTAAAGAAATTGACACTTGAAGGTTATACTCCCGAAGAATTTTTTGCGGAATTAGAAACGCGCAGTTATGTTTGCCTGCCCTTAAATAATCTGGACTTGATAACCAATTATCAACTGCCCCTGCGCCACAAAGACCCCTTTGACCGCCTGCTGATTTGGACGGCGTTGCGCAATAACCTGACCTTTTTGACCGTTGACCGGACAGCGGCGCGGTATTATGAAAGACGGACTGCAGTGCGTTTGGTGAATGGCGCCAGGCCGCCTGCGGGTGTATAGCTTTCGGGGATTTAAGCAAATGCCTTTTTCTAATGAATTATCGTAAAAAATTAAGGTCAGATTTCAGGGATTTTATGGATTAGTTTGGGATAATATTCGCCGTCAGTTTTTTTACCGAAAACTACATCTTTCCCTGCGAGGTAAGATGGCGCAAAGCTCAGTCCCTCTATTTAGGAGCACTTTTCTCCCGTTCTATGCGTTGTAGCGCCGTGGGTCTGCGTTTCTCCAATTCCATGTCTATACGTGCTTTTTCTCTGGCCAGTAATTCTCCGTTATATATTTCGGATTGGTCCCGGTATGGGTAGAGATTGATAGTTAAACCTGCTTCTCTATCGAATTCTCGTGCCTCATATTCTTTTATCTCTTGTTCTTTTGCAAAGACATAGACTGTTTCTATTTCTACATTGCCGGGCAGGTAAGGTAGGCTTCCCATCGCCCTAGAATTTTGCTCGCATGCCGCGTAACAAATATAAGGATTTCTCAATTTATATGGCAAATAGTCCAGGCTTAATCCATTATTTTTAACGGCTGTCATCGCAAGGCATTCCAACTGTTCTGGATTAAAAAGCTTCTCAGCAAGGGCAATCGACCTCTTCCTGAATATAAACTGAACTGTCGAACCAGAGAAACTGGTCGCTGTTATGCAAAGCTCATATATTTGCTTAGGAGTAAAGGATTTTAACACATCTTCGATATATAAGCGTCCAAGGATCTTTTTTTACCTCGGTCAGACAAGCTTCAAAAGCTTCATAATCAATAAAATCCTTCCCATTAGATATAAATTTCAAATACATAAAGCAGCTCCTTTTTGCCAATAAAACATTACCCGTAAATATAGAAATTATACTTATACATATATATCGTCAGTAATTTTATTTTGTCCCGGAGATTTTGCTAAAAAAAATGGGATGAATTTGCCGTGCAGTCGATATATTGATAAGAAGGAGCGTGATATGTTTTTCTTAAAAAATGTCGCTTACTGGGAAGTGGATGTCCGCAATGGCGGGGACATGGGTAATCCATATACTTTATTGAAAGGTAATAACAAGAGTTATCATATTGTCAATATTGCGGCGGAAGGCAGCACACAGGGAATACTGAACGGCTTGATTGAACGTCTGGAAAATATTGTGGCAGACAATCCGGCGGTGGCACGCACGGAGTGGCTGGCTTTGACCAATCTGGGCGATTTGCAAAATTGGAAAAATTCCCATGTCCATGTTTTTGCCGGACGGAGAAACACGGTTTACTGGACTATTCTGGATAGTCTGAAAGCAGCGGATTTTAAGCCCCGTAAAATTGCCCGGCAGACCTATCCTGCGGCCAGGGTTTATGGTTCCCGTTCCTTGGCTATTCTGCCGGATTTTGAGGGGCGGGTCTTAACACCACAGGGGTATTGGCCTCCGGCGGAACACGCTCTGGCCATAGACCTCACGGATAAGGTTAGAGTTGGCGGCGTTTTTTCTCACGCCCTGTTGCAGGCCGAATTAAAAAATTTAGACGCTTATCTGCAGCCTAAAAATCATCAGCAGGGGTCTTTGGTTTTTAAACCAGCGGGCGAGGCGGCGGACGGTTGGCGGTTGATTTATATCACGCAGGAAAATCCGGTACTGCTGGGCGCTGGGGCGCATAGCTCGGCGGTTTGGCTGGATGATTTTGTGCGCCGGATGATTACCAAATTTTCCTTGCCCAAACCGGAAAATTTGCGGCCAGCCAGGGCCGCCGTGGTGATTGGCTCGGCCTGGAGCAGGCAGGACAATGGCACGATTGTTATCAATGATTTCGGTAAAAATTTGGCGGCGGAGGCGGTAAATTTATATGTTGCTGACAAAGTGCGGGATATATATTTCTCCGGCAGTAACGGAGAGAAGGACGTAACCAAACCGCCGGATGCCAGCGGGGACTATCCAATCGTTACAGAAAAACAATTGATGTATGATTATGCCTGCGCTTATTTTGATTCGAAATATCAAGACGCACAAGCGCGGGCGGTGTTTAGAAAACATATTTTTTTGGACCCTTCACGCGCCAACAGCACGATATTACAGGCCACAGAAACTTTGCCAGCGGTAGCGCAGGATTTATACAAAGATGACCCGCTGCCCTTGCAAAGATTGGCGCGGGATGGCGGCGTTATTCTGCTGGACATGAGTCTCCATACCCCGCGTACCCAGAAAGAATTTAGAAACGCTAGGTATGCCAGCTTGATTCAGATTGACCCGCTGTATTCTTATAATCAAGCTCCGCTGGGACAGGCCAGGCAATTACCTTTCAAATTCGGCGCTTTAGGTTATATAGTTTACGAACAGCTTTTATTGAGGCTGGGCATGGTGGCGCTGCCGTTGAAAAATCTGCTGAATGAGTCGGGTTGGCGGACTAGAGGTAATTAACCAATTTGTATCCGCACCACGGCTGGTTTTCACAGCCCCAGAACTGGTGGCCACGGCGCGTGAAGATGGTCAAATGCCCAGTCTGACAGCGCGGACAGATTAACGGCTTGTCTCCCCGCGCCAGTTCGCTGACGCGGACATCCCGATAGGCCGCGCACTCCGTTACGAAACAGGACGGTTTCTGCCGCGGGGCCAGCAAATAGACGGTGTGGCGTGTCCTAGTAATGGCGACGTAAAACAAACGGCGTTCCTCGGCCAGCGGGAAACCCTCGGCTTTGGCCAAGACCAGGGACAGGAGCGGGTCGTCGGTTATTTGATTGGGAAAGCCCAGCGCACGCTCGGACAAATTCAACACGATAACATTGTCGGCCTCCAGCCCTTTGGCCTTGTGCGCGGTCAGATAATTGATTTTTAGTTTTGGTCGCCGGGCATAGATTACCTCACCGCTGGCGGCGTTAAATTGAAAAAGTTGGTATCTGCTCTTGTCCCGGCAATCGGGCAAAAATTCTTGAATATCCCGGTAATGCCGCCCCAGAATGAGCAGGGATTTTTGCTCGCCGTATTCCTCAATAATATTGAGGATGGCCTGTTCCAATGCGCTGCGTTCCTGCCCTTTGGCGTATTTAATGACGCGCAGCGGCTGGCGGATGCGCTGGCGGGAATACAATTTTTTCTTTAACTGGGCGGGATTGGCCTGAATGAAGCGGGCGGCGATATTGATTAGGTTTTGTGAATTGCGGTAAGTGCGTTCTATCCGCAACAGTGCGGCCTGCCCGGCCTGCCGTTGAAAATCAGTAAATAAACTTATCTCACTGCCGGCAAATCGGTAAATGGACTGCCAGTCGTCGCCGACACAAATCAGTTTCGCGCTGGTTTTTTCCCGAATGGCCTTGATGAGCTGGAAGCGGCTCAGAGAAATATCCTGATACTCGTCCACGATAATATATTGATACGGCGCGGGACTGCCCCGCTCCCGTACCAGCTGGGCGGCTAGATTAATCATGTCGTGGAAGTCTATCTTGTTTTGTGCGGTCAATGTGGCCTGGTACAGTTCAAAGAGCGGCGGCAAAATCTCCAAGAAAAGCGCGGCTCTTGATTTTGGCGCGTCCGCGGATGCTGGCGGGGCTGTTAGGTCGGCTGGGGTGCGGCCACTGGACTTTAGGAGATTAAGGAATGTGCAGCTTAACTGCGCCAATTTGGCTAGAGGCCAATCTGCGGACTGCCAATCCGCCGCCTGTTTCTGGAGTCGGGTTAATTCTGCCGTGTCCCGTGGCGTACTGCCGATTAGGCGCAGGGCGTTCAGGAATGACGCGGAATTTTGCGGCAGGACTTGCGCAAAATAATTTCGCACGATTTGGCTCAACAGGCTTTCCTCCGCGAGGCTAGGTCTGCCGTGCTGACGCAGGATGCGCAGTCCCAGCTGATGGAATGTCCAGACCTGAATGTTTACGCCGAGTTTGTTCACGATGCGCTCCTGCAATTCCTGCACCGCCTTGCGGGTAAAAGACAGGACGAGGATTTTCTGCGGGTCAATGCCCTTAGTCCGCGCTAAATATTGGACTTTGCCTGCGATGGTCAGGGTCTTGCCACTGCCCGCCCCGGCAAGTATCAGGTTGCTGTGTTCGTCCGTAACGATGGCGCGGCGCTGCTGACTGTCCAGCGATTTCCCGGCAATATTGTCAAATAATTTTCGGTGTGTTTTGAGTTCTCGCCGCAGAAATTTTTGATTGAGCCGCGCGCTGCCCCGGTCAAAGTCCGCCATGTAGCGCAGGAAACACCGGATGCTCCAGCGAAAAATAAGGCGGCGCCGCTGAAAATACTTTTGGCTCGGCGCGTATTCTACCGCTAATTTTTGCGTGGCCGGGCGGGTAATATATTCGGACGGCACGTCCAGCAGCCGCCGGATTTTACGCAGATGCGCCTGATAGACTAAACGTTGTCGCCGATATTTTTGCCAAAATTTGGCCAGAACAATAAACATAAGTCGCTCCTTTTTTTACCCAGTGCTTTTTTGGGCTTGGGTTTTCTAGTAGAAGAAGCAAAAAAAGTGCCAAGTGCGCTGGTTGCGCCCTTGGACTTCCTTGCCGGATAGGTATCCTCGGCTCGGTCGCCAAGTGCGCTGGTTGCGCCCTTGGCTGGTCGCCTGCGGTAAAATAGCCTATAATTTCGCCCATGACTGAGGTTGATATTAACAGCCTTTCCGAACCCGAAATGCGCCTGAAAAAAATGCAGGACATGCGCGCCGCCGGAGACGAGCCTTACAAATACGACTGTGAGCGCGATGCGTTTATCGCGGACTTGCTACAGAAATATGAGTCCCTGCCGCCGGAAGGAGAATCAGCCGAGGCTTATAAAATTGCCGGGCGCGTCGTTGCCAAGCGCGGTCATGGCAAAGCGTCTTTCGGCAATATTCTCGATCAGAGCGGCAAGATTCAGTATTACGCCAAGATGGATTTGCTGGGGGAAGAAGCGTATCACAAACTTTTGCACGGGGTCGACCTCGGCGACATTGTTGGGGCGGAAGGCAAGATATTTCGCACCCAGCGCGGCGAGTTGTCGATTAGATTAGAGAAATTAACGATACTAACCAAGGCTCTACTGCCGCTGCCGGAGAAATTCCACGGGCTGACTGACAAGGAGACGCGGTATCGCCAGCGTTATCTCGACCTTATCGCCAATCCTGAGGTCAAAAATGTTTTTGTCCGCCGCAGTCAGATTTTGCGGCTGACGCGCGAGTTACTGGACAAGGAAGGTTTTATCGAGGTCGAAACGCCTGTTCTGCAAATGATTCCGGGCGGCGCGGCGGCGCGGCCTTTCAAAACTTTTCATAATGCCTTGGCGATGGATTTGTATCTGCGCATCTCGCTGGAGCTGCCGCTCAAGCGTTTGATAGTCGGCGGTTTTGAGAAGGTTTACGAAATCGGGCGCGTTTTCCGTAACGAAGGTATTTCTTACAAACATAACCCTGAATACACGCTCATGGAACTTTACCAGGCTTATACGGACTGCGCGGGTATGCTGCGATTGACCGAGCGGTTAATCTCTGGCGTGGTCAAGGCTTTGACAGGCGGTTATAAAATCCCCTACGGCGCTAAGGAAATTGATTTTACAACGCCGTGGCCGCGCGTGCCGTACGGCGATATTAAAGACATGGATAAGTTTGAGGCGGAGACGGTCAACCCGGTATTCGTTGTGGATTTTCCGCTGGCCGATTCCCCGTTGGCAAAGAAGCACCGCGCTAAGCCCGGTTTGGTGGAGAGATTTGAGTTGATTATTGCCGGAATGGAATTGGCCAATGCTTACTCCGAGTTGAATGACCCGGTTGACCAAGACGCGCGTTTTGACGAGCAGGTCAAGCAACGTGCCGCTGGCAATCTCGAAGCCAATATGAAAGACGAGGATTATATTGTCGCGCTCCAACACGGCATGCCGCCGACGGGCGGTTTGGGCATTGGCATGGACAGGCTGGTCATGCTCTTGACCGGGCAGGAGTCTATCCGCGACGTGCTGTTTTTTCCGCATATGCGTGAGCTGCCGAAAGGGCAGGCTTAGTTTAAGAGCCAGACAATTTCAGGGGCGGTGCTGGATACGCGCTCCCCATTCGTGAACACTGCCGAAGTGTTGAGGTGTGTTAGAATACCCAAATGACTAGGCCAAGCTTTTATCTCATCGACGGCCATGCTTTGGCTTATCGTTCCTTTTTTGCCCTGCCGGATTCGATGATGACGACTGGTGGACAGGCCACCAATGCCATTTACGGTTTTTGCAAAACGCTCTTTGCCTTGCTGGACGAGAGGAAGCCCGACGCGCTGGCTGTAACTTTTGACCTGCCGCAACCGACTTTCCGCCATGTCCTGTATCGAGAATACAAGGCGCATCGCCCGCCGTCTCCCGATAATTTCCGTTCCCAAATCCCTTGGTTAAAAAATATTCTGAGGCAGGCGAATATTCCGATTTTTGCCATGCCGGGTTTTGAGGCGGACGACCTGCTGGGGACAGTGGCCCAGCTGGCGGCGGCGCAAGGCTATGCCGTGCGGATTTTGACTGGCGATAAGGATTGCCTGCAACTGGTCAATGAGCAGGTGCATTTGTTGATGCCGCAAAAGGGCGTGTCCGCGCTCAAAGAGATGGATGTGGCCGCGGTCGGCGAGCGTTACGGCGGCCTGCAACCGGAGCAGATTATTGACCTCAAGGCTCTCATGGGCGACCCTTCGGACAATATTCCGGGCGTGCCGGGGATTGGCGAAAAAACGGCCATTGTGCTGCTGCAGGAATACGGTTCGATAGACAATCTGAAAAAAAATATCGAGAACATTAAGCAACAGGCGGTCAAGGCCAAACTAACCGCCAACTTGGAGAGTTTAGCTTTGAGTTATAGGCTGGCGACGATTGACACTAAGGTGCAGGGCGAGTTTGACTTGGCTCGGTGCCGGATGGAGAATATTGTGGTCGCCCAAGCCATGCCCCTGCTCAAGGAATTGCAGCTGGCCTCGCTGGTTAAGAAGTACGGCGGGGAGACGGCGGCGCGCACCGCGGCGCTTCAGCAAGACCGGGCGGCCACTCCCAGCGTGCAGGCCGAGCAACAGGATTTGTTCTCCGAAATCTCCAGTCCGAATTTAGACCCACAAAAAGCCTTGTCCGCGCGCTTGATGAAATATCTCCTCCATCCGGAGCGTGCCATTGCCCCGGAGGATATTAACCAAAATGATATAGATGAATTGCCGGAATACGTGCGCCTGCTCAAGGAACAGGGTTTGTTTAAATTATATGCAGAGATTGAACTGCCGCTGGCCGGGGTGCTGGCGGAGATGCAGGAGATTGGCGTGAGGATTGACACGTCTTTTTTGGCCAAAATGTCCCGGGAGCTGGGCGGCTCGCTTGCGGGTTTGGCGGAAAAGATTTTTGCGCTGGCGGGACAGCATTTTAATCTCAATTCGCCCAAGCAGCTGGGCGAAGTGTTTTTCGAGAAACTCCAACTGCCGATTATTAAAAAAACGAAAACCGGGTATTCCACCGACGCGGCGGTACTGGAGGAATTGGCTTATGACTATGACATCGCGCGTCTGCTCTTGGAATACCGCCAGTTGTCCAAATTAAAATCCACTTACGTCGACGCGTTGCCCTTGTTGATTGACGGGAAGGGCAAGTTGCACACCAGTTTTAATCAAACCGTTACGGCGACCGGGCGCCTGTCCAGTTCCGAGCCGAATCTGCAGAATATCCCCGTGCGCAGCGAGGCTGGAAAAAAGATTCGGCAGGCTTTTATTCCTGAAAAAACAGGCCATGTTTTGCTCTCCGCGGATTATTCACAAATTGAACTGCGGATTTTGGCGCATTATGCCGATGAAAAAAATCTCCAAGACGCTTTTCGGCAAGGCCTAGATATTCATCAGTCTACGGCGGCCAAAGTTTTCGGTGTGCCGCTGGACAAAGTAACCTCGGAACAGCGTTCGCAGGCCAAGGCGGTCAATTTCGGCATCGCCTACGGCATGTCGGCGCGGCGGTTGGCGCGTGATGTCGGCATTCCGCAGAAAGAAGCGCAGGAATTTATCGACAATTATTTTGCCATGTATCCGGGCATCAAAAAATATATTGACGACACCATTGCCTTGGCGCGGCGGCAGGGTTTCGTAACGACTTTGCTGGGCCGCCGTCGCCATTTTCCGGAACTGCAGACCGGCAATAAACAGGTGGTCGCCATGGCTGAACGTGCCGCCATCAACATGCCGATACAGGGGACTTCGGCGGACTTGATAAAGATGGCCATGATTCGCGTCGCGGCGGCGCTCCAAGAAAAAAAATACCAAGCCAAAATGATTTTGCAAGTGCATGATGAATTAGTTTTTGACCTGCCGGAGTCCGAAGTGGCGGCGGTGGAAGCCCTTGTTAAGGAAATCATGTCCACGGTTTATCCGCTCAAAGTCCCCCTGCAAGTCAATACGGCGGTCGGAAAAAATTGGCTGGAGGCGAAGTGATTACGCTGCCGCTCTGGCCGCGCGAAAAGCCTCAATCAATTCCTTGCCTTGTTCGCCAAATTTGGCGGCGAGCGCTTCTAACGCCTGCATGTCCTTGCTCATCAAGGCGCGGTACAAACTATCGCCGTTGCTGATGTCCAATTTCTCGCGGACATTTTTTTCAATTTCTGGTTTTCTCATTATTTGTGCCATGTTATTTTTCTCCTTTTGGTTAGTTATTTTCTGGGATGTACGGTATTATTATTTTTAGGGGACTATTAGTATTAGTCAATTTCTCAAGAGCATTCTTAAAAACATTTGTAATGTTATTGCCAGTATACTTTACTGTACCCACTGTGTTTTCTAAAGCAGAATCCGTTACATTTCTGACGGGGGCGTAACTGGTAGTGGGGGGGGGGGTATATGCCCCGCCTACTGCTCCAGTAGATATGTCTATCGTATATAGTTGTCGCATTTTCTTCCTCCTAAATTTTGTTTACGCCATTATCTCAATCGTCGGTGTCATCATTTCCGATGTTTGGGCTAACTCGATGCTTACATCATTGGCCAAGCCTAACGACCCGATTGCCAGTGTAACCAGAGACATTACCAGTGCTTTTTTTAAATTATCGCCCATTCCCATAATTTGTTCTCCTTCCATATGCCTGTTATTGCGTCCACAGAGATGTATACCCACTTTTTGGGGAAATATACCCCCAGCCCGGTAGGCTGGGGGTACTTCCTCGGGCGCAAGGAAATCCGCCCTCGGTCGTACCCTTTTCCAGCCCGGTAGGCGGCACTCCGTGCGCTGGTCGCGCACTGGGACTTCCTCGCCGGATAGGTAATTCCGGCTCGGTCGGGGGTACTTCCACACGTCGCACGTTTCACGCGCTTGCGACCGACTGCGGCTACAAGCCGCGGAGGAAGTGTCGCTGGCTGACCGAGCCAGCGGCTGAGCCTCACTTAACTTCGCTTTGCTTGCGACCGAAAGCGGCTTCACGCCGCCGAGGAAGTCCTGTCAGCTAACCGAGCTGACAGGGTTAAGTTCGACGCGCCGCGCAAGGAAATACAGGCTCAGTCGTCTCCTTTCCCAGCCCTGCGGTGCGATTCTTGCTTTTTTAACGTAAGTGTGTATAATGGTATAAATTAAGAATAAGAATCATTCTTAATTTATGGAAATATGAATGGCAAGGTTATGTTAAAATTTTTACTAAGGAGGCTAATTATGTCAGGGCGTTTAAATGGAAGGGTGGCAATTATTACTGGAGGCACTAGCGGCATTGGCTTGGCCACCGCCCAAGAGTTTGTCCGGGAGGGAGCCAAAGTGGTGATTACTGGACGGCGGGCGGATGTCGGTCAAAAAGCGGCGGAGTCTATCGGAGGACAGGAAGTGATTCGTTATGTGCAGCAGGACACTTCCGACGAAAAAGGTTGGGCAGACCTTTTTGCCCAGGTCATAAAATGGCACGGCGCCGTGCATATTTTGGTGAATAGCGCGGGCATTGCCATCGGCGGCGACATAGAGCATGTCAGTTTGGCAGACTGGCGCAAGACTATGGCTATCAATCTGGACGGTGTTTTTCTCGGCACTAAATACGGCGTTATAAATATGAAAAATCAGAAAATGGGGGCTTCGATTATTAATCTATCCTCGATAGAGGGCTTTGTCGGCGACCCGAATCTGGCGGCCTATAATGCCTCGAAAGGCGGCGTGCGTATTCTCAGTAAGAGCGCGGCGCTTTACTGTGCCAAGCATGATTACAATTTGCGGGTCAATACGGTGCATCCGGGCTATATCAAGACCCCGATGGTGCCGCCCCGTCTGGAAGAATATCAATCCCAGCGTCAGCAGACCCCGATGGGACATATCGGCGAGCCGTCAGACATCGCGCACCTTTGTGTGTATTTGGCTTCGGACGAGGCCAAATTTGCGACCGGGGCTGAATTTGTGGTGGACGGCGGCTACTTGGCGCAGTAAGGCGGGAGGAAGATAAATGGACAAGACGGCTTTATATAAACTTACCCACGGACTTTACGTGGTTGGCGTGAAGGCTCCGCAATGGTTCGGCGGTTGCGTGGTGGACGCGCTCGCGCAGGTTGACGGCGGGGAGCAGAATATTTTGGTTCTCTCCAGCTTGAAAAATAATTTGACCAATGAGCTGCTCAAGGCGGAAAAAGAATTTACCTTGTCCGTGCTGGCGGAGAATGTCGACCCCTTTGTGGTGGCCAATTTTGGTTTGCAGTCCGCCCGTGCCGTGGACAAATGGCGGAATGTGCCGCACACGCTCAAGGATGCCCTGCCTGTGCTGCAAGATGCCGCGGCGTATCTGCGTTGCCGGGTAACGGAAGTAAAAGAATTGCCGGGACATTCGGTGTTTTTTTGTTTGGTGCTGGACGCTTGGTCAGGTAATTCGGCTAAGCCCTTGACTTACGCGGATTACCGCCAAAATCTGCAGGCGGCGGCCAAGGATGCTTTGCAGAAACTTAAAGCGCAAGGCTAGATTTTAGTTTTCCCTGCTGTTTTGAGTTTGTTATGTTATAATTTTCCCCACTATGCAGGTGAAATTGAAAGAGCTTCAGGTCTCCGCATTGTCTGCCGTGGCAAAAATTGACAGCCTCAAGTCTCTGGAAGACTTGCGGATAAAATATTTAGGCAAAAAAGGCGAGTTGACGGCGATTTTGAGCGGGCTGGGCGGCTTGTCCAAAGAGGAGCGGCCGCTGATTGGCAAAATCAGCAATGAGGTCAAGTCCGCGATTGCCGCGGCTCTGGATGCCCGTTGGGCGGAATTGGAAAACCAAGAGATTCAACAAAAATTGGCCTCGGAATCTATCGACATTACTTTGCCGGGACGGCGCATCCCGGCGGGACGGCCGCATGTCTTGACGACTACGCTGGCGGAGATTGTCGAGGTTTTCCGTGGGCTGGGTTATACGGTCGCCGATGGCCCGGAGATTGAGGACGATTTTCATAATTTTGAGGCTTTGAATATTCCCCCGAATCATCCGGCGCGCGACATGCATGACACTTTTTACTTGGACGATGGCCGCGTATTGCGTACGCATACTTCCCCGGTGCAGATTCGTCTCATGGAGCAGGGCGTTCTGCCCATCAAGGCAATCATGCCGGGGCGTGTTTACCGCTGTGATGCGGATACGACACATTCTCCGGTGTTTCATCAGGTCGAGGGCCTGGTCGTCGGCGAAAATATCACTTTTGGCGACCTCAAAGGCACGCTGGAATTATTTTTAAAAAGAATGTTCGGGGCGGAGCGTCGGGTGCGTTTTCGCAATTCGTTTTTTCCGTTTACCGAGCCGTCTGCCGAGGTTGACGTGGAATGTTTTGTCTGCGGCGGGCAGGGCTGTGCCTTGTGCAAAAATACCGGCTGGATTGAGATTTTGGGCAGCGGCTCCGTCGACCCCAATGTTTTCCAGGCCGTGAATATTGACCCTGAAAAATACACGGGCTTCGCTTTTGGACTGGGCGTTGAGCGCATCGCCATGCTCAAATACGGCATTAAAGATATTCGTTTGTTTTACGCCTCGGACTTGCGGTTTTTGCGGCAGTTTTGACTAGGAGGTATTACTTATGAAAATGATGTCTGGCAAAACGGTTGGTTTTATCGAAGGCAAGAAGGTTCATGATAAGGGAAAGGAATCTGACTGGGGTTTTAAGGAGTTTACCAGAGCGGATTATATTCAGGCTTATTACAGTCATGATGAGGAGGCCTTGGCGAGGTATGAGTATATCATAGCCCTGCGTGATATTGAACGCTATGAAACTGCCCCGCCGGAGTTTAATGAAAAAATTATTGGTTATTCTGATGCTGTTATGCAAAACGCTCTGCGGAATATTGACTTCGTTGAATTGTACCGTGCGCTGCTTGGCGCGAATCGGGCTGCTTTGGAAAAAATTATTGGCCAGCTCAGCAGGCGTGCCGGGAATATAGTGCTGGAGGATATACTGCAGGCGATACGCGTGATTGATGGAGATATTAGTTATATGTTTGGATCTGATTTGGGAGTAGAAATTCAGCAATTGGCGAAAGTTAAAATAGTGGCGGCGCGTCAGAAATTGTTGGATTTGCTGGCGAGCGAAGCTGAAAGAGAAAGTTAGAGAAACTGCAAGAGGAAATTAATTTTAAGGAGAAAAGCTTTGCGAATCTCGTTGAACTGGCTGAAAGATTACGTGGAAATCAAACAGACTCCGCAGGAGTTGTATGAACTCTTTAATGCCAAGATTTTGGAAGTGGAGAGTTTTCAAGCGGGCGGCGCGGTCAAAGGTGTGGTCGTCGCGCAGATCAAAGAGGTCAACCAACACCCGCAGGCCGACAAACTGCATGTACTCAAAGTTGACACGGGCAGGGAAGATTTGCCAATCGTCTGTGGCGCGGCGAATGTGCGGGTGGGCTTGAAGACCGCTCTGGCTCTGGTCGGCGCAGAATTGCCCGGCGGTATCAAATTGGGAGTAGCTAAACTGCGCGGCGTGGATTCTTACGGCATGTGCTGTTCGGAAAAAGAGCTGGGCTTGGCGGATACATCTACGGGCATCATTGAATTGCCGGACGATGCCCCGGTGGGACAGGATTTTGCCGAGTATGCGGGTTTGGCGGACAGTATTTATGAACTGGGGATTCTGCCCAACCGCGGCGACCTGCAGTCCTATCGCAATATCGCCATAGAAGTCGCGGCGGCTTCCGGCGCTAAACTGAAATTGCCGGAAATAAAAAAGAATATTCAAGTCGGCACACAGAAAAAAGCGGACATCACAATCGAAGCCCCGGATTTGTGCGGACGCTATATGAGCTGTATCCTCAAAGTAAAAATTGCGCCGTCGCCGGACTGGCTGCAAAAAAGACTCCGCGCCGGGGGATTGCGCCCGATTAATAATGTGGTTGACGTAACTAATTTTGTCTTGAACGAGATTGGCCAGCCCCTGCATACTTTTGATTATGACCAATTGCGCGGCGGCCAGATTATCGTCCGGCGTGCCAAATCTGGCGAGGCCATACAAACCCTCGACGGGAAGCAAATAAAATTGACGCAAGATATGCTGGTCATCGCCGACGCGGAAAAGCCGTCCTGTCTGGCGGGTATCATGGGCGGTTGGGAGTCTGGCGTATCTGACACCACGCAGTACATTTTGCTGGAAGCCGCGTATTTCAATCCTTTGGCGATACGCCAAACTTCGCGGGCGACGGCTCTGCGCTCAGATTCTTCAATACGCTACGAGAAACAGATTTCTTATGACGGCGTGGCGGACGGTTTTTACCGTGCGCTGGAGTTGTTCCGGCAAACCGCGCAGGCCGAGGTTGTTTCCAATATCGTTGACCTCGACCCGGGTCGTCCCCGGACGCTGACCGTCGAGCTGCGCCCGGACAGGGTGAGACGGATTCTCGGCGTGGATATTGCCGAGCAAAGAATCGTGGAGATTTTGACGGCTTTGCGTTTTCAGCCACAGAAACAAGGCGCGGGCTATTTGGTAACCGTGCCGTCGGGGCGCGCGCATGATGTTTACCGTGAGATAGATTTGATTGAGGAAATCGCCCGGATATACGGTTATGCTGAGATTCCGTCCACGTATCCGCAATTGGTCGTCCAGCCGGAGGGTTGGGGCAAAAGAGACCGGGTATTGGCAATACTGCGGCGCGTCTTGCAGTCCGGCGGCTTGAGCGAGACCATGAGTTACTCTATGACCGCGCCGGATATTTACCAAAAAATCGGCCTAACCAATCAGTTCCAAGACCCGCTGAAAATTACCAATCCCTTGTCGGCAGAGGAATCAGTTTTGCGTCAGTCGCTTTGGCCGCAGCTGATTATGGCGGTGGCCGCCAATCAAGCCCAGCGGATTGCCAATGTCGCGCTGTATGAAATCGGTCGGGTCTACACCCGGCAGGGCGAGGCCAGCCGGGTCGCCGCGGTGCTGACAGGCGATTTGTCGCTCGGGGCGCTGGGCAAAGAACAGTCAATTAGGGCAGATTTTTTCACGCTCAAAGGTTTGGTCGAAGCGGTCTTGGCGGAGTGCGGCATACCTTTGCAAAAGCTCCGGCGTTCCCGGTCGCCTTTCCTGCACCCGGGCAAGTCTTTTGACCTGCCGCTGCTTTCGGCTGGCGAGTTGTCGCCGCTTATTTTGAAAAAAGTCGGTCTCGTCCAGTCGGTCTTGGCGCTGGAGATTGATTTGGATTTGCTGGTCAAAATGGCGGACTTTGACCGGGTTTTTGCGGACTTCTCGGCGTACCCTTCGGCGGCGCGTGATATGGCTTTTTTGGTTGACAAGCAAATAACCGCCGCGGAGATTGAACAAGTGATTTATGCCGCGGCGGGCGAAAGCCTTGAGCGCGTGGAGCTGTTTGATTATTACACGGGCCAGAATATTCCCGACGGCAAAGTGTCCTTGGCCTATGCGCTCACTTACCGCGCCCCTGACCGCACGCTCAAGGACGAGGAAATCAATGAAAGGCACGAGAGGATTGTGCAGGCCTTGAGGCGGGAACTGCAAGTGGAACTGCGCTGATATTTTAAGGAGTGTTCATGGAAGATTTTCTCTGGCCAGTTGTTGTCGCCTTTGTCCTGACCTTGGTGGTTGTTCCGCTGGTCAAGGCTTTGGCTTGGAAGCTGAATATCGTGGACAAACCGGCGGCGCGAAAACTGCAGGCGGAGACGATACCCTTGCTGGGCGGCTTGGGTATTTTACTGCCGTTCTATATTTCGCTTTGGTTTTTCTATGAAGGCGCGACCAATCTGAATCTCAAAGCGGTGGTCGGGTGTTCGGCCTTGATTGCACTGGTCGGCCTATGGGACGACAAGTACGGCCTGACTTGGCGGGCAAAGCTGGCGGGACAATTACTGGTTTCCGCTCTGTTGGTTTTATTTTTTGACATCAAGACCACTTTTTTTGAGTGGGATATTTTGAACAGCCTGTTCTCTATCGGCTGGCTGACTTTTATTACCAATTCCATCAATCTACTGGACAATATGGACGGACTGGCGGCGGGGATTTCCGCCATCGCGGCGTTTTTCTTTTTTTTGCTGGCGCACCAAGCCGGGCAGCCTGACTTGGCGATGTTTTGCGTGTTGTTATCCGCCTGCGCGCTGGCTTTTCTGAAATATAATTTTTCCCCGGCTTCAGTTTTCATGGGCGACTTGGGGTCGTTATTTCTGGGCTTCACGCTGGGTGCGGTCGCCATTCTCTTGCAGGTCAAGGAAATCAGCAACTGGGAAATAGTCCTGCGGCATAATGATTTTTTTCGGCAATATGGGTATGTCTATGAATGTATCAGCGTTTTGATTCCTTTACTGGTGCTGGCCGTGCCGATTTTTGACACATTTTTGGTCATGGTCTTGCGCACGCTCAATGGTCTGGGGATTTTCACGCCGGGACGCGACCATTCCTCGCACCGCCTCTCGCGCATGAAAGGATTTGTCCAGCGGGTGCTGGATAGAATCATTTTGTTCTACATCCGCAGTGCAGACAGGCGCAAGGCGACCCGACAGTCGGTCTTATTGGGCATTGCCCAGGCGCGGACGGCCTTGATTCTCTACGCCTGCGCCGCCCTTATCGGCGGTGGCGCACTGGTTTTATCACAGTTGTCTTTGCGCGCGCTCGTGGTTTTTGCGGGGGCGGTGGTGGTCAGCGCTCTGTTCAGCGCACATAAACTGGCGCAAGTGCTGGTCTACCGCAAGAAAATTTAAGCTATGACGAATCAAGCAGAGAAAAAAGGAGGGTCTATGCAGACGATTTTATTGGTGCTGGTGCCGGTCTTGATTGGCGTGGTGGGGCAGTTGTTTTTGAAAAAAGGCATGTCCCTAGTTGGGCAGTTTGATTTTGGTCTCGCCGCGCAGATTGTCCCGCAGTTTGTCCGGGCTTTCACTAATCCTTGGGTTTTGGCGGGTTTTATTTTTTATTTTGTTTCCTCGCTTTTCTGGATGATTGTGCTGTCGCGCGTGGATTTGAGTTTCGCCTATCCGCTGCTTAGTCTGGGCTATGCGGTCGTGCTGCTGGCTTCCTTTTTCTTTTTTCGGGAGCCGGTCTCGGCGGTGCGCTGGCTGGGCGTGCTGGTGATTATGCTCGGCGTTACTTTGATTTCGCGCAGTTGATGCGGCTGACCTGCGCCCAAGACTACGATTTTTCCGCGCTGACCGCCGAGATGGTCGGCCTTGGTTATCAGCGGGTGGAGCTGGTGGTTGACCGCGGCGAGCTGGCGGTACGCGGCGGAATCTTGGATATTTTCCCGCAAGGTTATGCCACGCCAGTGCGTCTGGAATTTTTGGATAAGACGCTGGACAGCATCCGTTCTTTTAATATTCTTGACCAGCGTTCCCTGACCAAGCTGGAATTTGTCGACATCAAGCCGTATCAGCCGTTGCCCAAAGCGCTGATACGCGCGACGGATTTCAGCGAGGCGGAGGATTATCTCCTGCCGGATTTTCAGCCGGGCGATTATGTGGTGCATGAGAACTACGGCATTGCGATTTTCCGCGGGCTGACTTATTTGCAGGAAGAGTCCGTGGCGGGGGAATACTATGAGTTGCAGTTTGCGGGCAGCGAGCGGGTCTATGTGCCGCTCAATCAGTCGCGCTGGCTGCACCGTTACTCGGCCGGCGCGGCGTGTCCTGAATTGACGCGGCTGAGCGCCAAGAACAATTCTTGGGAGAAGACCAAGCAAAAGGCCAGAACTGCCGCGAAAAATATCGCGCTGGAGCTGTTCAATCTTTACCGCCTGCGCAAACTGACCACAGGCTGGCCCTGCCCGGAGGACACCGAACAGCAGCTTGCCGTGGAGGAGGATTTTCCTTATGAGGAAACGCCGGACCAGCTGGAGGCCATCGCGGCGGTCAAGCGGGATATGGAAGCCCCCTGTCCGATGGACAGATTGATTTGCGGCGATGTGGGTTTTGGCAAAACAGAGATTGCCCTGCGTGCCGCCTGCAAAATGGCTCTGTCCGGCAAGCAGGTGGCGATGCTGGCTCCGACGACGATTTTGGTCAGCCAGCATTACCGTAATTTTCTAGCGCGTCTCCAAGGCTGTGGCCTGCAGATTCAAATGCTTTCGCGTTTTCACACGGCGGCGGAAAACCTGCGCATCGTCCGGGAGTTGAAGGCGGGCAGGGTCGATATTGTCATCGGCACGCACCGACTTTTGCAAAAGGACATCGGCTTCCGGGATTTGGGTCTGCTGATTGTGGATGAGGAACAGCGTTTCGGCGTGGAGCATAAGGAATTCATCAAGCGGCTGACTGTCAATGTCGATATTCTCACGCTGTCCGCCACGCCGATTCCACGGACAATGTACCTTTCGCTTTCGGGTATGCGCGACATCAGCATCCTGCGTACGCCGCCCAAAGCCCGCCGCGCGATTAAAACCGTCCTGTCCGGCTATTCCGACGCTGCCTTGCGCCGAGCCTTGACAAGTGAATTGGCGCGCGGCGGGCAGGTTTTTGTTTTAAACGACGACATTAAAACGCTGGGCTACTGGCAGCGCAAGATTAAGGAATTAACTCCCGCGGCGCGCGCGGCGGTTACGCACGGCCGGATGCCCAAGGCGGATTTGGAAAAAGCGGTGCTGGATTTTGTGGAGCGGCGGACGGACGTGCTGCTCTGCACGACGATTATCGAGAACGGCATTGACATTCCCGGGGCCAATACGATTGTCGTGTTGCAGGCTGACCATTTTGGCTTGGCGCAGCTGCACCAAATCCGTGGCCGGGTGGGGCGCAGCGCCCAGCAGGCTTATGCCTATCTTTTTTACAATCCCGCGAAGGTTTTGCGGGCGGAAGCGGAGTCCCGCCTACACGCGCTGAAAGAATTTACGATGCTCGGCGCGGGGTATCGCCTGGCGATGCGGGATTTGGAGATTCGCGGCTCGGGCAATATTCTCGGGGCGCAGCAGTCCGGCTTCGTGCAGAACGTCGGCTTCACGCTGTACAGTAAGATGCTGGAGGAGTCCGTGCGCGAGGTGCGCGGGGAAACCGTCGAGCCGGAGAAAATATTTAAACTGCCCGCCGCGCAGGAAAATTATCTGCCGGAAGATTATCTGGCTGAGGAGGTTTTACGCATTGCTTTTTACCGCCGCATCATGGACGCGAAGTCCCTGGCAGAGGTGGAAAACATCGAGCAGGATTTGCGCGACCGTTTTGGCGAACTGCCCCGGCCCACGCAAAACCTGCTGCAAAATATCCGCGCCCAACTGACACCCAGGCAAAGCTTGCCCAGACGGCCCAAGACATTTTACGTCCAAAAAAAACGTCAGAAGCACTGACGGTGCGGTGGTCTTGTGAAGTTTTTGTTATTAACAGGCGAAACTTTAATGGTTTTTGAGTTTTATTGCTTGCTTGGCAAAAGCATTGATTTGCCGTGGCCTATATTCAGTGGCGGGGCGGTAATTTGACACAAATCTATTCCCTTGAATAAAAAACCGCAAAGGCAATTCTTTACCTACATTCAAGCCTATGCGTGTGGAAGTTAGAATGACAGGTTTTTCTTGGTTGTCATAAATATGCAGAGGGCCTTTTTGTAAACTCAAATTATTGTGCTTTTTGGTGAGGCCAAAAGCCTGCGTCAGTTTGCCCGGGCCGCTGCAGAGATTCTCGATTTTTAACGTGCGGCGGTTTTTCTGCATAATCTCCAGCCCTTTGACCGGCTCCAGCGCGCGAATCAGAACGGCCTCGCCCTCGCCAACCTTGCCGCTGACGATATTCAGGCAATAATACATGCCGTAAATGAGATAAACATAAGTGCGTCCGGCCGGGCCAAACATCGGCGCGTTGCGCGGGGTCAGGCCTCTGTGCGCGTGGCAACCCGGGTCGCCGTGGTACAGATAGGCTTCGGTTTCGACGATTTTGCCCCACAGCCGCCCATAGACGAGATATTTGCCGAGCAGCTCCCGCGCCAGTTCCGTGGTCGAGCGTTGAAAAAATCTGGCGGACAGCATGGCTGATTATACCACCGGGCGCGTCTGGTCAAATACAAGTTGCTTGGCTAGAATGACGAGACTAAACCCTATGATTGACCCAAGAATCAAAGATGAGATTAAGCTCAAGGCGGACATCGTTGCGGTGATTGGCCGTTACGTACCGCTCAAAAAACGCGGGCATAATTACCTAGGACTCTGCCCTTTTCACAAAGAGAAAACGCCGTCTTTTACGGTCTCGCCGGACAAAGGGATTTTTCATTGTTTTGGTTGCGGCAAGAATGGCGATGTTTTTTCCTTTATTCGCGAGATGGAGCATGTCGATTTTGGACAGGCGGTACGGATTCTCGGGGAGCAGTGCGGCGTGGAGATTGCCGAGATTAAAAACGCGCATTATGAACAGCACAAACTGCTTTACCAGATTAACGAAGAGGCCGCGGAGTATTTCCGCCAGCAGCTGGAACGCAGCGACCGGGCGCAGCTTTATCTGCAGGAGCGCAAGCTGTCCCCGGAGACGGTCAAGGCTTTTGGCTTAGGGTTCGCGCCGGGTAGCTGGACGGGCTTGCTGGATTTTTTGCAGGGCAAATATCCGCCTGAGAAGATTGCCGAAGCGGGCTTGGCGGTGCGCCGCGACGGCGGCGGGTATCTCGACCGTTTTCACAAGCGTTTGATGTTTCCGATTGCCAATCCGCAGGGCAAAGTTGTCGCTTTTAGCGGGCGGATTGTCGAGCCGGAGGAGACGGCGAAGTACGTTAATTCTCCCGAAACGCCGATTTTTACCAAGGGTTATAATCTCTACGGACTGCATTTGGCCAAGAAAGCGATTGCCACGCAGGACAAGACCATACTGGTCGAGGGGCAGATGGACGTGATCGCCTGTCATTCTGCCGGATTGGGCAATGCGGTCGCCTCGCTTGGCACGGCTTTTACCGCCAGCCAGGCGCGGCTTCTGGCGCGGTACAGCAAAAATGTGGTTATCGCCTATGACCAAGACGAGGCCGGGCTGAATGCCGCGGACAAGGCCATCGAGGTTTTGGCGGGATTAGGTTTTCAGGCGCGGGTTTTGGATATACCGGTCAAGGATCCCGACGAGATGATTCAAAAACACGGGGTGGAAGGCTTGCGGCGAGCCGTCGCTGAGGCCGGGGACTTTGTGCAGTACAAGTTGCTGCGGATTTTGGGTAAATATGACCTGCGCGACAGGCTGCAAAAGGCGCAGTCCGTCCGCGAATGTTTGCAAATGCTGGCTGGGCTGGGCGACCGGGTGCTGGAAAACGAGTATGTCCAATGGCTGAGCCGCAAAGTGTCCGTCGCGCCGGAGATATTGCATGAGAGCCGGAAAAGTAGTATAAATACAGGCTTCGGGGAAAAGGGCATTGTCCCGCCAAAATATGTGCCTGCGCCGCCGCCCAGCAAATATGTCCGGGCGGAGGAGGGTTTGGTTGCCGCCATGATTGGCAGTGTTGGTTTGCGTCAGCGGTTTTTTGCCAGTTTTCAGCCGGAGGATTTGGCGGAAGAATGGCGGGAGACTGTAAAATATTTGCAACAAAGCGAGTTTACTGACGATAAATTGGTTGACTATTTGGAAGAGAGGCCTGAATTGGCCGCGGTAAAAGCCAAAATCAGCGCTTGTCTGGTCAAGCAAGGTTTGGCGGGCGGCGAAGAGTGTTTTAAGCTTTTGGTACAACGCAAGGTTGAAGCCTGCCGGGAAAGTTTGAGCGGTGCGCTGGCGGCGGCGGAGGCGGCTGGCGATGAGCAAAAGGCCGCGGAATTGATGCAGGAATTGCAACAATTGAGATAGAACAAGTGAGATAGAACAAGTGAGATAGAACAAGCGAGACAGAGGAAGTGCAGAGATAAATGAAAAAAAATAAAAAGCCAACACCTAAGAAAATCAAGGCTTCGGCAAAACCCGGCAAACCCAAAAAACAACCCAGTAAATCGGTCAAAAAAGCTTCGGTTACCCAGCCAAGCAAAACGCCGCAGAAAGTGTCCAAGGCTGCCAAGACAGTCTTGGTCAATAAAGAAGATTTGCAGGCCTTGGCTTCCAATATCGTTCTGACTGGTACGACACAGCTGACCCCTAAACAGAAGAAAGAAGATTATGAGACGAAGAAAAAATTATTGGAACAGAAAGCCAAGACGAAAAATGGCTTGACCCCCGATGATATTTTGAATGTCTTTGACGACCCCGAAGAAGCGATGATGATTACGGAGGATTTCGTCAATCAAGGCGTGGAGATTCTCAAAGACGATGAGGTGGCGACCGGGCTGGAGGAAGAAGAAGAAGTTTTGCCGGTGGTGCATGACGACGAGCTGATTGCGGACAGTTCCAATAATATCGCGACGGCGGCGGGCAAGATTGAGGTCAAGAAAGCCGCGACACTCTTGAAGAAGAGTGAATCCATCGGCGTGGACGATGCGGTGCGCATGTATCTGCGCGAGATTGGCATGATTAATCTGCTGACCTTTGCCGAGGAGCAGGAGTTGGCCAAGAGAATCCGCCAAGGCAGTGAGGAGGCAAAACAGGTTTTGACGAACAGCAATCTGCGGCTGGTCGTCAGCATTGCCAAAAAATATACCGGGCGCGGTATGCAGTTTCTGGATTTGATTCAGGAGGGTAATCTCGGTTTGATCCGTGCCGTGGAAAAATTTGACCACCGCAAGGGCTATAAGTTTTCGACTTACGCGACTTGGTGGATACGCCAGGCCATCACACGTGCTATCGCCGACCAGGCCCGCACTATCCGCATCCCGGTGCATATGGTCGAGACGATTAACAAACTGCGTAAAGTCTCGCGGATGCTGTTGCAAAAACTGTCGCGCAAACCGACCGACGAGGAATTGGCGAAACATTCCGGCATCCTGATTGACAAGGTGCGGGAGATTCTCAAGGTGGCGCAAGTGCCGCTCTCGCTGGAAATGCCCATCGGGGATGAGGACAGTTCGCGCTTGGGCGATTTTGTCGAAGAGGGTTCAAATCTCGACATGGATGACCAGGTGGTAACCAATATGCTCAAAGAGGAGTTGAAAGAAGTCATCAAGACTTTGACCGAGCGCGAGAGCATGGTACTGCGCCTGCGTTTTGGCATGGACGACGAGCGGCCGCGCACGCTGGAAGAGGTCGGCAAGGTGTACAATGTTACCCGCGAGCGCATCCGCCAGATTGAGGCCAAGGCGCTCAAAAAACTGCGCCACCCTTCGCGGAATCAGCGGTTGTTGGAATACCTAAATTAAACTTGCGCCAAGCGGTTTGAAGTTGGAGCAAAGGAGTTATGTGATTTAAGATGCTCATTTGTCAGACCAAAAAAATTGCTGTCAAAAATGCTGTTTCCCAGCAGAGTTCAACAAAGCCCTATACAGATAGAGAAGAAGATATATTGCACGGCTATTTTATTGAACTAAAAAAATATCCTCCTTTAGAAAAACAAGAAGTCTGTATTTTGAGTGCAGAAATAGCGAAAGGTAATCAGCCGGACGCTGATGAAGAGACCAGACGAAAAGGTTCTGCCGCGGCGCAAAAGTTGTTTAAGCATAATCTACGGCTGGTAGTGGCTATTGCTAAAAAATATAAAATTCCTCAAAGCTTATCGTTTGAGGATGTGATTCAAGAAGGCAATATTGGCCTAATGCGCGCCGTGATTAAATTTGACTACCGGCGCGGGTATGCGTTTGCCACCTATGCCACTTGGTGGATACGCCAGGCGATACTTAGTAGCTTTGCGGACAAAGGCTGGCTGATACGTGTGCCTGTGCATAAGCATGATTCGTTGCAGACTTTTCAAGGAGCGTTAAATGTATTGTTCGAGTCCTTAGAGCGCGAACCTACGGAGATAGAATTGGCAGAATATCTTGGCTGGTTGCCGGCAAAAGTGCGCGAGCATGCGCAATTGTTGCGGCGAACTTACGTATCCCTAGATGCTCAAGTATATTCTCAAGAAAAAGAAAAAGGAGACAATCAAGTTAACTTGATTGATATACTGCCAGATGATATCTATGCCAGACCGGAAGACGCGGTTATGGATACGATGATGGATACGATGCTTGTGGATACTGTCCAAAAACATCTGGACAAGCTGACTCCCAGAGAAAGACATGTTTTAGAGTGGCGTTTTTGCTTGAATGGTAAAACTTTTCGCACCCTGCGGGAAATAGGTGCTTATTTGCATGTTAGTAGAGAGCGTGTCCGCCAGATAGAAGAGAAAGCCCTAAATAAGTTGCGCCTAGACAGGCAGTTTATTAAAAGAATACGAGACTATCTTGATTTTTAAGGCAGGATTATACAGCCTGAAAAAAATAGCGAAAGGGTGATTGATGCGGAGTTTAAATATAAAAAGATTGAGTAGCGCGGCGGAACGAACAGAGAATATATTAACTTTGTATCTGCGTGAGATTCGGCGGCAACGATTATTAACTCGGAAACAAGAGCAGCGGCTGGGTGCCGCAATCCTGGAAGGGAAAAAACCAGACGCTACTCCGCAGGCGTTGCGAGCCAAAGAGGAGGCTAAACAGGAGCTGGTTAAGGCTAATTTGCTTTTAGTTGTTGCCATTATTTACAAACGTTTTCTGAAAACTGTAAAAACTACTCAATTTATGGATTTAATTCAGGAAGGCAATATTGTTCTACTAACCGTGGCGGAAAATTTTGACTACCGCAAGGGTTATCGATTTTCAACTTATGCTACCAGTTGCTTAGTTCCCCGGATGACAGAGGTTGTGGCCAATAAAATGTCCGAAGCTATACACCTGCCCGAGGAGGTGCGGAAGCGTGTCCATAGATTACAAAATCTAGCGAAAATTGCCGAGCAGGATTATCAACGCCGCTGGACCGACGAGGATTACGCTAGGTACCTAGGTGTTTCCCCTGAAGAAGTTCGGGTTACTAAAAATGCTGGACGGTTACAACAGTTGATTTCTTTAGATGCACCGCTGGACGCTGAGGGGAAGAAAACCTTGGTAAATTCTCTGAAAATTTCCACCGCAGGACTTTTTGAGAATCGGCTGGTCGACCGGATGTTTATCCAACAACTGCTGAAGGAGAATATTTTTTCCGAACGAGAACGCGATATTATCAGCGCCCGTTTTGGGCTGAATAGCGGACACAAACAAACTCTAGCCGATGTTGGCCGGGAGTTTTCTATTACCAAAGAAAGGGTTCGGCAAATCCAAGACAAAGTCCTAGAAAAACTGAAAAATCTTTTAAAACAGCAAGGAATACTTTAGTAACGGCGGTATTTTTCCCACTGCCAGGCGGTGGCGATGATTTTTTCCAAGTCATAACGGGCCTGCCAGCCGAGGATTTTGTGCGCCTTGCTGGAATCCGCGACGAGGTACGCCGGGTCGCCGGCGCGTCGGACTGTCTCCTGATAATTTACTTTAAGGCCGCTGATTTTTTCACAGGTTTGGATTATGGCCTTGACCGAATAGCCGTTTTCCGAGCCGAGATTAAAACAATCCGAAGTTTTTTTTCGCATAATGTAGTCCAGCGCCTGAAGATGCGCGGCAGCCAAGTCGTAGACATGGATATAGTCGCGCACGCAGGTGCCGTCCGGCGTGGGGTAATCCGTGCCGAAAATTTTTAATTGTTTTTCCGGGTTCAGGATAGACTGCAAGGCCAGCGGGATTAAGTGAGTTTCCGGGTCATGCGCTTCGCCGATTGCGCCGTCATCGTCCGCGCCCGCCGCGTTGAAATAACGCAGGGCGGCGTAGTGCAGGCCATAAGCTTGGCTGTAGTCGCTCAACATTCTTTCCACTGCCAGCTTGGTAAAGCCGTAAGGGTTGATGGGGTTTTGCGGCAGGGTTTCGCTCAATTTCGTGGTAGCGTGAATCCCATAGGTTGCGCAGGTTGAGGAAAAAATAAAATATTTAATATCGTGCGCCAGCAAAGTTTCCAGCAATTTTTGGGTTTGGCAAAAATTGTTCTCATAATATTTTTGCGGATTCTCGACAGATTCGCCGACATAAGCGTAGGCCGAAAAATGCATGACGGCGTTGATTTTTTCTTGGCGGATTATTTTGGCGACGAGTTTTGAGTCAGCAATCTGACCGTGATAAAAAGGCACGCCCCGTGGGACGCTCTCCCGATGCCCGTAGACGAGATTGTCCAAGACCACTGGCCGCAAATCGCGGCGCAAAATATAGCGCGTTATATGCGAGCCGATATAGCCCGCGCCGCCCGTAACTAATATATTCATTCAGGTCTCCTGCCCCCATTCTGTTTGTGCCAGCAGGCTGAGAGGTATTTTCCCCTCGTATAAGGCCTTGCCGATAATCACGCCGCCCAAGCGGAGCCGGGCCAGGCCCTGCACGTCCGCGACGGAGGCGGCGCCGCCCGAAGCGATAATCTCAATTTTAGTATAGTCCGCCAGCTTTTGGTACAGCCCCGTGTCCACGCCGCCCAAAGTGCCGTCGCGGGTTATCTCCGTATAAATAATTTTTTGTGCGCCGATTTTTTCCATGGTCTTGATTAGATTCAGCGCGTCCGTCCCGGAATCCTCCAGCCAGCCCTCGGCGGCGGCTTGACCCTGCCGCGCGTCGATGCCGATGATGATTTTGTCCGCGTATTTCTCGATGAGTTTTTTGGTCAGCGGCTGGTCTTTCAAGGCGGCCGAGCCGAGGATGGCGTAGTCGATGCCGAGAGCTAAAATTTTCTCCACAGCGGCTTCCGTGCGCAGGCCGCCGCCGACTTCCAGCGCACAGGACACGGCCGCGCGAATCTTGCTCAGACTCTCTAGATTGACTGGCCGCCCGGCCTTGGCTCCATCCAAGTCCACCAAATGAATCAGCCGCGCGCCCGCCTTTTCCCATTTCCGCGCGACGGCGGCTGGATGCGCGTCGTACACGGTGCTGTGGGCATAATCGCCCTTGGTCAGGCGTACGACCTGTCCGCCGAGTATGTCAATGGCGGGTATGAGCTTGAACATAGTTATTTCCCCCCCGTAGATAAATCATAATTAGCGGCGGCGGGGTGAGTCAGCCACTTATTGATTAACCCCAGCCCTTTGTCCAAGATGGCGGGCAGTTGCTCCTGCTCCGCGACGGTAAATTTGCCCAGCACATAGTCCAGCGTCTGCTCTGGGCGCGGCGGCTTGCCAATGCCCAGCTTGACCCGCGCAAAGTTTTCGTGTCCCAGCCGGGCGATGATGGACTTCAAGCCGTTGTGTCCGCCGGACGAGCCTTTGGCACGGAAACGCGCCGCGCCAAAATCCTGATCTAGGTCGTCGGACAGCACGAGCAGATTTAGCGCGGAGATTTTGTAAAAATCCAGCGCGGCGCGTACTGCCTCGCCGGAAGAGTTCATAAAAGTCTGCGGTTTGAGCAGGCTGATTTTTACGCCATCGCGGAAAATTTCTGCCGAGAGTGCTTGGAATTTTTTGGAGCGAAATTCTTGCCCGGCGGCCAATTTGTCCAGCAACATAAAACCGATATTGTGCCTGGTCAGCGTGTATTCCTGTCCGGGATTGCCCAGACCCACGATTAGTTTCATAATTTTTCGATGCGGCTACGCAGGGTGTTGCGGGTAATGCCCAGCAGCTTGGCAGTACGCACCTGATTGTTGTCCAGTTTGCAGAGGGCCTTGGTGATGAGGGTTTTCTCCAGCTTGCCAATCAGGTCGCGGCGTTCCGGGTCGCTTTCGGGCATGATGAGCATACGCTCCAGCAATGAGTCGGCCACAGCGTCGATTAGCGCGTCGAGCGGCGTGGCGGGGTCAAAGGCCTTATCGAGAATAGACGGTTCGCTGGCGGGGACTGGCTCTTGGTCATTCGTGCCGAGAGACTTGATGTCCAGCTGCAGAATGTGTCCTTTGATTGTCGTAACCACCGCGCGTTTGATGGTGTTTTCCAATTCACGCACGTTGCCGGGCCAAGCGTATTTTTTCAGCTGCTCCATGACTTTTTTGGGGATTTCCGAGATGTTCCGGCCAAATTCATAATTGAAACGCTTGATAAAATACGCCACGAGGTCGGGAATATCCTCGGTTTTTTCCCGCAAGGGGGGCAGGTGGATTTCGACGATATTGAGCCGATAGTACAAATCTTCGCGAAATTTATTTTCAGCGATTAGTTCCTGCAGATTTTTATTGGTAGCGGAAATGACGCGCACGTCGACCTTGATAGTCTCCATGCCGCCCACTCTATCCAGCGCATGTTCCTGCAGAACGCGCAGAATCTTGGCTTGCAGGGACATCGGCATGTCGCCAATCTCGTCAAGAAAAATCGTGCCGCCATTGCACAACTCAAACTTGCCAATCTTGCGCTCGACTGCCCCCGTGAACGCGCCTTTTTCATAGCCGAATAATTCCGCTTCGAGCAGGGCTTCAGGTATCGCCGCGCAGTTGATGGCCAAGAATGTTTTATCTTTGCGCTCGGACTCATGATATATATTACGGGCGACGATTTCTTTGCCCGTGCCGCTTTCCCCCAGCAGCAAGACCGGCACGCTCTTGCCCTCCATCATGCCGATTTTTTTGTAAACCTCGCGCATCTTGGGCGAGAGGCCGATGATGGTGCGCACGTTGAGATTGACATCCTGCAAGTCCATAGTGTTTTGCAGTGTAACGACATCGTTCATCATCTCGCTGGCACGCAGGGCTTTGTGGATGGCGGGCAGGAGTTCGGTTTCCCAATGATTTTTGGTTACGCAGTCGTAAGCACCTTTTTTCATGGCATCGATGGTGTACTCTTGGGAATCCTTGCCCGTGATGATGATGACGAGCAGCTTGGAGGATATTTTTTTGATTTCGACCAGAGTATCCAAGCCGCTCAGCACCGGCATCTCAATGTCCATCAAGACGACCTGCGGATTTTCTTTTTTGATTAACTTGAGCGCTTCTTTGCCGCCCGAGGCGGTCAGCGTTTCGAGATTGGCGATATGTTTTTTAAGGATACGCTCCATCAAAATCAATTCGTTTTGACTGTCGTCGACTAAAAGTATTTTGGTCATTTTTGCTCCAGCTGGGCGCGCAAGTCCGCGCGGTACTTGACGAGGATTTTATCGATTTTGCCCAGTTCCTCTTTGAGGATAGATAATTCGCCCTGTAGTTCAGGGACTTTGGGGAGATAATCCTGCAAAAGGGTGTGCAACATGCCCAGCACAGTCAGCGGTGTGCGCACATCGTGAACCATTTGGGAAGTGATTTTTTCCAGAGCCTCATTGCTCAACATAGGTGCTTGCCCCCACGACCGCCAGCTTAACATGAAAACTTGAAAAAAGACAGTTGACACAAACAGCCGCTTATAGTTAAATGTCGACCCTTTTTGGATAGGAGCATGGTAAGATGCGAGAGATAATCACGCTGGAATGTGAAGTTTGTAAACGGCGAAATTATGTAACAACGAAAGAAAAACGCAATAACCCGGAGCGTTTAACGTTGAAGAAATATTGCAAGTGGGATAAGAAGCATACTTCGCACAAGGAAACCAAATAGTTTCCGGCAGTTTAGGCGAGTAGCTCAATTGGTAGAGTGGCGGTCTCCAAAACCGTAGGTTGCGGGTTCGATTCCTGCCTCGCCTGCCAAGCGCGTTTTTCCTTGCGCGCGCAGGCGTGTGGGGCGCAGGGGCGGCCAACCTGCCAAACGCGTCTTTCCTTGCGCGCGCAGGCGTGTGGGACGCAGGGGCGGCCAACCTGCCAAACGCGTCTTTACCTGCGCGTACGGAGGTAAGCGGGCTGTGAGGCATGGTTTTTTGTGTGGAGAAGGGTTGGGCAGGGCGGTCTGCCATATAATGAGGAATAAAAATGGCATTTTGGGCAGACCTAAAAACGGAAATGAAAAAAGTGGACTGGCCGACTGGTCAGCGGGTGGCGCAGATGACGGTCGTGGTTTTTCTAATCGTCGCGCTTTTGACTGTGTTTTTGTTTGCGCTGGATTTGGTCTTGGGTGCGGTGTTTTTTAGATAGCATATTATTTAAGGAAGATAATGAGCGATACGGAAAATACAACAAACTTGGTTGACGTGGGAAGCACGGAAAATATAGAAAATACTGCGGCGGCAGAGGGCGGGTCTCTGGCGGATTTGCAGGGCGAGTGGTTTATCCTGCATGTCTTTACAGGCTATGAGAAAAAAGTTTGTGCCGCTATTGAGCAGAAAGTGGTGGAATTAAAATTAAGCGGGAAAATTCATAAAGTCTTAATTCCCGAGGAAAACATTTCCGAGGTCAAGAACAATAAACAAAAGACGCGCAAGAGAATGATGTATCCCGGTTATGTCTTTATCAATATGGAAAGGGACGACGACACGTGGTATGAGATTCGCAAGATTAACGGTGTGTCAAAATTTATCGGCGCAGAAGTTCCCGAGCCTGTGCCGGAAAAAGACATCAAGCAGATGTTGATGCAGATTGGTGAGAAAGTTACACGCACGGTCGTGGATTTTGAGGTGGGCGAGAGTGTTAAGGTGATTTCCGGTCCGTTCCGCGGTTATGAGGGACAGATTCAGGAGATTTTGCCGGAACGCGGCAAAGTCAAGGTTTTGATTGCGATTTTTGGGCGGTCTACTCCGATGGAGCTGGACTTCAACCAGGTTGAGAAAAACAGTAACTAAGGCGGGAGTTAAAGAACAATGGGTGAAAAAGGCAAAGGCGGAAAACCAGCGGCGGGCGGCCCCAAACAGCTGGTAACTATTGTCAAACTGCAGATTGAGGCGGGCAAGGCGAATCCTGCTCCGCCAGTCGGTCCGGCTCTCGGTCAGCATGGCCTCAATATCATGGATTTTTGCAAGGCCTACAATGACCAGACCAAGGACAAGGCCGGGCAGATTATACCCGTGGACATTTCCGTTTACAGCGACCGTACTTTCACTTTTAAGCTCAAGTCTCCCCCGGCTTCGGCGCTGATTTGCAAGGCCTTGAATATCCCCAAAGGGTCAGCCGTGCCGAATAAAAATAAAGTCGGACAGATTACCCGCGCCAAGCTCTTGGAGATAGCCAAGCAAAAAATGGAAGGCCTCAATTGCTATGACGAAAAGACGGCGGTCAGCGTAATTGCTGGTACGTGCCGCTCGATGGGCGTGGACGTAACGGATTAATGAGGAGAGTAAAATGACGAAGCACGGTAAAAAATACAGAGCCAAACGGGAATTACTGAAGGACAAGTCTACTTTTGCGGTGGAGGAGGCTTTGGCCAAAGTCAAAGAACTGGGGGTCGCCAAGTTTGATGAGACTATCGAGGCGACTTTTGTGCTGGGCATTGACCCCAAAAAAGGCGAGCAAATGGTGCGCGGCGCGGTGTCCCTGCCGGGCGGTTTGGGTAAGAGAATAACCGTGGCGGTGATTACCAACGGCGATAATCTCAAAATTGCTGAAAAATCCGGCGCGGATTTTGTGGGCGCGGATGACTTGGTTGAGAAAATCAGCGGCGGTTTTACGGAATTTGACGTGCTGCTGGCAACGCCCGACATGATGCCCAAAGTGGCTAAGCTGGGTAAGGTGCTGGGGCGCAAGGGTCTGATGCCCACGCCCAAAGCCGGCACGGTTGTGCAGAATGTGGCGAAGGCGATTGCCGAACAGAAAGCCGGCAAGGTAGAATACAAAACCGATAAGGCCGGGGTAATTCACACGATTATTGGCAAGAAGTCTTTTGAGGTGCCGAAATTGAAAGCCAATTATGAGGCCTTGTACGAGGCGATTGTGAAGGCCAAGCCCGCGACGGTCAAGGGTAATTATTTAAAAGGCATTTATCTGGCACCGACCATGGGTCCGGGAGTGAAAGTTTTGGCGAGCGTCAACTAATCCCAAGAAGTCGGCGGTTTTGCTTGTGGCAAAACGTAAGTCCTGCGGAGGAAGAAATGGTAAAAGAGAGCAAGAAAATTTTAGTCGAGGAAATCAAACAAAAGATTTCCGCCGCTGATTTGATAATGTTTTCTCAATATAAAGGTTTGACGGTGGCTGACGACCATGAGTTGCGCCGCAGTATTCATTCTGTGCAAGGCGAATATTGTGTGTACAAAAATACGCTGGTCGCCTTGGCTTTTAAGGATTTGCAAATCCCCGTGGATGAGAAGCAGTTGACCGGGCCGACGGCATATATTTTTGCCAAAGAGCCTGTCGCTCCCGCCAAGGCCTTGGCGGTCTTCTGCAAAGAACATGACTCGGTTACGGTCAAGGGCGGTGTTTTTCAAAAGCAGGCTATCGGCGCGGCGGATATCAAAGAGCTGGCCGCTTTGCCGAGCCAGAAAGACCTCTTGGCTAAACTGGTTTATCTCTTGCAGTCGCCGATTACGGGTTTGGTCAATGTGGTGCAGGGACCGTTGCGCAAATTAGTCTACGCCCTGAATGCCGTGGCGGAAAAAAAGCCGCAATAGAATTTTTATTTTTGAGGAGGTGAGTTTACAATGGTGGAAGTTACTGCAGTCGCCCAGGAGATTATCGACAAGGTGGAGAAACTTTCCGTTCTCGAATTGAACGGTTTGGTCAAAGCCTTGGAGGAAAAGTTTGGCGTTACTGCCGCCGCTCCTGTGGCCGTGGCCGTTGCTCCGGCAGCGGGTGGCGCAGCTGGCGGGGCCGATGCTGGTGCCGCTTCTACGGTCAGCGTTATCCTGACCAGCGCGGGAGACAAGAAAATCAACGTGCTAAAAGCGGTGCGGGAGATTACTGGTCTCGGTCTGAAAGAGGCCAAGGATTTAGTGGACGGCGCACCGAAGCCTGTGAAAGAAAACATAGGCGCGGAAGAAGCCAAAACGATTAAAGAAAAGCTGGAAAAAGAAGGCGCAAAGGTTGAGATTAAGTAAGGTTTGTCTTAGGTAAAGTAGCTTCCCGGGTTTTTGCTTTTTTATAAAGAAGCGAAGACCTTGGGAAGTTGTTTTGTGTTCCTTAGCATATCGAGGAGGCAAGTGGCGTGGCTGTAAAAATTGCACCAAGGGTTAAATTAAATAAGAATATTCCTGATGAGGTACTGGATGTACCGAAGCTGACGGAGCTGCAGCTGACTTCTTTTCAGAAGTTCCTGCGGGAAGGCATTGCGCAGGAGTTGAAATTCGTCAGTCCTATCAAGGGCTTCAGCAACCGTTATGAGCTGTACTTTTCGGAGAAAGTCAAGCTGGACGACCCGAAATACAAGCCGGAGGAGTGCTTGAAGAGAGAAATTACTTATTCGCTTTCTTTGACTGTGCCAGTTAAACTCGTGGATACCGAGACTGGCGAGGTCAAGAAACAGGATATTTATATGGGCGAGATTCCCTGCATGACCGAGCAGGGGACTTTTATCTACAACGGGGACGAGCGCGTGGTTATCTCGCAGTTTATGCGTTCTTCCGGCGTGTACTTCAAGGAAAAAGAAGACTTGAAGAAAAACAAAAAGTCCTATTTAGCGACGATTATTCCTAACCGCGGCGCTTGGCTGGAATTTGAAGCGGATACCGCCGGGGTTTTGTATGTCTATGTGAATAAAATGAAAAAGATTCCCTTGTCTTTATTCCTGTCCGCGCTGGGCTACACCGAGGAAGAGATGTACAAGGTTATTGCCAGCAAAGAGGCTTTGGACAAGACGATTGAGAAGGGCGGCCCAGTGCTGGGACAAAAAGAAGCGTTGATTGAGATTCACCGCAGGTTGCGTCCCGGCGACCATATCACGGAAGATGGCGCGAGTGCCTACCTGACCAATCTTTTCTTCAACCCGGAGCGTTACGATTTGAGCTACATTGGTCGCTACAAAATGAATCAAAAACTGGGGTTGAAAGTGGATTCCGCGACTCAGTATTTGACCAAGGAAGACGTGATTGGCGTGGTCAATTACATCATCAAGCTGACCAAGGACGAAGGCACGATTGACGACATCGACCATTTGGCCAATCGCCGGGTGCGCGCGGTCGGCGAATTGATGCAAAAACAGTTTAAGGTAGGCTTGGCGCGGCTGGAGCGTTTGATTAAGGAGCAGATGATGCTCAAAGGCAATGAAGATTTTATGCCGCAGGGTTTGATAAATATTCGTCCGTTGATTGCCGTGATGAATGAGTTTTTTGGCTCATCGCAATTGTCCCAATTTATGGACCAGACCAATCCTTTGGCGGAGTTGGCGAACAAACGCCGCCTCTCGGCGATGGGTCCCGGCGGTTTGACCAAGGAACGCGCAGGTTTTGAAGTGCGCGACATTCATCCGTCGCATTACGGGCGGATTTGCCCGATTGAGACTCCCGAAGGTCCGAACTCCGGCTTGATTTCGCCGTTGGCAACTTTCTCGCGGGTCAATGAGTTTGGTTTTATCGAGACACCCTACCGCAAGGTTGAGGCCGGACGGGTTACCAATAAGGTCGAATACCTTTCTGCCAATGGCGAGGACGATTTGAAAATCGCGCCCTATGATTTCAGTGTAACGGCGGACGGCAGGCTCAAAGGCGAGCGGGTGCCGGTGCGTTATAAGAAAAAGTTTGTCATGGCCAATCCAGAGGAAGTGAATTATATCGGTGTTTCGCCGCGGCAGATTTTTGGTATCAGTTCCTGCCTAGTGCCTTTCTTGGAGCATGACGACGCGAACCGCGCCTTGATGGGTTCCAACATGATGCGGCAGGCGACCCCGTTGCTTAATCCAGACCGGGCGCTGGTCGGCACGGGCATGGAAAAACATATTGGGCGTAACAGTTCAACCGCCCTGTTTCCCAAAGAAGCGGGCGAGGTAATAGAGGTCGATGCCCAGCATATCGTGATTAAAAATAACAGCGGCAAAAAAGATGTTTATACGCTGACCAAATATCAGCGCACCAACCAAAACACCTGCCGCAACCAAAAGCCGATAGTCAGTGTTGGCCAGAAAGTTACGGCCAGTACGCCGTTGGTCGAAGGCACCTGTTACAAGGACGGCGAGTTGGCGGTGGGCAAGAATACGCTGATTGCTTTCATGCCGTTTGAGGGCTACAACTTTGAGGACGCGATTTTGGTGTCCGAACGCATGGTCAAAGATGATGTGTTCACGTCTATTCATATTACCCGCTATGAGGTTGATGTACGCGCCACCAAGCAGGGCGACGAGGAGTTGACCCCCGAGCTGCCCAATGTGAGCGAGGAAGCCTTGCGTAATCTCGACGAGCGCGGCATTGTGCGTATCGGCTCGACGGTAATTTCCGGCGATATTCTGGTCGGCAAAGTAACGCCTAAGGGCGAGCAGGAACAGCCAGCCGAAGAAAAGTTATTGCGGGCGATTTTCGGCGACAAGGCGCGCGACATGAAAGACAATTCCCTGCGCGTTACTTCCGGCGAGGGCGGCAAGGTGGTCGATGTGCGGATTTTCTCCAGCGAAAATAACGACGATTTGCCAGCCGGAGTGCATATGATTGTCCGGGTGTATGTGGCGCAGCTGCGCAAGGTTATGGTCGGCGACAAAATGGCCGGGCGGCACGGCAATAAGGGTGTTATTTCACGCATCATGCCTGCCGAGGACATGCCTTTTCTGCCTGACGGTACGCCAGTCGATATTGTGCTAAACCCGCTGGGTGTGCCTTCGCGTATGAATGTGGGGCAGGTCTACGAGACGGTGCTGGGCAATGCCGCCTATGCGCTGGGCGAGTACATTGAGGCTCAGCAGTTTGACGAGGCTTATGAGCCGGAGGCCTCGGTAACCCAGATACGTGAAAAAATGCAGGCCGCGCAAAAAATTCCGGGCTTTGAGTGGCTGACGGAGAACGGCAAGGTTGCCCTGCGCGACGGACGTACTGGCGAGCTGTATGACCAGCCCGTCATGTGCGGTTATATGTATATGCTGAAGCTGATTCACTTAGTTGAGGAAAAAATGCATGCCCGCGCCACTGGCCCGTACTCGCTGGTTACGCAGCAGCCGCTGGGCGGCAAGGCGCAGTTTGGCGGCCAGCGCTTTGGCGAAATGGAAGTTTGGGCGTTGGAGGCTTACGGTGCGGCTTATACTCTGCAGGAACTATTGACCGTGAAGTCGGACGATGTGTCGGGACGCGCGCGCGTCTACGAGGCGATTATCAAGGGCAAAAATCTGCCGAAGCCAGGCACGCCGGAGTCTTTCCGAGTGCTGGTCAGGGAGATGCGTTCTTTGGGTCTGGACATGAAAGTGATTACCGCTGACGGCATTGAGATTGATAAAAGATAAAAAAGACCAGCGTTGCCAAAACGCGCTATGAAAAAATGAGGAGGAGTAAATGTTAGTTCGCAATCCTAATGATTTCAAATGTATTAAGCTGGGTGTGGCTTCGCCGGAGATGATTCGTTTCTGGTCGCACGGCGAGGTCAAGAAGCCGGAGACGATTAACTACCGCACGTTCAAGCCAGAGCGCAACGGTCTTTTCTGCGAGAAAATTTTTGGCCCGCAGAAAGATTGGGAATGTTCCTGCGGCAAATACCGCCGGGTGCGCTACCGCGGCATTGTCTGCGAACGTTGCGGCGTGGAGGTTACCCATTCCAAGGTGCGGCGTGAGCGCATGGGACACATCGAGCTGGCGACTCCCGTTACGCATATCTGGTTTTTAAAAGGCGTGCCGTCGTACATCGGTTTGATGCTGGACTTGCAATACAAAAATTTAGAGAGAGTTGTCTACTATGAATCCTATATGGTAACCAAAGTGGACGAATCAATCAGCGACCAGTTGAAAATAACTGATTTGTTGTCTGAAGAAGAGTATTATGCCTGCAAAGATAAATACAAAAATAAATTCCAGGCAGAGATGGGTGCGCAGGCGGTCAAGGACGTGCTGGCCAATATCGATTTGGAGCGGCTCATCAAGGATTTACGCAAACAACTGGGCAAGTCGACTGGCGCGAATTATCTGAAATTGACCAAGCGCATCCGTGCCGCCGAGGCTTTCCGCGACAGCGGCAATAAGCCGTCTTGGATGGTGCTGGACTGTGTGCCGGTCATGCCGCCGGATTTGCGTCCAATGGTGCAGTTGGAGGGCGGGCGTTTTGCCACCTCTGACCTCAATGATTTATACCGCCGCGTGATTAACCGCAATAACCGCCTCAAGAGATTAAAAGAAATTGGTGCGCCAAACATGATTGTCCGCAACGAAAAAAGGATGCTGCAAGAGGCTGTCGATGTGCTGTTCGACAATGGCAAACGTGGCCGTGAAGTTACCGGCACTAACGGTCGTCCGTTGCGTTCGATTTCCGATATCATCGAAGGGAAGCAGGGGCGTTTTCGGCAAAATCTGCTCGGCAAGCGCGTTGACTACTCCGGGCGTTCCGTGATTGTGGTCGGTCCGTCGCTGAAACTGCACCAATGCGGTCTGCCCAAGGAAATGGCCATTGAGCTGTTCAAACCGTTTATTATCCGTGAGCTGGTCAAGACTGGCAATGTGCAGAATGTCAAGTCGGCCAAGCGCAAAATTGATAACAAAGAAGTGATTGTTTACGACGTGCTGGACAAGGTTATCAAAGGACACCCCGTCATGCTCAATCGCGCTCCGACCCTGCACCGACTGGGCATTCAGGCTTTCGAGCCGGTCTTGGTGGAGGGCAAGGCCATTCAGATTCATCCCTTGGTTTGCGCGGCTTTCAACGCGGACTTTGACGGCGACCAGATGGCCGTGCATGTGCCGCTGTCGCTGGAGGCGCAGGCGGAATGTCGTATGCTGCTCCTCTCTTCCAATAATATCCTCTCCTCGTCCAACGGCAATCCGATTATCACGCCGACCCAGGACATGATTTTGGGTATTTACTGGATGACCGTCCAGCGCGAGCCGGAAAAAGTTACGCCGTCTTTTGCGGACATTAATGAAGCTTTGAAGGCTTACGGTTTGGGCTTGATTAAAATTCAGCAACCGATAGACGTAATGTATGATGGTCAGAAAATTTTGACAACTATCGGCAAGATTATTTTTAATACTACGGTCAACGAAGTGCTGGAACATTTTGGCAAGGAGAAAATTGCCTATCTCAATGAGCAAATCGGCAAAAAATATATGTCGCGCTTAATTTCCAAATGGTATGACGCTTATGGCGCGACGGTAACCGCCGAGCTGTGCGACCGCTTGAAGAATCTTGGTTTTTATTACGCGATGCGTTCTGGCATCTCCATTGCCATTGACGATATGGTTGTGCCGGGCAGCGACAAGGCTAAGATTATCGAGCGCGGCGAGAAAGAACAGATGCGCATCGACAAGCAGTTGGACTCGGAGGAATTGACCGACCGCGAGGCTAAAGAGAAATCACATGACCTGTGGCGGCGCGTAACGGCTGGCGTAACGGACGACATGAAGTCCAAGCTCGGCACTTACAACAGTGTTTGGATTATGGCGAATTCCGGGGCGCGCGGCAATATCGACCAAGTGCGTCAGTTGTCCGCGATGCGCGGTCTGATGGCTGACGCGCAGGGCAATACCGTGGACATTCCGATTAAGACCAATTTCTATGAGGGTCTGAGTTTGACGGAGTATTTTATTTCCGCTTATGGCGCGCGTAAAGGCTTGGTCGATACCGCCTTGCGTACTGCCGACTCTGGTTATTTGACTAGAAGGCTGGTTGACATCGCCCAAGACGTTATCATTACCGAGGAAGATTGCGGTACTAGCGACGGCATGATGCTGGGACCAGTCAAGGACGGTCTCAACGAATTGCTGGCGTTGGAGGAGCGGCTGGTCGGGCGTAACGCGGCGGAGACGGTCAAGGATCCGATTACTGGCGAGGAGTTGGTCAAGAAAAATCAGGAGATTACCGCGTCCATCGCGCATAAAATAGCGGATGCCGGGATTGAAGCTGTCAAAGTGCGTTCTATCTTGACTTGCCGGGCCAAGCGTGGTATTTGCCAGAAATGTTACGGACGCAATCTTTCGACCAGACGGTCAATTAATATTGGCGAGGCGGTCGGCGTGATTGCCGCGCAGTCTATCGGTGAGCCTGGTACGCAGCTGACGATGCGGACTTTCCATACTGGCGGTGTGGACTTGACCAAGGTCGGCAGTAGCAATATCAAGGCGAAGCTGGACGGCACGGTGGAGTTCGACGAGAGCGTCAAGCAGACCAAGATTGAGAATGACAACGGGGAAAAGATTTCAATAGTGGTGCGCGAGTGCAAGCTGGCTCTGGTACGCGCCAAAGGCAGCCGCCAAAATTATGATATTCCGGCGGGTGCGGAGATTAAGGTCAGGAATGGTCAGAAAGTCAAGGCGGGAGATGTTTTGGCGGAATACCTGCCCAATGTGCGCTATGTTATCGCGGTCAATGAGGGTATCGTGGATTTTCACGGCTTTGCGGTCAAGGAGCGGATTGGCAAATCTGGACGCAAGGAGTTTACCGCCAAGAAGGACGGCGAGCTTTTCGTCCACAATCCCGAAGTTTTCAAGGAATATCGGGTGGACGGCGACAAGGAAATCTATGTGGAGAAAGACCAGCGCGTCAAGAATGATGATGAGATAGCCACGGGCATTGTTTCAGAGTCTGCCGGGCGTGTGCTGGATGTTGTGGACAATGGCGACCATAAGATTGTCCGGCTTTCTCCGGGTGAAAATTATCCGATACAGGCCGGCTCCCATCTATATTTTAACGCGGGCGAGAAGGTTAAGCTGGACGAGGTTATTGCGCTGGAGTCCTCGGTGTCCGAGGGTTCGGCGCGCGACATCGTGGCTGGTCTGCCGCGCGTGGAGGAGTTGTTCGAAGCCAGGCATCCCAAGCGCGCCGCGGTGCTGTCCGAGGTTGCCGGGGTGGCGGAGATTGCCGAGCAGGAGGGTAAACGGATTGTAACCATTATTGCGGGCAAGTCTGTTAAGAAAAAATACTCGATACCGTTTGGTATCCGCCTCAAGGTTTTTCCGGGCAAGCACGTGCAGAAAGGCGAACCTTTGACCGAGGGCGTGAAAGACCCGCATGACGTAATTTCGATTTTGGGCAAGGAAGCGGCGCAGGGATTTATCGTCAATGAAGTGCAGAAAGTCTATCTCTCGCAGGGGGTAACGACCAATGATAAGCATATCGAGGTTATTGTCAAACAGATGACCAAAAAAGTGCGTATCCGCGAGATTGGCGACAGCGATTATTTGGTTGATGATTTTGTGGATGTTTTTGAGTATGAGGATGTGGTCAAGAGGCTCAAAACCGAAGATAAGGCTCCGCCAGTGGGCGATGAGGTGTTGCTGGGTTTGACCAAAGCGTCGTTGAATACCGAGAGTTACATCTCGGCGGCTTCTTTCCAAGAGACGACTTCCGTGCTGACCAAGGCGGCGGTTAACGGCAATACCGACCCGATGTATGGGTTGAAGGAAAACGTCATTATCGGCAAACTGATTCCGGCTGGCACAGGCCTGAGCCTGTACGACAATGTGCGTTTGACTTCGGTTAATCCAGAGGTCAGTTTAGAACCTGCGCCCTTGACCTTGGAAGAAGAAGTGTTCAAGCTGTGATTTTTATGTGTTAAAATTACAGTTATGCTCTTTGTGATATCTGGTCCGTCGGGGGTGGGCAAGGGTACGGTTATACAGGAAATCTTAAAAACCCGCGGGGATTTGAGTGTTTCTGTGTCGTACACCTCACGTCCGCCAAGGGCTGACGAGGCGGATGGTGTAAACTATTGTTTCGTAAGCTGTGCCGTTTTTGAGCAAATGATTGCGGACGGAGAATTTTTGGAGTACGCGCAGGTGCATGGCAACTATTACGGCACGGGACGCACACAGGTGCGGAAAATGTTGAGCGCGGGCAAAAATGTGCTGTTCGAGGTTGACGTGCAGGGCGGCATTAATTTGCGCCTTTTATTTAAAGAGTTGCGTTCGATTTTTATTCTGCCGCCGTCAGCCAGGGAACTGGTCAGGCGGATAAAAGTTCGCGGCTCAGAGACGGAGGAGACCCTGCGGATTAGGCTGGCGGCCATGCGCGGCGAGATTGGCAAGGCGCGAGAATATGATTATCAGGTGGTCAATAGAGATTTGGACACTTGCGTGCAAGAAATAAATAAAATAATCAATAAAGAAATAAAAGCGAAAGCTATAAGTTAAAAGGAGCAAAAGATGAAAGAGATAGTTTTGGAAGAAGTTTTGAAAAAGCTGGACAATAATTTTATGTTGTCGGTGGTGGCCGCCAAAAGGGCTAGACAGCTCAAGGATGGCGCGATTCCGCAGGTTGAACACGCCGAAGATGACAATGATTTGTTGGTCGCGCTGGGCGAGATTAACGAGGATAAAATCAAGGCGGAGATTGTGCTGGACGAGCCGCAGGATGCTATCGAGTCGACGGGCGCTAGGATTATTGAAAACATCAAAAAAACTAAAAAGAAAAGCGAAAAATAAGCAACCCCATTCCTTATGCGCGGCAAGAAAATCATCGTGGGTGTAACAGGCGGCATCGCTTGTTATAAGGCCGTTGGCCTGGTCAGCTTCTTAAAAAAAAGCGGCCATGACGTGCAGGTAGTCATGACCGAAAATGCCGCTCGTTTTGTGGCGCCCTTGACTTTCCGCGCCGTGTCCCGCCGCCCGGTTTGCAGTGAGGCTTTTGCGCCCGGCGACGCGCCTGTGCCGCATATTGCGCTGGTCGAGGATGCCGCGCTTTTTGTGCTTGCCCCGGCGACGGCCAATACTATTGCCAAACTAGCCAATGGTTTGGCAGACAATATTTTGACCACTTCTTTCTTAGCCGCTCAGTGTCCGAAATTGCTCGTCCCCGCGATGAACGCCAATATGTATGCCAATAAACTCACGCAAATAAATTTACAAAAATTAAGGGACAGCGGCTGTGTGCTAATCGAGCCGGAAACGGGTTATCTGGCGTGCGGCACGCAGGGTACCGGACGTTACCCCGACAATCAAGTGATTGTGCGGAAGATTGATGAGCTGCTCGGCTTGACCGAAAAACTGCGCGGCAAAAAGATTTTGATAACAGGCGGCGGGACGCGCGAGCCGCTGGATTCGGTCAGGGTGCTGGCCAATAATTCTTCCGGCAAGATGGGTTTGGCTTTGGCGGAGGCCGCCGAGCAGGCGGGTGCGGACGTGGTGTACATTGATGCCTCTGCTTATGACGTGCAGGGTTTGCAGGAAAAAATTGCCGAACATTTTGCCGCAGTAGATGTTTTGATTATGGCGGCGGCGGTGGCGGATTATCGGGCGGCGCGGGTCAGCCCGGTCAAGATAAAGTCCGGACAGGAAAGGCTGACTATCGAATTGACCAAGACCGCAGATTTGCTCAAGTATTTTGCCGGACAAAGAAAGGGGCAATACCTCGTTGGTTTTGCCTTGGAGAGTACTGCTTTGCGGGAAAACGCCGAGAAAAAACTAAAAGAAAAAGGCTTAGACTTGATTGTCGCCAATGCTGTCTCCGCGCTGGGCAGTAACGAGTCGACGGCAATCTTACTGGACAAGCACGGCAAAATCGAGACGCTGGAGCTGTTGCCCAAGATTAAAGTTGCCGAGAAAATCATGGAGCGGATTGCCGCGGATATGCATGGCTAAATTTGCGGAAATCTATATCAATAAAAAGATTTACACTTATGCCGTGCCAGACGAGGCGAAGATTGGCTGTGCGGTGGCAGCGACTTTGCGCCATAAGCCATACAGCGGTTATATTTTACGTTTTGTGGCCGAGCCAGATTTTAAAACCATTCCGATTCAAAAAATAACGGCCGAGCCAAGTTTTGATGAAAATCTGGTCAAGTTAGCTTACTGGGTCGCGGACTATTACAAATGTTTTCCCGAAACTGCGGTTAAATTGATTTTGCCGAAATAGGCTGTAATGTGCTAGTTAAGTCCATAATCACGGTGCTTAAACAAACTCCCCGTAATTCCGTTTGCCGTTGAGTATTCTGTAAACGATGACGGTTTGTTTATGGATTTTATAAAATAATAAATAATTATAGACTAGCACTAGCGTTCTGTATTTTTCGCCGGACAGACGGACGTTTTTAGAAACGGGCGCACTTTCAGGAAATAAAGCCAATTGATCCAAAGCGTGCCATACTTTTTGTATAAAATTGTCCGCTGCTAATGTACTCTGTTCGGAGAGATAATTTACTATCTTTCTTATATCTTCCTGTGCTTGGACTAAAAGTTCAGTGTCAGGCTTTGACTTTGGCATTTATTTCTTCCCGTAGTTGGCTCAGAAATTTTGTGTGCGATAATCGCGGCGCTCCGGACTGATACTCCGCCTCGGCCTCGGCCAATTTCGCATAAACTTCCTCTTTGAACATTTCGCGCTCAAAAGTTTCCACGCTCATGATGATGAGGTCGCTGTAGCCGTTTTTGGTGATAATTATCGGCTCGTTGGCCTCGTGGCAGTATTTGGAAATCTCATTGGTTTTTTTCAGTTCCGTGATGGGCAGAGCTTTGGTTAATATCGGCGACATAATTTATCACTCCTTTCTATCCTTAAACTGACCTTATTATATCCCAATCTGAACAGAAAGTCAAAATAGAAAGTCAAAACCGCCTTAAAGTAGCGTGTTTTTTCGGAAATTACGGCTTGGCGTGAAATGTATTATACTTGGGCATGGCTAGAAGGCTTGGTATTTTTGGCGGGGCGTTCGACCCGGTGCATGAGGGGCATTTGCATGTTGCGCGGCTGGCGCAGCGGGAATTGAACCTGGACAAGGTTTACTTTTTGCCGCTCAATCAGGCCGTGCATAAGGCTCAGCCGAAATATTCCGCGGAGCGGCGCGTAGAACTGTTGCGCAAGGCCTTGGAGCCGCGCGCGGACTTTGCTCTTTTGCTGACGGATATTGAGCGCGGCGGTCTGTCCTATGCGGTGGATACGCTGGAGTTTTTGCTAAAACAGCCCGATTTTACAGGCGCGGATTTGTACTATATAATCGGCAGCGACGCTTTTGCACAGATATTTACTTGGAAAAACCCGGATAAATTACTGACTTTGGCGCGGTTTATCGTGGTTTTTCGTCCGGGCGCTAGTTTTTCCCGGATTGAGCGGTTGTTCGCAGGGCGGGAACGGTTTTTGGATCAAATTTACCTAATCGAGGATGCCGGAGTGGACATTTCCTCGACGCGGATGCGGGAGCGGGGCGTTGGTAGACTTTAACTTTAATCGGACCGTCGCGGACACGAAGGCTTTTAGCAAAACAGTCATCCGGGAACATGGTTTGACCGAAGACGAGTATGGCCGGATTAAGAAAATTCTTGGCCGCCATCCTTCCTTGGCTGAACTGGGCATGTACTCGGTGCTGTGGTCGGAGCATTGCAGCTACAAACATTCCAAACCTTTGCTCAAATTATTTCCCACCACGGGCAAGGCCGTCCTGCAGGGACCCGGTGAGAACGCGGGTATCGTAGACATCGGCGGCGGGCTGGCGCTGAGTTTCAAAATCGAATCGCACAATCATCCCTCGGCGGTCGAACCGTATCAGGGCGCGGCGACAGGCGTGGGCGGCATTATCCGCGATGTCTTTACGATGGGGGCGCGTCCGGTCGCCCTGCTTGATTCTTTGCGCTTTGGCGGCATCGGGCCGGGCAATCCCCGCATGAACTATCTTTTTTCCGGCGTGGTCGGCGGCATCGCGGGTTACGGCAACTGTATCGGCATACCGACCGTCGCGGGGGAGATTTATTTTGCGGATTCTTACGGCACAAATATTTTGGTCAACGCGATGTGCGTCGGCGTGGTGCAGTCCGGCGATGAGACGGTCGATGAACTTTATGGCCCGATTGTGCGCGGCCGGGCGGCGGGTCGCGGCAACAAGGTTTTGTATGTCGGCGCGGACACAGGACGCGACGGCATTCATGGCGCGACTTTTGCTTCGGTCGAGATTTCCAAGGCAACCGAGGAAAAACGCTCTTCCGTGCAGGTAGGCGATCCCTTTAAGGAAAAAGTTTTGCTGGAAGCCTGCTTGGAATTAATCAAGACCGGCAGCGTGATTGGTATGCAGGACATGGGCGCGGCAGGGTTGACCTCTTCGACCAGCGAGATGGCGAGCCGTTCTAATTCGGGCATTGACCTCTATCTCGATAAGGTGCCGCAGCGCGAAAAGAATATGACTCCTTACGAAATGCTCCTGTCCGAATCGCAGGAGCGCATGGTAGTCATTGTGGAAAAAGGCAAGGAACAATTGGCTTATGCTATTTTTGCCCGCTGGGGACTGCATGCGGTTGAGATTGGCGAGATTGTCGAAGGCGATAAATTGCGTTGTTTTTTTCACGGCGAAGTGGTTGCGGAAGTGCCGGCGCGTTCCTTGGCGGACGACGCGCCTGTTTACGAATGTGCGGAGGCCGAGCCGTATTATCTTGCCGAGGTACAGCAGGTTAAGATTGAGACTTTGCCTGACCTGCCCAAGGCTGAGGTGGAGGCGATGCTCTTCAGGCTGCTGACCGCGCCGAATCTTGCCAGCAAACGCTGTGTCTATGAGCAATATGACCACATGGTGCAGACCAATACGGTGGTTGCGCCGGGCGTGGCGGACGCGGCCGTCCTGCGCCTTAAGGGTTCGGCTAAAAAAATCGCTCTGACCACGGATTGCAATGCGCGTTATGCCTATCTTGACCCCTATACTGGCGGTGCGGCGGCGGTGGCGGAAGCGGCGCGCAATCTTGCCTGCGTCGGGGCGCGTCCGGTCGGCGCGACAGATTGCTTGAATTTTGCCAATCCTGAAAAGCCCGAAAATTTTTGGAGCATGCGCCGGGTCTGCCAAGGGATTGCCGATGCTTGCCGTGCTTTTGAGACAGCAATCATTTCCGGTAATGTCAGCATGTACAATGAATCCGTTGCTGGGCCGATTTATCCCACGCCGGTCATTGGGCTGGTCGGAGTCATTGAGCCGGACACGCCGCGGGTTACGGCGCAGTTTCAGGACGGCGACTGGCTTTTTCAGATTGGCCGGACGCGCAACGCTTTGGGCGGCACAGAATATCTCAAACTGCGCCATGATTTGGAGGTTGGCCTGCCGCCGCGCATCGACTTGACTCAAGAAAAAAAACTGCAGGAATTTTTAATCGACGGTATTGAGCAGGGGATTTTGCGCAGTGCGCACGATTTGTCTGAGGGCGGTCTGCTGGTCGCGCTGGCGGAGTCCGCTATTTTGTCTAATCGAGGCGCGGCTGTGCAGTTAATGTCCGGTCAGTTGCGCCTGGATGCCTTGCTTTTTGCGGAGACGCAGGCGCGGGCTGTTGTCTCGGTTACGTCTGCCGCTTTGGCGGATTTTCAAAAATTGGTGGCCAAGCACGGTGTGGACGCGCAGTCTATTGGCAAAGTGCAGGGGCAGGATTTTACCCTGACGGTGGATGGCGAGCAGATTGTCAATCTGACGGTGGACAATCTGGCGGACAAATATTATAACGCCTTGCCGAAGCTTTTGGGCAGGAAGTAAAAGATGTGCGGCATATTTGGCATCATCGGCAAAGACTGTGAAGCGGGCAAGCTGGCTTACTTTGGCCTGTATGCTTTGCAGCACCGCGGTCAGGAGTCGGCGGGCATCGCGGTTATAGATGAGCAAGGTGCGTTGCGCTATCACAAGGGCATGGGTTTGGTGCCGCAGGTTTTCACGGAAAATATTATTCAGGGTCTGCCCGGCAACCAAGCGATTGGCCACGTGCGTTACTCGACGACGGGCGCGTCGCAAATCCAAAATGCTCAGCCGATTTTAGTGCCATTACCTGACCACAGCGCGGCGGTACTGGCGCACAACGGCAATCTCATCAATACAGCGGAGTTGCGCACCGAATTGGAAGCTGACGGCGTGGTTTTACAGACGACTTCGGACACGGAGATTATCGGCTGTCTTTTGGCACGGCATTATGCCGGGGATCCGGTCGCGGCCTTGGCGGCTATTGCGCCGAAGCTGAAGGGCGCTTTTTCGCTGGTCTTGATGTGCCGTGATAAGCTTATCGGGATGCGCGACCCCTACGGCATCCGTCCCTTGTGCTTCGGTCAGCTGGTCAACGGCGGTTATGTGCTGGCTTCGGAATCCTGCGCTTTGGATATTACTGGCGCGGCGTTGGTGCGCGAGGTACAGAAGGGCGAGATTGTGGCCTTGACCGTCGAGGGCGCGAGTTCTCTGGTCTATGACAAGACACGGCCAGCCGCGCTCTGTATATTTGAATACATTTATTTTGCCCGGCCAGATTCTTATATTCAGGGACGCAATGTCTACAAGGCTAGGGAAAAATTTGGCGAATTGCTTTTCCAAGAACATCCAGTCGAAGCCGATGCGGTCATTCCCGTGCCGGACTCAGGCATCACGGCGGCGGTTGGCTTTGCCAAGGCTTCGGGGATTCCTTATGAAGCGGGTCTGATTAAGAACCGCTATGTCGGACGGACATTTATCAATCCTTCACAAATCATGCGCGAGATTGGTGTGCGCCTGAAACTCAACCCTTTGCCTGAGGTTTTACAAGGGCGGCGGGTGGTGCTGCTGGACGATTCCATTGTCCGCGGTACGACTTCCGCCAAGCTGGTCAAGCTTCTGCGCGACAGCGGCGCCCGGGAAGTGCATTTCCGTGTTTCTGCTCCGCCGAGCGTCAGCCCGTGTTATTACGGCATTGACACGCCGCTCAAATCCGAGTTGATTGCCGCCAATTATTCTGTACCGGAGATTTGCCGGAAACTGGGTGCAGACACTCTGGGTTATCTTTCACTAAAAACCTTGCGCACGGCGGTCGGGCAGGAAGATTGCGGTTTTTGCCAAGGTTGTTTTGATGGCCTTTATCCGGCTGGCGTGCCGCAAGGCGATGAACTGGGTTTGGTGTATAAGGCGTAAATATCCGCCGCCAGCCTCTGCACGTCGTACAAGGCTAGGATTTTCTCCCGGGCTTTTTGCCCAAGACTTTCACGCAAGGTTTGGTCAGCGCTGAGCCGTAAAATCTTCTCCGCGAAAGCGACAGGTTGATTTTGCGGAGCGAGACAGCCTGTCCTGCCGTCGTCAATGATGTCCGCCACGCCGCCGACTTCCGTGCTGACGACAGGTTTGCCGCAGGCCATGGCCTCGATGAGCGTAACCGGCGTGCCTTCATTGCGCGAGGTTAAGACCACGATGTCGAGGTCGCTGTAGATTTCCTTTGGCTCAGTTAGGAACCCGGCAAAAAACACCCTATCCTGCAGGCCTTTTTCCCGGACGGCGATTTCCAGCTTGGCACGCAGTTCCCCGTCGCCAATCAGGATAAAGCGCACGGCGGCGGTTTGACGGCAGACTTCTTGGGCGATGGACAGAAAATACTCATGATTCTTGACAGGAACGAGGCGGCCAACTATGCCCACAAGAAGCAAATCAGGGGGCAGACGGTATTTTGTCCGCCAATAATTTTGGCACGGAGTTAATTTGTTTAACTCAAAACCTAGGCGGATGACCGTGATTTTTTCTGCCGGGGCAATGCCGAAAGAGAGCAGCTCGGCTCTTTGCCGCTCGGAGATGGCGATGATTTTAGTAGTGAGCCGTGCCAAAATTTTTTCAAGAAGAATAAAGATGCGGGTTTTAAATTTGCCAAAGTAACTGTGCAGGACATGGCCGTGAAAGGTATGGTAGATTTTTTTTACCCCGGCGAGTTGGGCGGCGAGGCGCCCGACCGCTCCGGCCTTGGCGGTGTGCGTATGCACGATGTCCGGTTGGGCGCGCTTGATGATGCGGTAGAGCCGCCAGATTGTTTTTAGGTCTCGCCAGGGATTCAGTTCCCGGCCCAATTCAGGCAGGACAATGGTTTTTAGATTTTTGGCTGAGGCGAGATATTCCATCGACCCCTCGCCTTTGGCCAGCGAACCGTGGACGAGCAGGGACTCGCAACCGTAAACATGGTCGAGGTAATAATTGAGATTGGTAACGTGCAGGGCTGGGCCGCCGATATTTAATCTGGCAATGATACGCAGGATTCTGGTCATTCGCCGGGTGGGGTCAAAACGTCTGCCTTGTAAAACTCTATCGTTCTGGCTAAACCCTCGTCAAAAGACACCAACGGTTTGTAGCCGAGCAGTTTTTCCGCTTTGCCAATATCGGCAAGAGAATGTTTGACATCGCCCGCGCGTTCAGCGGCGTAATGGGGCTGAATATTTTTGCCGCAATGCTGATTAATTTTGGCGACGAGTTGATTGAGCGAAATCTCGTAGCCGCAGGCGACGTTGATGACCTCGCCTACCGCCGCCCGGGGCGCGGCGCAAGCCAGCAGATTGGCCTGCACATTATTGTCAACATAGGTAAAATCACGCGAGGTCAAACCGTCGCCAAAAATCGTCGGGGCTTGGTCCTGCAAAATGGCTTGACTGAAAAGCGGTATGACTGCCGAGTAAACCGAATGCGGGTCTTGGTTTGGGCCAAAGACATTGAAATACCGCAGGCAGACCGTTTCCAGTCCGTACAATTTGCTGAAGTTTTGGCAGTACATTTCGCCAGCTAATTTTTGGATGGCGTAGGGCGATTTGGGATGAGGCTCCATGGTTTCCACCTTGGGCATGACCGGGGAGTCCCCGTAGGCCGACGAGGACGCGGCATAGACTAGGCGTTTGGTCTTGGCTTCCCGCGCGGCCAGCAGGAGATTGAGTGTGCCGGTTACATTGGCGGCATTGGTCTTGAGAGGGTCATCGACGGAGCGCGGCACGGAAGGTATCGCGCCGTGATGCAGGACATAGTCCATGCCGTCCACGGCCCGGCGGCAGTCAGCCAGCTTGGCGAGGTCGGTTTGCTGAAAATCAATTTTGCCCAAAAGCGGCTCGATATTGCTCAAACGTCCGGTCGCCAAATTGTCCATGAGGCGCACCGTGTCGCCGTTGGCCAGCAGAGCCTTAGCCAGATTAGAACCGATAAAGCCCGCGCCGCCTGTAACCAAAAACTTTGCCATCAAAGTCCTCCGAAACTAATCAAATTATGCCGATTGTTTAGCATAGCGAAAAATTCAGGGTTTGTCATTAAATCGTATTCGCGCACGGAAGTTTCCGTAATGGCGGTGGGGGTATTTTCCGCGCTGACGATAGGATGACACATATACTCGGTGTTATTGCGGCTTTTTTGCAGGAGGAGGCGCAAATGTTTGATTTCCAGCTGGGCCGGACGCGGCCAAAGCGCAAGGACTGAAGTCAGGGAACGGTTGGTTTTGACGCGCAACAGTTTGGCGGTCAGAAGGTTTAACCAGCCGAAGATGAGGAAAACCAGCTTACGGATTAGCTGGCGGCAGTCGCCGTCTTGGAGTTTGGCGTAGCGATTGAAGACCGGCTTTTCTAAGACCAAACGGAGCGGCATTTTATGCTTTTGGGCAAACCGGGCGAAGACTGGGAAAATCAGCGGCCAGTTGTGAATATGCTGATGGGTGTCGAGATGTGTCGGGGTAAGCCCGAAACTCAAGAATTTATTGTATTGCCGCGCCAGTTCTTCTTTGAGCAGCCTGATGCTGACCCGTCCCAAAGCGAGCTGGCGTTCAAAATCGGCGCGGCCCTTGTACTTGGCCAGCGGACCGAGGGTCAGGTTGAAATGCAGGCCGACGGGGATATTTTGTTTTTTGGCCAGTTCGGCGGCATCCTTGGCGTAAGGCAAATCGACTAGCAGGGTTGCCGAAGAGATAACACCTTTTTTGTGCAGGGCGGCGATGGCTTGATTCGCGCTGGCACTGATGCCAAAGTCGTCGCTGTTGATGATGATATTCATGGCCGACCCTGCCTCTGGCGGCTACTTCACTCTCTCGACATACTCGCGGGTGCGGGTGTCAATTTTTATCTTGTCGCCGATATTGCAGAAAGCCGGCACGTCGATTTCATAACCAGAATTCTCAAGCTGGGCTTTTTTCATTACCTTGCCGGAAGTATCGCCGCGCACGACGTTTTCAGTGTAAGAAATTTCCATCTCGACAAAAGTCGGAAAAACCACCGACACGGCACGTCCCTCGTGAAAAAAAATATCCAGCTCCATGTTTTCTTTGAGCAGGTGGAGGTTAGCGCCGATGAGTTTTTCAACAATTTCGATTTGGTCAAAAGTATTCTTGTCGATGAAGACATACATGTCGCCATCTTGGTAAGAGTACTGCACCTGTTTGCGCTCCAGCACCACGTCGTCGAACTTGTCCTGCGAACGCGGCTGAATCATGGAAATATTGCCCGTGTCCAGATTTTCAATCTTCATGTCCACGACGATGCCGCCGCGGTCGCCAATCTTGTGCGGATACCATGAGCGTACGATGTACAGTGCGCCGTCTTTCTGGATGATTTGACCTGGCTTGCAGTCGATGGCTTCTTTCATTTTATTTACTCCTTAAAGCAAAATATTCTTCACAAGTTTGTGGTAAAAGTTTACTAAACTCTTATCCTCAGCACTGCTGGAAAGAATATGGCATGTTGTCTATGCTCAACCTGACCGTAGGAAATTTTCGGCGAAATTGGGCGGAATGTCAATTACTTAATTATTCGTGAAATCCAAAAAATTCCCAACCAGATTTTCATTGCACACGCGGACATTATCCGGCACGGACAGGATAGTCGGCGTAAAATTCCAGATGTATTTTATCTGGGACTGGGTCAATAGTTCAGCGGATTTTTGCGCGGCGGCGGCGGGGACGGTCAGGAGGGCAATCTCAACTTTTCTTTTATTGACCAGATTCTCGTGCGTGGCGACCTGATACAGTTTGGGCAGGGGATAAATTTTTTTGCCGTTGATGAAGGTGTCAATCTTGGTCGGGTCATTGTCAAAGAGCGCAACAATGTCCAGCCCATAATCTTGAAAATCCGTGTGCTTCGCCAACGCACTGCCCAGATTGCCCGCGCCGATGATGAACGCCGCTTTTTGTTCGCGGAAACCCAGCAGCCGCTCGATAGCTTTTTTTAATTCCAACACCGCATAGCCGACTTTGGTTTTGCCGCTGGCGGCACAGAGCGCGATGTCCTTGCGTACCTGCGAGTCGTCGATTTTGAGCAGTTCGGCGATGTGCTGGCTGGAGATATATTCATTCCCTTTAAGCAGGCAGTCGCTCAGGATGTGGTGGTACAAGGTTAGGCGTTTGATGGCGTTGCTGGGGATAGAGGCATTCATCTCAACGCCGCGGAACTAAGGCTAAGCGATAACCAAGCGTGTGCGCGACTTTTTTTAACATCTAAATCTCCCGAGTTAATTCTTCAGCCAAGATTCCCCGGCGCGGCACAATCTTGCGCCTATTACCAGTTTTGCCCTAGAGTTTCTTAAACTGTCAAACCATTTTGTCAACACAGGTTTAATTCAATTTCGTCCGCCGTAGTATCGTATGCTGTAGCATACATGATGTCAACTTATGCTGACACAGCCTTGCCTTGACCAGTCTTGCCAAGGTTACGCTGGCTAGGCGCTGGGCGGCGGCGGGGCGAGCAAATAATCACTTCAGCGCAGACTTTGCAAACTTTCCGCCTCGCTGGCGTATTTTTCGATTTGCGCGGTGGCGGCCTTTTCGGTGTTCAATACGGCGGGACCATTGGCACAGCCGCCCAGGCAGCACATGATTTCCAGCAGATTGCCGCGGGCGCAGCGTCCTTGCTTGGCGTAGGCGCGCAGTTCAGCGAGCGAGGCTTTGTTTAGGCCGTTGATGAACGCCGGGGTTACTTCCTGCGGCGCACCGTCCCAGGCGGCAAGGACAGATTTGGCCACACCGCCGCTGAGTGGAAAACCGCGCGCTTCACGGGCGGAGACGTGGGCAAAGTTTTCTTCCGGCAATTCGGCCGGCTCGATATTTAACGCCACCAGCAAAGCCCCGATTTCCTCAAAAGTTAAGATATGGTCAACATTGCTGTCTTGATTGACTTCTGGATATTTGGCCAGGCAGGGGCTGATAAAAACATTGACCGCTTCAGGATTGGCGCGCCGGGCGATTGCGGCGGTGTAGGCCAAGGGCGTTTTGGTGTCCGAGACAAAAGGCTTGATTTCCGGCAAATGTTTTCTGGCCAGTTCGTTGTACGCCGCACAGCAGGAAGTGGTCATGAAAGCCAGTCCTTTTTGCAGGCGTTGGCGTAAGTCCTTGGCCTCGACCCGGGCGGTGGTTTCCGCTCCCTGCGCGACTTCGTACACCTGTGCGAAGCCGATTTTTTGCAAAGCGCTGTGCAATTGTCCGGCCGTGCAGGGCATTTGGCCAAGCAGGGCAGGCGCGATTAGCGCGATAACTTTCTGCCGGGTTTTGATTTTTTTTAGGACATCGATTAGCTGGCTCTTATTATGAATCGCGCCGAAAGGGCAGACGACCAAGCAGTGTCCGCAGGCGATGCATTTGGCCGTGTCAATGCGCGCCAGCCCGTTGGTGTCCTTGGCGATGGCTCCCGTCGGGCAGGCGTTTTCACAGGGGACAATGGTTTTGACGATGGCTTGATACGGGCAGGCTTTGATGCACAGACAGCATTTTTTGCATTGGGCGTTGTTAATAACCGCGCGGCCACGCGTGGCCGTGATGGCCCCAAATTTACAGGAATTGATGCAGGACTTGGCGACGCAGTTTTGGCAAAGGTCGGTTATATGGATAAAACTTTCCGCACAGCCTTGGCAGGCACTGCCCAGCACGGTCAGGGGATGCTCCGCATTTTTGGTTCTTTGCAGGGATTGCGCGGCGTAAATTGACAGTTCCGTGCGTTCATTGTCATCTTCGATGGCCAAGCCTAAACCCGCCAGAGTACGGGAACGCAGTACGGCGCGTTCCTTGTGAATGCAGCAGCGGAAAGGCACGGCGGAACCTTTGGGACGCATGTCATACGGGATTAAACGAACCTGCTCGGCAAAGTCAGCGCTGTAAAACGCCTTGATTAAGTAAACCAAAATTTCGCGCTTTAGTTTTTGAATTTCAATTTGTCGCATGGGCAATATCCTTTATTTTTTGTGTGATGTTTTGTATGATTTTTTCTGGCGCGGCCTCGTCGATAACTTCGCCGTCAATCCGGGCGTAAGGAGCCTTGCGGAATTTATCCATGTTTTTGCAGAGATGCAGGCAGCGGACGTAAGAAATTTTGACCTTGGCTCGCAGGGATTCGGGCAGCTGTAAGTTTTGCAGAGCGCTGGCTCCCATGACAAAACAAGTGGTGCCAAGGCAAATTTCTACTTCGATAGGACGCATAATTTATTCTCCTTCCGTTAGATACATTGTATATTAACTTTCTTAAAATATTTAGAACCTAAAATTGCCGCAATCTTTTTGACAATATTCCGGCGAATTTCTATCTCGATAGGCAGCGCCGGGTCATAGTGCGCTTGATTGATTTTAGCTCCCAGCAGGAAGTGCAGAACGTCGGTCTGCAGAATCAAGGCGACCAGCTGTCCGGCTGCGTCTTTTTCCTCCAACTGACCTTTTTCCAAATATTCCAAGGCCCGGGTCAAAGTCAGGATACCCTCGGTAATCAAGTCGACCCCGGGCATCGACGCGCTGGGCGGCAGACTACCGCTTTGTTCGCCGGGTTCGGTAACGACCGGGCGGTCGAGTTCCCGGGAAATAATATTGGCGGTGGTGCCGCCGCAGATGATTTTTTTGCCCGAAAATTCCGCGAAAAGGATGGCGTAGTAGGTGTCTTTTTCTTGGTCATACGGCGGGCCGGTAAAAATCAGGGCTTCCCGGGGATTTCTAAAATAAACCACACAAGCCGAGATGTCGTCTTTGGGTTGACTATGCGGCTCGACCTGCGCCGCGCTCTGCGCGATAAATTTGGCCAAGTCGCCGCTGGCCATAGTTTGGTCGGCGGTGAGCGCGTCCTGTAGCTTAGCCAAAAGCCCGTCCTTGCCGAAACCGCGCGGATAAGCGGGATTGTTGCCTAACCCGGCTTGGGTTACGCCGTCCGAACAAAAAATCAGCCGATCGCCCAGTTCCGTCTTAAAATGATAGGTGCGGAGTTTGCGGTCGGGCTGGGTTTTCGACACAATCTCGTGATGCTCTATCGGTTGGACCCGGCCGCCGCGCAGTAGCAAGAAATCAGGATTGCCTTCCTCGACCACACTGACGTTGCCGTCCTCGTCGCAGTCAATAACCGAGAAGGTCGCGTAACTGATACCGCGGACTTTGCAGACGGGCAGGGAGTTCAGCATAATCTCGGCGGCCTTTTTGATTTCGATATTTTTGGCGATGGACCGCAGGAGCATCGTGGCGGTCATCTTGGCGAGGATAGAGGCCTTGATGCCGCTCCCCAGCCCGTCGGACAAGACCGCTAGCAGACGGTTCTCCTCAGGTATTCTCTGTGAGAGAAAATAATCACCAAAAGCGTTTTGCTTATGTTTCTTGAGTTGAGCGCAGGCGATATCGATAAACAAAAGTCAATCCTCCTGATAGTCGGAATAATCCGCGGCAATCGAATCTAGCAGCGCCTCGGTTTCCACCATGTGTTCGCCGAGCAGGCTGGCGATTTCCTGCACAGTGGCGATGTTTTTGGCGATTACTTCCCGGGCTTTGCCGGCCACCCTCTCCCGCCCTTCCTGTGTTCTGGTAACATCCGTGATTAAAGCGCCGACCACTTCATCCGGCTCCACCGAAAAAACATGGAGGTCATAGAGCCGATTTTTATAAACATAATGCTCTTGGTGTAAATCTTGGCCGGTGCGTAGTGTTGTCCGAAACAAAGGGAAAAAATCGGCGATTTCGTTTTCCTTAAACATTTTGTGGCAAGCCTCGTTTACTTCCAATACGGCAAGGTTTTTGTCCAGCATAATCAGCGCGGAGGGCATGGACTTGAGCAGGGCGGCGGCCTTGCGCGTCGCGGTCTTACGCATGTAAGAAACGCACATCGAGATTTCGGCCGTGCCGTCCAGCAGAGCCTGCGCCAAATCACGGCAGGTGTTGTAGCCGCAGCCGGAACAGTTCAGTTCATCCTCCGGCGTGTGTTTGCCAAGTTTTTTGAGCGCGGCCTGCAATTCTTCCGGCGCGTACCTTTTGGGCGGCAAGGCGGCTGGCGGATATTGGTACGGCACGACGGTGCGCGGCTCTGGAGGAATCACGGTGCGGTACTGCACGCTGTCCAGCACTTCACTCATCATCAGCAGGCGCGGGCGTTTCCCGGCGGCGCAGGGTCCGGCGATGCAGCCGCCGACGCAGGCCAAAGCCTCGATGAAGGTAGGTTTGTCCAGTTTTTGGGGGACGAGGCCTTTCAAGGCTTCGTCCAACAAAGCCAAGGAACAAATATTAATCAACCGCACCTTGTCCCGCACGCCGACACGGCGGATGGTTTCATTCATGCTGCCGCCCAAGGGATAGAGCGAGCCTTCGTGGGCGGTTTCGGGCAAAAATTTTTTGTCAGCATCCGGCAGGGTTTCCACGTCGAGGTAGGCTTCTTTGAGCCAATATTTTAAATCAGCAAAAGTGAGCGCGGCGGCCAGCAATTCTGGATTGCGGTCAGCTTCATTTTTCTTGCCGATGCAAGGCCCGATGAAGACCACCGCAATATCCCTGCCGCAGTGGTCTTGCAAAAATTTGGCGTGGGTCAGCAACGGCGAGGCCAGCGGCAGGAGACAGGGCGCGGCTTCCGGCTGATAGAGCCGCACATAGTCCACGATGACCGGACAGGCGCTGGATATGTACAGCCTGCCGTCGGCCTCATTCAATATTTGCGCGGTGCGGATGGAAACTTCCTGGGCACCCAAAGCCGTCTCGCTGACCGCCGCAAAACCTAGGGCCTGCAGGACAGCAATCATTCTGGCTGGAGTATAGCCAAAAACGCCGCGCCAGCTGGGAGCCAGCGACACGATAACTTTTTTCTTTTGGCGCAGCAGGTTACGGACTTTTTCCAAGTCGGAACGGATGCGCTTGGCTCCGGCCGGACAATTGGCCACGCAGGCGCCGCAGGCCACACAGCGTTCCGGCATTACTTCAGCGTGGCCGTCGCGAATCTTGATTGCTTTGACCGCGCAAACCCTGACACATTTGTAGCAGTCTTGACATTCGTTTTGCAAAGTATAAACAGGGTTGGCGCTGTTCATCTTTTTTCCTTGCCGTCCTTAATCTTACGCCGCAGGGCGGGCCGCGCCGGACTTAAAATTTCCCGTAATACGCGTCCAAATAAATCTGCCGGATGTCGCTCAGCAACGGATAAACAGGATTGGCTCCGGTGCATTGGTCATCGAAAGCGTTGCGTACCAGAAAATCCAGCTTCGCCAAGAAATCCGCTTCCTGTACTGCCGGATTGTGTTTGGCAAAGTATTCCTGGATAGAGCTGGGTATTTCCAAATCGGCTTTCAACTGGGCAATGGCCTGGAGCAGCAGCTCGACCTGCTCATCCTCGGTCTGGCCGCCCAGATAGAGATTATGCGCGATTTGCGCGTAACGTTTCTTGGCCTCCGGCGCTTTGTACTGCGGGAAGGCCGCCTGCTTCTTGGGGCAGTCCGTCGCGTTGAAACGGATGACCTGGCAGATGAGCAGGGCGTTGGCGATACCGTGCGGGATATTAAAAGCCGCACCGATTTTATGCGCCATAGAGTGGCAAATACCGAGGAACGCATTGGCAAAGGACATGCCCGCAATCGTCGCCGCGTAATGCATTTTTTCACGGGCGCGCGGGTCATTCCGGCCTTCCCGGTAGGAGCGCGGCAGGTAACGGAATATCTGCTTGATGGCTTCCAGCGCCTGCGCATTGGTAAAGTTGGTGGCCATAATGGAGACATAGGCCTCGACCGCATGTACCAGCGCATCGATGCCGCCTGCGGCGGTCAGACTTTTGGGCATACTGTCCACAAAGTCCGGGTCGATGATGGCCATGGACGGCGTGAGCGCGTAGTCGGCGATGGCGTATTTCACGTGTTCCTTGTCATCGGTGATGATGGAGAAGGGCGTAACTTCCGAGCCTGTGCCGGAAGTGGTGGGGATGCAGACCAGGCTGGCTTTTTGGCCAAGCTCAGGGATGGCGCAGATGCGTTTGCGGATGTCCATGAAGCGCATCGAGATGTCCTCAAACTTGGTGTCCGGCTGTTCGTACATGAGCCAAATAATCTTCGCCACGTCCATGGGCGAACCGCCGCCCAGGGCGATGATGAGGTCTGGTTCGTAAGGGCGGACGATATTCAGGGCGGCCTTGACCGTGCTGAGCGTCGGGTCAGGCTGCACTTCGAAGAAAATCTCGTAAGCTGTGCCGATTTCCTCCAGCACGTTGGTCAGACTGCGCACCGCGCCGCTGTTGAATAAGAAGCGGTCGGTAATAATGAACGCGCGTTTCTTGCCTTCGTACTCGCGCAGGGCGAGGTCGGTCGAGCCGCGTTTGAAATAAATTTTCGGGGGAACTCTGTACCACAGCATATTTTCCTTCCTTTCCGCGACAGTTTTTAGATTGAGGAGATGCTTCACGCCGACGTTGCCGCTGACGGAGTTGCCGCCCCAGGAGCCGCAGCCCAGGGTCAGCGAAGGTTCTAGACGGAAATTATACAAGTCGCCGATGCCGCCGTGCGAAGAGGGAGAATTGATTAGCAGACGGCAGGTCGGTAGCTTGGTGGCGAAATAATCGATGCGTTCCTGGGTACGCTCGTCCGTGTACAGCACCGAGGTGTGTCCCAGACCGCCCAGTTCAATCAGCGTGGCCGCGATAGCCACGGCCTCCCGATAATCTTTGGCTTTGTACAAAGTCAAAATCGGTGAGAGTTTTTCGTAAGCGAAGGGGTTGTCCGCGGCGTAGGAAGTTTCCTCGCTGACCAAGACCTTGGCATGGCTGGGAACTTTCAGGCCAGCCAGCGCGGCAATCTTGCTGGCGGGTTGCCCGACGATTTGGGCATTAATCGTGCCTTTCTCGCTGAGAATGATTTTGCCCAGCTTGTCCGCCTCCGCACGGCTGAGCAGATACGCGCCGCGCAGGGTCAGTTCTTTCTTGACCTCTTTGTATATATCGGCGACCGCGACGATGGACTGCTCGGAAGCGCAAATCATGCCGTTGTCAAAAGTTTTGGAGAGCAGTATCGAGGAGACCGCCAGCTTAATGTCAGCCGTCTCGTCGATAATGGCCGGCGTATTGCCGGGACCAACGCCCAGGGCAGGTTTGCCGCTGGAGTAAGCCGCCTTGACCATGCCGGGACCGCCTGTGGCCAAAATCGCCTGCACATCAGGGTGATGCATCAGGGCGTTGCTCAATTCAATCGTCGGCTCCTCAAGCCAAGCGATGATATTGGCTGGTGCACCAGCTTTGACTGCCGCTTCCAGCACTAGCCGTGCCGCCGCCACCGTGCATTTTTTGGCACGCGGGTGAGGGGAAAAAATAATCGCATTGCGGGTTTTCAAAGCCAGTAGGGATTTAAAAATCGCGGTCGAAGTTGGATTCGTGGTCGGCACTATGCCGGCAATGATACCGAGCGGTGCCGCCACGGTCTTGATGCCATTGACTTTGTCCCAAGCAATCACGCCGCAGGTCTTGGCGTTTTTATGCTTGTGGTAAATGTACTCCGCGGCAAAATGATTTTTGATGATTTTGTCTTCCAATACACCCATGCCAGTTTCCGCAATCGCCATTTCCGCCAGGTCGATGCGGGCCTTATCTGCCGCCGTGGCCGCCGCCTTGAATATCGCGTCCACCTTTTCTTGGGAATAAGTGGCGTAAATATTCTGCGCTTCTTTGACTTGGGCAATCAGCGCGTGGAATGCCTCCAGCGTCAAGGCATTGCCGCCCGCTGGTTGCACCTCTTTTATTTTTTTTGCAGTTTTGACCATAAAGCCCCTTTCATTCGTGATTTATTTCACGAATATAACAGAGATTTTTTTGCTTGTCAAGCGGCGGCGGGACAGCCAGCGCGGCGGGCGGTCTGTGGGGGCAGGGATATTGTCTGTCAATTAGGCTGGTTTTTTGCTTAAAATCCGCAGGGCATTAAGGATGGCCAGAAAACTAACGCCGACATCGCCGAAGACCGCAAACCACATATTGGCTAGACCAGCCGCGCTGAACAATAGAATCAAGCCTTTGATGCCCAAGGCCAGCGTGATATTTTGCTGGACGATGCGCCGCGTAAAACGCGCGATTTTTATGGCGGACGGCAACTTGGACGGCTCGTCAGTCATCAAGACAATGTCTGCCGCTTCGATGGCCGCATCCGACCCGACCCCGCCCATTGCCACGCCGATATCGCTGATTGCCAGCACGGGCGCGTCATTGATGCCGTCCCCGACAAAAATAGTTTTGGCGCGTTTATTTTGTGATATTTTTCTCAATTGCTCGACCTTTTCTTGAGGCAGCAGTTCCGCATAAAAATTTTTGATACCTAACCCGGCGGCGATTTTGGCGGCTGTGGCCTGATTGTCCCCGGTCAAGAGCGCGATATTGGCTATGCCGATTTTTTGGAGTTCGGCGATGGCCGCCGGGCTGTCGGGTTTGATTTCATCAGAGATGACGATATGCCCGGCCAGTTTTTTATTTACCGCCAGATAAACGACAGTACCGTTGTCCGCCTGCCCCTTGTCCGCTGGGTCAGGCAGCGGGATATTTTCTTGGGCCAGCAATTTGGTGTTGCCGGCCAGCACGTCTTGACCGTCGAGTTTTATCTTGATGCCCTGTCCGGCGATTTCCACATACTGGGTCAGGCGGTCGCGGTCTGGTTTTTTTCCGTAGGCTTGGCGTATCGAGACGGCGATGGGGTGATTGGAGTGCAGTTCAGCGTGCGCGGCGATGTCGAGTAATTTTTCCGCGGTCAGGCCGCTGGCGGGGACAATCTGGGTTACGACAAAGATGCCTTTGGTCAAGGTGCCAGTCTTGTCGAAGACCACGGTGTCCGCGTCATTCAAGGCATCGAGGAAGTTACTGCCCTTGACCAGTATCCCATTTTTGGAGGCCGCGCCGATACCGCCAAAGAAGGACAACGGGATGGAGACGACCAGCGCACAGGGACAAGAGACGACCAGAAAGGTCAAGGCGCGGTACAGCCAGTCCGTAAAATCCGCCCCGCTGACCAGCGGCGGGATGATGGCCAGACAGCAAGCCGCGCCGACCACACCGGGCGTGTAGTAGCGCGCAAACTTAGTGATGAAGTTTTCAACCGGGGCTTTTTTCTGCTCGGCGTTCTGCACGAGATTGAGGATTTTGCTGACGGTCGACTCGCCAAAAGGTTTGCTCACGCGGAGCGTGAGCAGGCCGCTCTGATTAACCGCCCCGGACAGAACTTCACTGCCGACCGTTACGTCCCTGGGCAGGGATTCGCCAGTCAAGGCCGTCAGGTCGAGGGCGGAGCTGCCCGCGCTGACCACGCCATCCAGCGGGATTTTTTCGCCGGGGCGGACGATGATGCTGTCGCCGACTTGGAGCGTTTCGGGATTGACTTTTTGCCCGCTGGGCAGGACGGCAAAATCGGGACGAATATCCATCAAGGAGGCGATGGACTGCCGCGAGCGTCTGACCGCCGCTTCCTGAAAAAACTCCCCGATTTGATAGAAGAGCATGACCGCCACGGCTTCGGGATACTCACCGATGGCGAAGGCGCCGAGGCTGGCGAGGCTCATTAAAAAATTTTCGTCAAAAACTTGGCCGCGCAAAATATTTTTAGCGGCCTGCCAGATGATTGTCCCGCCGATTAAAAGGTAGCTGGCCAGGAACAGCAACATTGGCCGCGGCGCGGGGAGGCGGAGAAGCAAGCCGAGCGCAAAAATTACCGCACCCAGCCCCAGACCATAATGGCTGAGACGGAGCGGGGCCGCGGCTTGAGGTGTTTTTGCTGCGGGGGTACATTTCTGACCCTGACAATTTTCACACATGCTTATTTCCTTTCGCGGACGTGCGCCAAGCCCAGCTTGAAAATAGCCTCGACATGCTCATCGTCCAAAGAGTAATAGACTATCTTGCCTGCCTTGCGGTGCTTGACCAGCTTGGTTTGGCGCAAGGCTCTTAATTGATGTGAGATGGCTGATTTAGTCATGCCCAGCAGTGCGGCGATGTCGCAGACACACAATTCGGCGTGGAGCAGGGCGCTGATGATTTTGACACGCGTGGAGTCGCCGAAGACTTTGAGCAGGTCAGCCAGTTCCAGCAAAGAATTTTCTGCCGGCATTAATTGGCGTACTTGCTTGACCAGCTTTTGGTGAATGACACAGCAATCACAAGCTGAGTCATTATTATGATTGAATAGTTGAACATTCATTCAACTATTCTAAGCCAATAAAAATGTCTTGTCAATAGTCTCATGAACTCCGCCCGGGTCGCGCTCTCGCGGTAAATTTGTAGTAGAATGAATGTCATGAGTAAGCTTAATGCCCGGGAGTACAGAGTTTCTGAGCAGATGAAGCGCTGTTCTGCGGAGGGTATGGAGTATGGGTTTGCCCGTGAGTTGGCTACGGCCTTGGGATATGCTAAATGGGAGAATTTTGCCAGAGTTATAGATAGAGCAATGCTAGTTTAGTGTTTTGAATCAATTTTCTGAGGTCAGGAAATTGATAGAGCATATTATAAACTTTCCCGTCTACGCCTGTTTTCTGATGAGGCTCATGAACTCCGCCCGGGTCGCGCTCTCGCGGCGGAACGAGCCGAGCATACAGGAAGTCGTCATCACGGAGTTTTGTTTTTCTACGCCGCGCATCATCGTACAGAGATGCTGGGCTTCGATGACCACGCCCACCCCGTCCGCCTGAGTGTATTTTAAGATAGTGTCGGCAATCTGCTTAGTCAGACGTTCCTGCACCTGCAGCCGCCGGGCGTAAGCGTCGACGATGCGCGGGATTTTGGACAGGCCGATGATTTTCTGGGACGGGATATAGCCGACATGACATTTGCCGATGAAGGGCAGGAGATGATGCTCGCACAGCGAGTACAACTCGATATCGCGCACGATGACCATGTCGTCGGACTCCGCCGTGAAGAGCGCGTTATTCACAAGCTGGTCAAGGTCGGCCTGATAGCCTTTAGTTAAGTATTGCAAGGCTTGGGCGGCGCGCCGGGGCGTGTCGCGCAGACCCTCGCGGCCAAGGTCTTCGCCGATGGCGGAAAGCAGGGCTTGATATAAATTTTCCATGCGAGAGAGTATAGCCTATTTTGGCTGTTTTTGGTGGGACGGGCAGAGGGTATATTTCCTGAATATTCGGGTATATCTCTCTTGGAGAGGTGTGATAGACCCATGGATAATGCGGCGGCTAAAGTTCTCAATGAAATTGAGAAAAAAATTGAGAACAAAATAGAAAATAAAAAAGAAAACAAAAACGCACAGGACAAAGAGTTTTTTGTTTTTGGCGGGGAGGACTTGGCGGGACTGGTTTGCCAAGTGGAGACCGGGCGGCTGGATGTGGAGATAAAGGACGGCAACAAGGTGCAGCTGGTCAATGTCGGTCGCTTGGGGGTCATCGCCTCGACGCACCCAGATAAGATGCTGGTTGGCCGTTACGAGCGGGTTTTGGCCAGCGAGGCGGAGCCGGGGCAGAAGCAGAATTACATTGTCTCCATCGGTCTTATCGGCAGTATCGTCATCAATCGCCAAAAGAGGACTTTCAAATTTAGCCGCTCGATGATTGCCACGCCAGTCATCGGCTCGCACTGTTATTTGTTGGAGGGCGAGAAGCTGACCTTGTTTATGAGCAGCATCTCCGTCAACGACGGCGATGCCAGTTTGACGCTCGGCAAATTCAGTCTGGACGAGGGCGTGGACGCGTATATGAACGGAGACGCGCTCTTTCAGCGGCACATGGCTCTGGTCGGCTCGTCCGGCTGCGGTAAATCTTGGACGGTGGCGGCGATTATCGAACAGATTGCCACGCGGCAGAGCGCCAACCTCATGGTTTTCGATATTCACGGCGAATATCAGGCCTTGAAGTACGCGGTACAGCTGCGCCTCGCCACGCCGACGGACTTGGAGCAGCCTGCCAGCAATGTCCTCTTCATGCCGACTTGGTTCATGTCGCATGACGAATTGATGACGCTCTTTTTGGACAAGTCCGACCCTTACGCGGCGGCGCAGTCCCTGATGATTAACGAGTGCATCCGCAAACGCAAAATGCATTATTTGAAAGAAAATAATTTGACGGAACTCCTCAAATCTTTCACGGTGGACAGCCCCGTGCCTTATGATTTTCACGACATTATCCGGGATTTGAAATATTTAAACGAGGAGTTGATTCCCGGCGTGGGGCAGGGCGAGGTCGTCAAAGGCCCTTTCTTCGGCAAATTTGACCAGCTCCTGCCAAAACTGGAAGCCAAGGTAACGGACAAGCGTTACGGTTTTATGTTCAGCGGCGACAAGAAAAAAGTTTTGCATCACGATTACATCAATTATTTTACGGCCAAGCTGATGGGGACGGGCATCAATAGTCAGAGCGGCAAGCACGAGCGGAAAATCAAAATCTTCGAGGGCGAACAGAATCTGGGCGTGAAAGTTTTGAATATGTCGCTGGCTCCGTCCGAGCTGCTGCCGAGCCTGATTGGCGTGGTCGGACGTTTCGTTTTTACCGTGCAGTTTTGGAACAATCACGAGAACCGCCACCCGATGGTGCTATTCTGTGATGAGTGCCACCTCTACCTGCCGCCGCTGGAAAACTGCAATGAGGCACAGCGCGCCTGCGTTTTCCAATTTGGCCGCATCGCCAAAGAGGGACGTAAATACGGTATGGTGCTGGCGGCGATTACACAGAGGCCGTCGGACCTGAACCCGTCGATTTTATCGCAGTGCGGCAACCTGCTGACGCTGCGCCTGACCAACGCTTCCGACCAGGCGATTGTCAAGAAAATGATGCCCGACGGCATGAACGGACTGGTCGAGGAATTGCCGTTGCTGGCCATCGGCGAACTGATACCCATCGGCGACTCGGTGGTGTTGCCGCTGAAAGTCAAGGTTACGCCCGCCAAATGTCCGCCGACCAGCGAGACCCCGACCTACTGCTCGACTTGGAGCCAGGAACATCAGGACGGCGAGAGGCTCAATATCGGCATCGACAATATGCGCCGCCAGATTCGCAAATCTTTCGGGGACGGGGAATAGGGTCCGGCCTACGCCGCTGGCTGATAAACCCGTGGCTTGGGTCTGGTAACTTTGCCGGAGCGGATGCAGCTGGCACAGACTTTGGCTTTTTTCGCTTGGCCGTTCAGGACAATCTTGATATTCTGCAGATTGGGCAGCCACTTGGTGCGCGTGTGCCGCTTGGAGTGAGAGACTTTATTGCCCGTTATCGCTTGCTTGCCGCAAATCACGCATTTGTAACTCATTTTTTTACCTCATTTTTGTCAGAATGATTCTCTTCACTTAATAAAGAGAGCGCAAAATATACCACGCTTGGCGGGAAATAGGCAAGGCTTGACCAAAGGCTTCGCGCAGGCGGGCTAGTGCCTGTTTTAGGCCGTCTGCGGATTGAGTTTTTGTTTTTTTTGCGGAACGAAGACAAGCTTATAGCCCAAAAAACCAGCGACTTTCGTAACAGTGCTTAATCTCGGGTCGCCATCTTTGCAGAGAGAATGATAAAGCCCAGACCTGTTAAGCCCTGTTTTTCTGGAAATTGCCAGTATGCCAAAGGCTCGCGCCGCATTGCCCAGAGCAACTTTTATTAACTCTGGATTGCCGTCAGTAAGAACGACTTTTAAGTATTCTTTTATTTCCGCCTCGTTTTTAAGATGTTTAGCTGTGTCCCACTCATAAAGTTTAACCATTATTTTTCAACTCCTTTAACATTTTTTTTGCCGCTTCAATATCTCTCTGTTGCGTAGACTTGTTGCCGCCGCACAGTAAAATTATCCATTCATTATTTTTCTTATAAAAATACAGCCTATATCCTGTGCCATAGTAAATTTTCTTTTCACAAATTCCATTACCCACAGATTTAATATTCCCCATGTTTCCGGCAATCATGCGGTCGATGTGTGCGTTTATTATAGCGATTGCTTTAATGTCTTTTAGCTTATCAAACCATTTTTCAAAAACTTCTGTAGTGATAATCCTTAGTGCCATTGTTGTATTGTATATTATAATATACAGAAGGTCAAGCAGCACCGACCAGAGTCTTGGCGCAGGCCGGGCTATAATTATTTTAGATTTTTAAGACAAGCAGAGTATGCTTTAAGGTCAAAATATTTTAATACAGTGTTCTTGTTTTCTTGCTTCGGATAATCCTCAAAGCCATTGTAATTATAAAATTTTTGCGCCTCTTCAGTTTTTCTTGCGTCCAAAACAATAAAACGACAGCCTGTCTTATTAAAATTTGTAAACCAAGTTTTTATTAAGTCCATGGTTACAGTGCCTAAATGTTTTTTCCTATAATCTTTATGTGTGGCAAATCTGCCGATTCTTACCGCCGGGTATGTCCCATATTGTGATTGTGGGGATATGGCCAGCTCTATATCGGCAACAGTTCTTATTTCCGCATTGCTGAGGCAAAATGCCGCCAGCGGGATATCTTTATTTACTTCTGTTAAGAAATAAGTTTTAGACACCAACTCATCTTCATTGTCCTTGGCATTAACTCTGAAAAATATATTTAAGTCTGAATCGCCACAATCAAATTGTGCTACGGCTATTTCATTAAGTGATTTAAAGCAATAGTCTTTAGTTCTGGGTAGTATTTGTTCCATAAGAAAATCTCAATATTTCCTTTATAGATTTTGTCTCTCGGTCTGATAAAACCAGCGGCTTGGGGTTTTTTACTTTTGCCATAAAAGACCGTGCGTGTTTACCTTCTAACACCGGAATCGGTTCAAAATATGTTACAGCCATTTTTTATCCCTTCGCCGTAAAACAGAAAAACACTTCAGAAAAATAAGATTTAGCCTTACGACGCATTTATTATAACACGATAAAAATATACCGCAATAAGAAAGTCTTGCCAAAGTCTTGGCGCAAGCGGGCGTAAGGAAAGATTGCCCCCCTGTTGACCAATCGCTGTTTAACTTGTAAGGTTACCTTTAACACTTCAAAAGTGCGGATATGGACGGGTATGCATTTTTCCCCGCCGAGCGAGATGCAAGTTTTATAGCGTCCAGTAACGATATAGATGCGGTCTGACGCAACAGAAAATATCGATGCTTGGCGAGGTAAAAAGTGGCGATTACTGGGTATAGGATTAGGAGAAGAAGAATGGCGATATTTTGCGGAGAGCAAAATGTTTGCAACAAAATAGACTTGGTTACGATATATTAATAAGACGGTTTATAAATTAATAGGTAACCGCTATGGAAAGGGCAAGTTATGGTTGAGGTAAATGGTAAAAATTATAACATGTTTGACTGGTGGCACGGTCGATATGTTCAAGAAGATAGCACGCCAGGTAATCTTAGGTGGCAGGATTTAAACCCGAAGGATTTTGGGATTTTTGTCTCCAATACGAGTAATTCTGGAAATGCTATTAATATTGATAATATTGAAACCGAAAACAAGAGGAGAATGTTGCTGGGCGATGTCATATTCCTCCTCAATGATAATGTGCAGGCGGGTGGGACGGTTACGCCCCACGACCAGCTGAGCCAATTGATGCAAAAAATTATTAGGGATTTTCCCTATACCGCGGACACTATTCTCCGCAATTTTATCGAAGCGCTTTTTACGACCATGGATGAGCCAGATAACCGCGACACGGAAGTGAATGAAGAGTTTAAGCAAGCTTTCAACGCAGGGGCAAAAAAATTAGTAGGAAGAATAGGCGATGAGGAGAAGTGGGAAAACCTTAGTTTAGACGTGGAATTGGTAAAGACGCGGATTAGGCGGGCGATGGATGACTTGCCGCAATCTGTGGAGAAGGGGTTGCGGCCTGTAGCTGACAGCGGTTCTTTGCAGGCATATTTGAAAGCTAACGGCATCTGGGAGCGCGAACAAGTAACTACCCCGCAAGTAGACCCGCCGCGTCCCAATATTGTGCAGACGCGTCCAAGTTTTGTGCAAGGTACAAAACCAACTTTCCTGTCCCCGGATGATTTTCGCCATGAGCCGGACGATGGACTGAAGGGCAACGAGGCCCTGCGGCAATGGGAAAATCTCCGTCCCGGCTTGACCAAGTGGCTGGGAACCGCCAACTCGGAAATATTTGCCACGGACGGCTCTCTGACCAAAGTTGGTTCTGAAGTCGGTTCTGAAAAAGCGCTTTTTAGCCAAGTGCGGCGGCGCGAAGGGTCGGAGGGGGTTCACTCTGTCCGGCAGACGGTAACGTTACCAAACAGGCGCGATGTCTATAGTATGCTGGCAAGCATTGTATTTCATGGTGCAGGTGTGTTGGCGAGGGATGGCGAGAAGTATACGGGGCAGGGTGCTGTAATAGACTGGGGAACAATGAGGGATAACGCAAAGAATGAAAAGAAAGCTGATGGAAGCAAAAAATGGACGGACGATGACTTGAAAAGTCCGGAAAATTTTGAAAAAGCTTGGGAAGCCAATCTTAAGACCCAACTTAAAGAGTTAACGGAGAAAATAGATTTTAATAATTGTGTTATTACCGTCAATCAACAATCAACAATCTATGACATGTATTTTGGCCTAAGCGACTGGAATCCTGCAACCGTAACCGCTGATAATAATTTGGTTCTCTCGAGAGTGGAGGCGTTAAAGGGGATTCTTGAGAATGCGGGTATCGAGAAAGAAAAGTTAAAGGAGTTTAAGCCGATAATAATCTATACAGTGAACAATGGAGAGACTTATGAAATAAATAGAGAGACTTATGAAATAGAGGGTAAGACTTATGAAATAAATGATGAGAAACTTACTCTTATATCTCTTATTAAGGAATTGCGTGAAATTATAAACCAAGAAATAAACGCCTATATTAAGGATATAACATCAATAAAAACTGACGAGTTTGAAGAAAAAATAAATAAAATCATAATCAAATTCATTGCAGTAACTAAAAGAGTAGATGCTGGGGAACTTGAGGCAAACAATAAGGGAAAAGATCCCAAACCGGCTATGATAGCTTTCATGTTCAAAAATATAGAGGCGGCTATCACAAAGAGGAAACTTATAGATGAGATTCCCATAGTAACTAATCAAGAATTGATTAATGGGGTAACAATCAATGGATTTTATTTTCAGTTGCCAAGTGGCACCCTTGTACCTGATAATGCGGGACACAAAGCTGCTTATCTCCTTGGTGTAGAAAAAGCCCCGGAAGCTGGGGACATAGATATTGCCAACCGTCCTATCGAGTACCTAGAAACAGACCTGCAGGCTTGGGAGTACGCGAAGGACGGTTACAATGACAGCCTGACAGCCATCCGTGAACAGCTACAGCCGGATATAGATACGAATGGCGACGACAAGGATGACACTTTGTCCCGGAATAGGTTTGAAGGGAAGGATTCAAACGGCTTAAAAGTTGGCCAGTCAGTCGTGGAGAGATTTAATGACTTGACGGCGCGTTTTGCGCTGGCCGTGGCGGCGCAGGCGCAAGGGAGCGGCACGAGCGGGCTGGTCAACCATTCGCTACAGCGTATTTACGATGAGTTGATTGCCCTAGAAAAAATAATTGACAGTCTGGAGGAGAATTTTAAGAGCGAGACAGACACCAAAGAATCCCCCACCGGGGAGATTAAAGACAAGTTGGGGAAGACTGTTGACGGCACGCCCGGGGTAAATCCCGCCACGGAGGTTTTACGCGGTCTGATTACCGACAATGTTACGCGTATTTATGGCGCCTCTTTGGGATGGCCTGTCGAAGTCCTTCAGAGAGAATTGATAGCGTTTTTCAGCGGCCAGGAGCTTGCCCCCTACAGTTGGGCGGAAATAGGCGAGGCGATTATCCATGCGGATTTTCTGCCCAAGTTATCCCCGGAGAACCAGGCGATTGCGGATGCGGCACGCAGGATGGCCGGGATAGAGAATGACGACGCGCAGAGGCAATACGCTTCCTGCCGGGAAGCCTTGGCCGCTTTTATGTCCGTGTCCCGGACGAGACTGCAGGCCGTGAGAGATGCTTACGAAAAGGAAAAAAGCGCTTTCGATAAAGTAGCCCCGCAGGACACCAGTATTCCGTGGGACGACTTGGCTGTCCGCCAGAAAGCCGTTACTGAACCCGGCAAAAGCGTCCCCTATGGCCTGCCGGAACGTTCTTTATTGCTGGGAGTGGACGAAGCGAAGAACAACACTAATACCGGAATTCTGGAAGCGCTGGACGGCACATCCCAGCCGCATGTGGTTGACCGGACGCTGATATTTGACCCAAGGTACATCCCGGCTGATTGGGAAATTTTGTCCGCTTATCGCTCGACCACCGAAGATTATCTCCTGGCTTTGCAGGATTTCGAGGTGGCGCGTGAGGCTTTGTTCCGGGGCATCGAGGCCTTGGACGGCGACGGCACCGCCGAGGGTCGAGCGCGCATCATCGAGGAAATAAAGTTGATACAGTACGACGCAGCGACGGGCGATATAAGCCCCAATGACACAGCCGTTGCTGAGCAGGCGCGGATTTTGCTGGAAGCTTATAAGGCAAAACTGCGCGTGGTATCGGAAAAGGCGGCGGATTTGCAAAAACTCACTCTCCGCGCCAGACAAAACTCCGACAAGCACAATACCGAGAAAGGTCTGCTCAATCCGGCTGAACCCTTGACGGCGGAGCAGTCCGCGGAAAAAGCCCGCAACGAAGCCTTGGCGATTAGTTTGGAGACCGAGACGCAGAGATTTTTAGAGGTCTTCAGTCTTTTGCCCACCGACAAAAAAATTAATGTCGACGGCGTGGGTCTGCACGAGATTGCCGAGCTATTTCAGAAGTTGGCGGATGCCTTGACGTGGCACGACTATGTGGGGGCCAGGAAAATACAAGCCGACTTGAACAATATCATAATCATCAACGGCGAGATTGTGGACGGACTCTGGGCGGTGGTCGGCGAGGTGCGCCAAGGCATTTTGGCGGACAATCCTGACTCCACGGAGGACATCAGCGACTATCTGGCGACAATTTACGGCCAGGCCGCCGTGGACGAAGATGGCCAGATCATTATCATCTCGGACAAAGCCGCGGTGGTCAGGGCCGTTGATGATTATTTTGGCGCGGCGCAACCTCCAGAGGAGCCGCACTACAGCAGTCAGCGTTACAGTGAGATTATAATGGACCCGCCGGAAGGCATTCCCAACTATGTGCGCGAGGGGATTGACGGCAAGCGCGTCGACGCGTCCGGACATTTGGTGAATGGTCCGACCAAGGGCATCACGACACTGATAGAATATAATCAAAAATATAGAGATGCCGTGTCTGCCTTGGAAAGTTCTAATTATAAGAGAGGGTCGCTGGAAACTCGCATCAAAGAATTGGAAAACAAGGGTAGGTTGAACGGGGATGAAAAAAAGGAGTTGCTTGATAAGCATGAAGCCCTGCTGACAGAAAAACGCAAGTATAACGATGAGTTGCTGCCGACTGCGCTCGCGGCCTTCGCCGCCCTGCAGGATTTGCTCGTCAATGTTCCGTTGGTGGAGGGCAGCCCCACGGGTGTTTTTGGACGAGCCGTGGATGCCACCAATCAGGAAAACACCAAAAATCCGATAGAGTTTGATTATGGCATTGATGATGAAGAGCTGCAGGTACTGCGGGATAGAAAGTTTGCCGACCTCGAGCCATATCTCAAAATAGCCCCGTCCATCAAGCAAGACGTGGAGAATGCTGACATTAACAGTTCCCGCCCGCAAAATCTAGAACATCCGCAGGATTTCTTCAACTCACTGGGCTTGGTGATGTCCGCGGTAATAGGCGGTCAGGTGTCCCCGATTGAGGAAGTAGCCGCGGAGAAAGCCCCGGACGCGGTAGACGGTCAGGCTGAAGAAGCCGCCGCGGAGAAAACCCCGGATGAAGTAGACGGTCAGACTGAGGGAGCCGCCACAGAGGAGTCCCCAGATACAGCAGTACCCCCCCCCGCCGCGGCCACCCCGCCCGTGAGCGTTGCGGACATCATTGAGACGCTCAAAGGCTCTAGCAGATACGATAAAACAGGGAACGAGGTTAAAGGCGCGGTGTCTCTGCCCTTGACCGCCGTCCCGGACGACGTGGACCAGCGCGAGAACGCCATGGTCTGGACGACCGAACAGCGCGACGAAAAAGCTAAAACGGATTATGAGAATTGGCGCAAATACGTCGAGTCGGCCATCCAACCCTACCGCCCTGATTTTACTTTTCCCTTGAAAGCTGATGATGGAGTGGAAGCTGATTATCAAGAACTGATAATCACCCACCCCGCCGGGGAATTCGAGGGAGATGTTGAGGATAAATTTGCCCGGCATTCGCGGGAGATTTTGCTTGGAAACGAGGCGGCGCGCAACGAGTTTGAAAAAAATTACACAGAGATTAAGGATAGAATAACAGCCGCGGAGAGGAGCGGTCATATCCCGGATCCCTATGACCAACTGCTGCTCTGGGCGGCGGACAGATTGAGGGTGGATAGGATAAATGAGCGGGGGGCCAGTATGAACAGAGGCTGGGAGCGAATAGATTTTCCTCTGGGTAATTTTTATACTGGAAATGCAGGAGATCTATATTCTCTTAATGTTAAAAATGACGAATCTTCTGTGGTACGTTTCTCTTCTTTTGGAAATAATGTAGGGAATTCATATCCTTTGAATGTTAAAAATGGTGAATCTTCTATGGTATTTACCCCTGGGGTAAGTTTTGATTCGAATTCTCTTCGGAAGATTGGGCTAGGCTTCAGTGGCGTTGTGGGTGAGTTGGTTCAATACTCTGGTAATGTGTATTGGGGACAAAGCAACCTCGAAGCAGAACACGATTCTATGAACGCTGGCGGGGACGTAGCTTTTCAGTTTAACCCGTGGTACGAACATAATAATCCATTTTTGCAAAATCTATATTTTAGGAGTATGATGGGTCTACATTGGACACGATCGTCTCAAACTTGGACATATGATGTCAATATGCCTGTTAAAAATGATGCTGGAGATTATATCTGGGAAATAAAAGATAGCAAGATTGTTACTATAACTCTGGAAGAGTTGGAAGAAATTCTGAAAGGACTAGATATATCAGACGGAGAGCGTGAGGATGTTATCGAAGCTTCCCGGACTGCGGGCGCTGCGGCTAGCGCAACAACTCCCAAGTCGTTGAGAATCTCTGAAGTATATAACGAGGCAATAGGAGCCGGACTCGATGAGGAAGCGGCTATAGCGCTCGTTACTGCGGCATTGCCCAAAATAGAAGATTTGCCTGCGGTTTTTGCTGATCCTGCGCGGTATAGGACTATATCAGCCGCAGAATATGCTGCTGGTGATGACGATATAGATTTGTTTGAAAAATTAGGGCTTGATCCTAATAATTATATCGAGGGAGTCAGAAGCCCTGCAGGGTATACTACCACAGATACTGAAAAGCCTAATGGGCAGGTTTTTTCGGATACTACCTATAAAAAGGTCAAGGATGCAATCACAACATACGTAAATGGTTCCGATCGGCCATGGAAAGATGCGTCCCCAGAACAAAAAAACGCCATAATTAATGCTTTGGTGGCAAAGATTACTCGTGTTGTCTCAGGTACCACCGGAACCAGTACCCCGCTGAGCAATGAGGACTGGGATGACTTGCGCACGGACGTAGAAGATGCTATAGAAACCCTTGCCTCCAGCTGGAGTGATGAACTTTCTGAAAACCTTGAACATTGGCCCGCTATCAGTTCTACTACTGAAGTACCCGCGCTGGCCGATGCAATATTGGAAGACGCGACGTTTGAGTTTGAAAATGACGGCGTGACCGTAGACTCCTCTGGGAATTTCATACTTACCGCCGTCGACAATACCGCACTCGAGAATGAACTTAGACGCTACATTAATAATCCTCCTAGCGATACACCGGATAAACTTAAGAGGAAGCTTGGACTCATCGCGAAAGATGAAGATAAGATAACCAAGCTGGTCAATCGTTTGGTGGCTCTGGCCGTTACTGTTGTTGCGAGTTTGGGCGAGAAGAACGGCACCAAGAAACATGATGCGGAGTGGGATACCTTGCGCGGTATAATAATAGAGTGGATAGAAGATGTTGCCCCCACCCTTAAGGATAATAATACTGTTGCGGGGAATCTGGCCGATAAAATATTGGAAGACGCGACGTTTGAGTTTGAAAATGACGGCGTGACCGTAGACTCCTCTGGGAATTTCATACTTACCGCCGTCGACAATACCGCACTCGAGAATGAACTTAGACGCTACATTAATAATCCTCCTAGCGATACACCGGATAAACTTAAGAGGAAGCTTGGACTCATCGCGAAAGATGAAGATAAGATAACCAAGCTGGTCAATCGTTTGGTGGCTCTGGCCGTTACTGTTGTTGCGAGTTTGGGCGAGAAGAACGGCACCAAGAAACATGATGCGGACTGGGGTACCTTGCGCGGTATAATAATAGAGTGGATAGAAGATGTTGCCCCCACCCTTAAGGATAATAATACTGTTGCGGGGAATCTGGCCGATAAAATATTGGAAGACGCGACGTTTGAGTTCGATATTGATAATGTAAGTAAAAATACTGTTGCCAGCCATAAATTTACGGCTTCCACAAGGGGGGCTGTCGAGGAAGCAATCACGACTTACGTTAATACGACAACTGATAGGCCTTATGCAAAGATGAATGAGACTCAGAGAACAAATATAAGTAATAAGTGGAAGGGTTTTATCGATTTAGTTTTAGTCGGCGATATCCGCAACGGTGTGACTACTATCGATCCTATCACTGGCAATGATGAGGTCACGTTTAAAGCTAATATAAAAGCTTTTGTACTCACGAAAATATCTGGATTCACGGATGCCGATATAAATGCTATAGTCGACTATATATTTAATAATTATCGTAGTGAGAGTACCTCTACAGAGAAATCTAATTTTAGGTTAAGTACTGAGATAGGCTCTTTTACCCCCATCACAAGAACTGCTACAACTATCCAAGATGCCGAAAATGCTGCAAAGGACGCGATGAGACAACAAATTCTTGCTGACCAATCAATGAGCGAAGTGAATAGTGAAAGCGAAAAGAATAGGGTTCTCGACGCATATGCGACAGACCACTTCACAGTTACTACCAGCCCATCCACCAGTTATAGTTATTCCCGCGGCGCATCCAAAGGAACCCAATGGGGTGCGGTATTATCTTCTGATAATGAGAATCAGACTGAAGACGAGCGGACGACAGCGATAAGAAATAATATAAAAAACGAATTAAGTTCTGTATATGGGAATGACGTAGCCGAAGATCTTGCGAGTAACTGGCCGATAAGTTTCTCCAATACTAATATTTATGCACCGGCAATTACTGGCCTCAATCCAGGGTATTCTAACGGTAATGTTACGTTTAACATTACTCCTCCTCCTCAGGATTATAAAATGGAAATCAAACTAATTAAAGACGATGGAACAACAATAGAGGATGACAATGCTGTCCAAGTTGATAGCGCTGGTAATATTAGTATTTTCAACAGTTATCTGTACAACACTCACAGTTCTCCCTCCACTTCGGTAAACTATCGAGTAGTGGTAACAATATCTAGCAATCCCCTTGACCCCAATAAGAATATTCAAAATGCAGAGATTTTCGATTATACATTTACACAGGATCTTAACAATTTTTCTGTGCCTCGGATAACCCTCCCTGCCGTCGGTGCTGGTGCAATAAAAAACCCTTACCGTAAACAGGCTAGGGTGGAAGAACATAACATAACCGCGACACCGACAACGACATACACATCGACAGTAACCTGTTCTAAATATGCTTTAGCTTATGATGAGGCAGAGACGACGACTTATGAAACAGACAAATTTAATAGTCTTAATATCACATACAACAGTAATGACATTACTATTACAGGTGGGATTTACGAGGCCGAAATGCAGGATGTCGACGCGGGAGGAAAAGGTATCCGCAAGATCTCCTTGCTTGGAGAATTCGAGGCCGAAATGCAGGATGTCAACGCGGGAGGAAAAGGTATCAGCAAGATCTCTCTGCTTGGAGAATACCAGGCTATCGTAGGGAATAACATTAGCACCACTTACAGTTGCAAAGAATTAGAAGTTAGCGTTACCGAGGGCGAATTGCAATCTATCAAAATGCCTCTGCTGCTTGATAGTGTGAAAATTCCCGGCGTTAATCGATATGCCAAGCCTGAAACTACAAAGGAGACTCGAGAAGCAGACGGGGATAAGCATAATCTCTTCGCATATGCTGGCGGTGATGTTATGTGGAACGGCCCGCTTGCGGCGTGGGACAATGGCCTGCGGCTGTGGGGTAGCTTTTGGCTGGGCGGGGGATGGAGTATGAGTAAAGAATGGTTCACGGGCTTGACAGATTTCGAACGTATGATGATCGGTGTCCAAGATAGCATATTTCATGCGGGAGATTTATACTATGGTATTCAACTTAAGGTAGGACAAAAAGATGGCGGTCTGTATGGTATTAGTACCGTTGAGGATCCCTTTGATAAATTGGATGCACTAGGAAATATGCCAAAGAATCACCGGTATCCGCGCTTGTTTAGTGGAATCGGCTATGAAGGTAAATATTTTCGTCTAGAGGCAACATATGGGTGGAATTGGCGAGAGAAAGGTCCGTATGGCTCTATAGTGGGACTAGCGGGTAGATTCGCTATACCATTGACTGATATTTTTACGACGTATGGCAATGCAAAAGCCGAGGTTACTTTCCCTGAAACTGGCAATCTCATGGAAGGTAGCGCGAATTTAGGTTTTATGTTTCGTCTTCCTAGCCAAGGCCGAGTAACTTGGGAATTAGGAGTTGAGGGCAGTGGTAGTTTGAAAACTGACTATAGAGACATCCTTGATTGGAAATTTGTTGTTGGGCCATTTGTTCGCTTAGGAATACGGTAGCGTCGAGGCGAGGTTTTTAGTAAAAAGAGCCTATTTGTCGAAAAAAAGTATAGTTATTTTAAATTAAATATGTTATATTGGGACATCATGCGGCAAGTTTTTATTAGATTATTTGTTTTGACCGGGCTGATGGTCAGTTTGGTTGCGGCTAGGGACATGACCGTAAAAAACAATGCTAATTTTTCTTCATTATACTTCGACACACTGAACCATGAAACCACTGATGGGCATAGGCTGGTCAAAACAACTGTTAATCAAAAAATCCACACGGCTTATGTTCATAAAGTGCGGTTGCCTACGGATGAAATTTCTTATGCCTATTATCGGAGATACGATATTGCCAGCGGAGTATTCGAAAGCGAAGAGACAGTAATGGTTACAGGCAATAGAAGCGACGCTGAGATTCTTGAAACAGCCATAGCGGCTTCATCCAATGGCGAAGTTTATATTGTCGTGTCCGGGTATGATGGTGCTTATAAGGGTTTCTTGTCTTTATATAAAATTGGCACGGATGGCAATGTTAGTAGTTTGCCGATTTGGAGTTATTCAGCTGACGAACACTTTTTTTCCGCTGAAATTTTGGTTGCCCCCGCGGGTATCTATATTGCCGCGGGGTATGATGGGAATAATGGTCCCGGTAAATTACGTCTTTTCCATATTGATTACAATAGTCCGGCGACTGGCGCGGAGGTAAATTATCCGACCAGTATGGGGACAAGTGGTTTTATTAAGAGTGGAACTAGATACATGTCAAGGGCGCAAAGGTTAATTCTGGGTGGAGATGGCTATATTTATTTGTCTTTTGACTGGCTTGACCAGGATGATTCTTCTATTAAATCTGCCAGTGTCTATAAATATCAGCCAGCCAGCGGACACACTGTAACTTGGGGTACTAATTATATAACTTTAAAAGAGGGTTATATCGCCCATTCTGTGTCTTTGTTGCCTCCCACAGTCAATGCCGGGCCGTTTCAATTGGTTTTTGCTAAGAAATCGACCAATACCCCGGCCAATACCCTCATGACCTTGGAATATAGGGAATATGCGTCTTGGGCTGATGCCGTTGCGGGCGTGTCGGTTAATGTCCCGACCAATATCAGCGCGCCGGGCATTTATTCTCCCCAGCTGGGCTTGACCGCGGACAAGATTCAGGTTATTCAATATATTAGTCAGGATACTTCGTTAAGCGGTTTCCCGCATCCCGAGCAGATCAGCCGCGCCAGCCCCACTTCTTGGCATCCCGCTACGAATGAGATTACCGAAACCAAAAAAGGTGTTTTCCTGCACCTTTTGCCGCAAATCGAGAATGACCAGCCCTATATGCTCTGGGCGGGCGGCGGACACAACGACCCCAATTACACGGAAATGGGCGACTTCAGTGTTTATTTTGCCCACGCGCCGGATAAAATACCGCCTTGGCAGCCCGCCGCGCCCAGTATCACGTGGGTCGACCCCGGCCCTAATAGCAGCGGCAATCAGACTATCACTGTCG
>BGZO01000001.1 GCA_003864475.1 Candidatus Termititenax persephonae | reverse complement strand
CAAAAACTTTTAATACCGATAATGCTCCGCCTTATAGGGGCCTTCCGGTTTTACACCGATATAATCCGCCTGTTTTTTAGTCAGCTTGGTCAGCCGCACGCCGATTTTGGCAAGATGCAGACGCGCCACTTCTTCATCGAGAATTTTGGACAGGCGGTACACCCCGGCCTGATAAATGTCCCTGTTTTTCCACAAATCCAGCTGGGCCAAGACCTGATTGGCAAAAGAATTGGACATGACAAAAGACGGATGCCCGGTCGCGCAACCGAGATTGACCAAACGCCCTTCCGCCAGCAGGAAAATCACGTGGCCGTCGGGGAAAGTATACTGGTCAACCTGCGGCTTGATATTCAGCTTCTGGACACCGGGATAGGCATTGAGTTGGTCGACCTGAATCTCATTGTCAAAATGTCCGATATTACAGACTATGGCTTGAGTCTTCAATTTGGTCAGATGCTCAATAGTGATGATGTCCGTATTGCCCGTGGTCGTAACGTAAATGTCGCCCAGCCCCAGCGTATCCTCAACGGTCGCCACCTCGAAGCCTTCCATGGCGGCCTGTAAAGCGCAAATCGGGTCAATCTCCGTAACAATCACTCGCGCCCCGAAGCCGCGCATGGAACGCGCGCAACCCTTGCCCACATCGCCGTAACCGCAGACCACGACGACCTTGCCCGCAATCATCACGTCGGTGGCGCGTTTTATGCCGTCGGCAAGCGACTCGCGGCAGCCATAGAGATTGTCAAATTTGGATTTGGTAACGGAATCATTGACATTGATGGCGGGAACGAGCAAACGCCCGGCTTCCTGCATCTGGTAAAGCCTATGCACTCCGGTGGTCGTCTCTTCAGAAACGCCTTTCCATTCTTTGACCAGCGTATGCCAACGTGTCTTGTTTTTTTCTGAATCTAGCAGGTTTTTTATGATTTCCTCTTCGTGATTGGCGGATGGGGTTTTGACCCAAGTATCGCCATTTTCCCATTCATAGCCTTTGTGAATCAGCAAGGTTGCGTCTCCACCATCGTCGACAATCAATTGCGGGCCTTTTCCATCCGGGAAAGTCAGGGCCTGGCTCGTGCACCACCAATACTCCTCCAAACTCTCGCCTTTCCAAGCGAAAACCGGGACTCCGGCGGCGGCTATAGCCGCCGCCGCATGGTCTTGCGTGGAAAAAATATTGCAGCTACACCAGCGCACTTCCGCGCCGAGGGCGACCAATGTCTCAATCAAAACGGCGGTCTGAATCGTCATGTGCAGGCTACCCATGACACGCACGCCCTGGAACGGCTTTTCCTGCGCGTATTTCGTACGCAAGGCCATCAAACCGGGCATTTCCTGCTCGGCAATGGTTATTTCTTTGCGCCCCCAAGCGGCAAGTCCTATGTCTTTTATTTTATAATCTACAGTTTTGGTAGTCATTTTTTCTCCTTTTATGTTAATATATTGAGTTTTACACTATTTACTTAAAGACAAAACATCCAGCACAGTAAAAGACCAAATCAATTTATCCTTGTTATTTCACGAAAAACCTTTAATCTTTCATCTAAGTCGGTTTTACTTGTCTCCGCCAGCCTTTCACAGCCAAAACCCTGCACGTTAAACGAGGCAACCATCGTCCCGTAAACCAGCGCGGCGCGCAGCGTGTCCCAATCCACATCCACGCCGGAGGATGTCGCAGAGTGAACAACATAACCCATGAATCCTCCGGCAAAGCTGTCCCCTGCCCCGGTCGGGTCGACAATCTCCGCCAAGGGCATGGCCGGCACGGCAGAAACCTGTGCGGCAGAAATCAACAACGCGCCATGCTCGCCTTTTTTGAGGACGACATATTTTAAATTTCCCAGCAAAGACCGCGCCGCTCGCAACAGATTATCTTCACCCGTCAGCTGGCGCAACTCCGCGTCATTGATGAAAAGCAAATCAGCCGAAGCAATTACCCGTCCCAAATTTTCTTTTTGCCCGGCAATCCAATAATTCATCGTGTCTATGGCCGCAAATTTTCGTCCCGGCAATTGCGCCAAAATCTTGGCCTGTAAGACCGGGTCAATATTGCCCAAGAAGACAAAATCACTGTCCAAATATTCGGGAGGCAATTCCGGGTCAAACTGCAATAAAACATTGAGGTCAGTCTGGACGGTGTGCGCCTCCCGCATGTCTTGCTCATAAAAACCATTCCAAGCAAAGGTCTGACCGTCCTGAATGATTTTTATCCCCTTGGTATCGCCGTATTTTTGCAAAAAATCTAGATGTCTCCGCTCAAAATCACCGCCCACCACGCTCAACAGATTGGGTCGCGCCAGCAGCGAGGCCGCCACCGCCGCATGCAGAGCCGACCCGCCGAGAATATGCGGACGTTCGCCCCGCGGAGTTTTGAGGGAATCATAAGCAACCGTTCCAGCCAATAAAAGTTTGGACATGCCGGGCAGTATATCAAGGAAGCAAAAAAAATGAAACATTTTTGCTGAACTTACGATTTCCTATCTGTATACTGCCTGCTATTATTATAGATAGAGAAACGAGGGAATATTAATGTTATGGCGTAAACAGCTGAGCATGTTGTGGCAAAAAATGCTGGATATGCCGTCATTATCAACTGAAACCCTGCTTGATGACGTGGAGACAAACGAGGCAGACAATTTTGACATAGAGCTGGCCAAAAAAGTTTTAGACACTTACCGGGGTATGCTTACCCTGAATAACGTTAAGCTTCAGCAGGTCATCAACAACAGTTGGGGCATCAGCGGTTTCAAGGGCGGCACGGGCAAAAGCACTTTTGCCATTATCCTCGCCCTAGCCATCGCCCAGAAATACAATTGTCCGGTTACGCTGATTGACACGGATTTTTTAGCCAAAACCAGTCAGCAGTTTTACGGCATGGTGGCCGACTCCCAAGAAGTTTACCGCGCCAAGTTTGGTCCACGCAAAACACCTATCACGCTTTTTACCCTGCTGACCAATAAAGCCTTGGACAGCCGTATCACAGTACTACAGCAAGAATATATTGCTTGTCTCAAACGAAGCGGGAGCGAGGCAAATCCGCTACGCTACAAATCACTGGAAGCCATGCTGGCACAGCTTAAGAATAAAAGAGACGCGCTGGTGCTGCAGGCTAAAAAGAATTTAAAAATAGCCGATGACAGCACTGAACATCTGCATTATTGCCGTGATTTGCTGCTGCCCAAAGGCGCACTGGGGCAGCTCTTTGCCGACAGTCCAGACCGCACCATCTATCTCTGGGATTTGCCCGCGAACTCAAGCCGCTCCATGTATGACCTCAATCCCCTGCTGGTTAAAAATATTATCCTCAGCACCGCCGAAATCACCAGCATCCAGAGCGCCTACGGGGGCAGCAAGATTCAAAGTGAACAGAAAATTTTGATGAATCGCCCCGGCGAATTTCATTACGTGATTAATCAAGCCCCTCCCGGCCAAGGTAGCAAGGCTGGACACACTATTGTAGATTTATTGAATAAAAAAACCAGCAAGCCGGGATTTAATTTCCTGAACTATGCCGGAAATATTTCTTATCATGAAGAATTATGTCGATATCGTTCATTTTACCACAAAATCAACAATCTGAAGGGCGAATATCCGTATCCCGATTTATCCCCCAAGTTGCTGGCTGAACTTGACCCCCTAATCGATTTAATCTTGCAACGCAACGCCTTGGCTGCGGAACGCAGTAAAGCGGAGCGAGAGCGTACAAACAGACTCATAAGAAAATATGACAGAAAGTTTGATTAGGAAATGTATATTTCTAGGAAAAATGGGTATACCTACCCAGATGGATAGAAAAAAAATGTTGTATTTTAGCGCAGTGCAATAAACGGCACATGCTGACGATATCTAAGTGTAGAAAGGAATGTCATGCAGGCGAAAACGATAGCGGAACAAAGCGCCGAAATACGCGTCCGATTAGCCGAAGACGTTGGGTCCCGCCATGTCGGAATTTTGGGTAATCTGCAGGAAGCTCAGCTTATCCTGAACGCGGATTATGGCCAGGACAACCTGCGGCAGATTGAGACCGCGCTGGGTCTGCTACGGGAAACCGCGCAGCTGCTGGAAAACAATGAGCTAGTTGCTATTTTGCCGAATTATCTCGTCCTGCCGGCTAATCTGCAGGGTTTTGTGGCGACGGACGCAGACGGTACGCGCAAATTTAAGCTGACGGCGGCCAATCTCCAGCCATTTATCCAAGAACTGACGGCAGACAAGGAAACCATCGTCAGCGGTCTGGTGGGGGCTGTGGATTTACAGCCCATCGCGCAGGAGTTTTTGTCCGCCCGGACATATAGAGAAACCCGCGCGGAGCAAATAAATGGACGCTCTGCCGCCTATGCGGAGAGCAGCAATATCAATTACAGAGCAATCCTTACTGATTTATCTGAATTAGAAGAAAAATCTGTATTACACAACTATCTGTACGAAGCCCTCGGCGATAATTACACGCTGGCCACAGACAGTTGCACACAATGGTTTGCCAAAAGGCTGCGCGGTCTAGTCCTCAACAGCTATGAAAAAGAATTGGACCGACTGATTGACGAGCGCAAAGCCCAGCTACTGGGGACGCAAACGTTGACCGCCGATAAAGGAGAATATAAAGTCGCCATCGACAATCTGCTTCGGCTTTATGGACAATTAATTACGCTGGAGCATGACCAAGCCAGCAGTTTTTACAATCCGCAATGGCCAGAAAATTATTGGCTGCTCAGCGCACAGAATTTTATTGACAGCACTACGGCCAACCCAGTTTTAAAAAGATATTTCAAAGCCTCCGAGCTGCAAAAGGCTCTCTTTATTCACGCCAAGATGTACGCGGAAAAAAACAATTTGCCGCTTAATCTGGCTGGACTGCAGGAGCAACGCCGCCGCGGCCCTACCCTGCCCGTTATTACTCTGCCGCGCCTGCCGCAGTTGCCGCAACTCCACTGGCCGCCTTTTAATAAGAAAAAAATGCTCGCCGCGCTGGGCACCTTGATTCTGTTGCTGGGCGGCGGCTTGGCGGTAAAAACCGCAACTACCAAAACCAAGGATGCTTCCGTCGCAAAAACCGAGGAACCCACGGAAAACTCATTTGGACAAATCTGGCAGGGCATCAAAACCACTGTCCAGCAAGCGGCAAAAAGCTTGAGCGATATTTTTACTGAAGTCAATGCTGGTCATAAGACACCGGAAAAAGCCAAAGACGAGAGCGACCAAATCATTGCGGAAACCAAACAGGAAATAACGGAAACCATAAAGGAAGCAGAAACCGCCGCCGCGCTTACGCCAGAGGAAATAACCAGACTGCAGGCAGAGGCCAAGCGCATCGAGGATTTTCAAAAAATAACCGACATTTGGCATGAAGCCACCCGGCAAGCGGACAAGACCCGAGCCGCCCCTTACAGCAAAGATAGTTTTGCCCAAGCACGCGATACGCTGGGAGCCGCCGCCGTACAGATTAACGATATTGTTAATGCCCCCGCAGAGGCTGACGCAGGCGGCGCGGAAGCCAAATATGCGGACGATGACCATATTCACACTATGGCCAACGTGCTGACGGACGGTCTGCACAAACGCCGCCAAGAACTTCAGGACGAAATTAACCAGCAGACCAAACAAGAAGAAGAACAACGCGCCGCGGAAGTGCGCCGCGCCGCCGCCAATGAAGCGGAGAAAATAGCCGCGCAGAAATATCAAGCCCTGTTGGCTGCTTTTAACAAACGTCTAATAAGCGACACTTATGGACGCGTGCTGGGCGGAGTTCTGGACTCTTATAATGATATCGAAATACCGAAAAACATTAAAACTCCAATAGAATACTTAGCCATTATCAAAGATCTTGAAGCTCATTACCGCAAGGGGGGCATACGCACTTCGGAGCAGAAAATCGCTGAACTGATTAGCATTGAGGACGGCATTAGAATTTTGTGTAGAAAGTCGCCGTTGACTGATGAGGCTCGTTATACTCGTTAATACTTTAAGAAGGAGATTAAATAATGTTGACAAAAAAAGTTGCCGAATCTAAGCAAAAAAACCAGCGCGGACTGTTTTTTGGTTTAGGGACCTTGACTGGCCTAATTATCGGCGGCGGCGGAGCCTTGCTGGGGCGCGGCTGTGCGGTCGGTGTTTTGCCCGGACAAACCGACTCCGAGGAAGAAGAAAAACAATCCCCGGAAGAATCAACTGCCTCTGCGCCCGTTGTCCCGGCGGCTCTCCCTGCTGACGCATCAGCGGGAGCGGAACAAGCCCAAGACCTGACCGCGCCGCCACGTCCCGCTGTCCCAGCGGCTCTCCCCGGACAAGCATCAGCGGGAACGAAGCAAGCCCAAGACTTGACCGCGCCGCCACGTCCCGCTGTTCCGGCGGCTCTCCCCGGACAAGCATCAGCGGGAGCGGAACAAGCCCAAGACCTGACCGCGCCAACACGTCCCGTCGCCCCGGCGGCTCCACCTGCTGACACATCAGCGGGAACAAAGCAAGCCCAAGACTTGACCGCGCCGCCACGTCCGGCGGCTGTCCCGGTAACACCAGTCCGCCCGGCGGAGACTAGCGAGACGGTCCGCGCGAGATTTCAAAGCAGAATAGACAGGGAAAGATACAATCGCCAATTGTCTAATATTGCCGAATACAATCCCGGATTGGTTTCAGAAGTTAAAAGATATCAACAGATTATTAATAATCTAGATAAATATTTTACCGAACAGGGATTGACCAGCGAGCAGGAAAAAATCAGCAAATTGCAGGAATTAGACCGAGAAATCCGTGCTTTTCTAAATTTACCGCAGAGAGCCTTGTAGTCTTGGAGAGAAAAAATGAGCGACCTTAATATAAATAGATTGGACAAGTCCTATATCATAAGGACAGATAAGGCCGCCGTGCAAAGCGGCAGTTCCGCCGTCTCCATGCCTAACGCTATAAGATTAGCCGGAGAGGCTTTTCGTATCTCCAGAAAAAGTGGCACCCTTACCCGTAGCGAAATTACAGATATCAAACAAAGAATTACCGCTCTGTCCTCAATGATTTATCAGCTGCTGCCGAAAGATGACAAATATAAAAAAGACAACGGAGTCTCTGCCGCAGATAATGAGCGGCTGTTGGCTGAATATCTCGACGCGACTACTTGGGATGCCGGCCCCGAGCATAATTATAAATCCCTTTTAATAAACAATGAGGATGTCCCCGCCGACGAACGAGAGAATCTGCCAGACCTAGATATTCCGACCTACCGTTTAATTTATGCTTATGGCCACTTGAATATGTTGATTCAAGGCGCAGAAGAAAATGATCGGGGTCCTGTGGATAATTCAGCGCGCGCCGCCGCCTACAGAACAAATACCGTTACGGCCGCTAACATGAGTAAATATAATTATGAGACTCTGCTGGATACGGCAGAGAGCTTAATCCAACAAGATAATACGAATCTAACGCAGGTCGAGGAATTATTGCTCTTTGCCATCCACGGCGAGTCTTATAAGGTTGGAGCAGACCGAGCCAAGAATATTTTTGGTTTACAAAGTTATGGGTCGCAATACATGGACGGGTATCCCGGCGTGGCCGATGACCGCCGGGCCTATGATTTGCTTGAACAGTTGATAGAGCTGCCGGTTATCATCGCGGACGATATTTTCGCTGACCAGCGCACAGTGCAGGCCGCGCCGACCGTTGACACAAATAAAGACGGGACAATCAATACCCATGATGCTTACGCCGCCAGCACTAGCCAGATTGCCGACAATCCTAATTGGACCAACAGAGCCGCGGAGCAGACTTTTAACGCTGACCGCCTAATTCAAGCTTGGGATTATTACACTCAAGCCGAGGAACGCCTCGCCCGTATTAGAACCGCTCTGCCGTCCGCGGCTGGGCGCAATGTCCAGCAGGCAGCGCTGGCCAGAAAGCTGGATGATTATACCAGGGAAATTACCGCCAAAAAAAACAATTTGCTTCAGCGTCTGCTGACTGAGGCTCAAAAGCTGAATCCCTATCCTGCCTATACCCTGCTGGACACAGTTAGAAAATTGTCTGGCGCGGACAACCTGGCCACAAAAACGGCCAGCGCGGCAATCAAAACAGAGCAAAAAAACCTGCTCAATGCCGCCAAGACTTTTTATGGAACGGCCATGCCGCCCAGCGGGATACGCCTAGACCTTGTTCCCTTGCGCGACAGCCTCGGCGCGTCCCAGCAAAATGACGTGGACAACGCCTGGCAAGTTCTGAACAGCGAGGCTTTTAAGCGGCAAAAAGAATTATTTGACGCTTATTATGCCGGGCGCATCACTGACGAGAATGGTCAAAAATATGCGCAGGCCACAGCGCTGCTCCGAAATTTGAACATTAGCAGTGCGGACAGTGTCAGCGATGCCTGGCAGTCTATCCTCGCCGCCAAACAAAGTAAAATCAGCGAGGATATCCGCGCGGCTGAAGAGGCAGCGGTAGGCCAGAAAAACGCCAACCTTAGCCGCTTGGAGCGGGCGCGCCAAAATTTTGCTGAAGCCCAGCGTCTTTATGAACTGACCGGAACCCCGGCGGCTTCTGCCGCCGGGGTGGCCGCCGCCGCCGCCAATGTTGGCACAGACAAACCAGACTCTAAAGAATACAATGCCAGCAATTTACTGGCCGCCCGTGCTGAAGCGGAAAAAGCGGCAGAAGCCGCCGGCCTCACTCCGTCCAGAGACATAGCGAATTATTCTAGGCTGAGCGACGCGGAAAAAACCGAGGCCATAGCCACCAAAGTCCTAGAGAAAGCCGAGAAAAACATCGCACCAACCCAGCAGGCTCTGTCCACCGCCAGCCAAGCTTTCACTGAGGCGGCAACAACTCTAAAGAATTTGCCGGATAGTACGGCGGCAGAAAACTCCAGTGCCGCGGCAAAGGCGGCTAAGTTCGGCACGGATGCTGGCAGTAAGGTTGACGGCGCGGACAAGCCACTCAACATGGAAAATCTGGAAGAGGCTTGGACAGCCGCCCAAACAGCCGCGCGCACCAGCGGACTGCCGGAGAACGCGCGCAACGCGATAATCGATGATTCTCAACTGTCCACCGCCGGAAAAATCGAACAGCTGGCAAAAAAGACTAAAGAACATGCTTCGGCTAGAACAACTGCCGCCGCCTTGGCGAAACAAAAGAAAGAAGCGGCAGAAAGGCAAGCAACGATTGCCACCCAGAAAAATGACAATGCGCAAACAGCCGCCCAGAACGGCGATCTCCAGAAAACGCTGGAGGCCTATCAAGACGCCGCCGCCGCCGCGAACCAAGCCGAGAGAGACGCGGGCAACACTACGCAAACCCAAGATTTGGCGGACACCGCCCGCCAAGCCGCCGCCTTGGCCAACACCACCGCCGCAAACCAAGCCTACACAGATGCTAAAGAATCCGCCGAGGCGGCGCGCAGCAATGCCAACCAAGCGGAGACCACTCTGAAAAGATTAGACGAGGAAATCCGCCAGAGATATGGTTTTTCAGCAATTGACGGCGATCCTGCGTTCACAGACAGAGTGGCTGACACACTGCGCCAGATTGAAGAACACCAAGGTAAAGAGGCAAGCGTAAAAGGACTCGGGACGGGAAGCGGATTCCCCAGGAAGCAGGGGATGAATTTATTGATTCCTCCTAAAGTAAATAGACCGGAATCAAGGTAAAAATTAATTGTAATGAATATTGATTGAACACAAAAACAGAACATAAAAAAATTGCAACAAGTTTTAAGAATTTACGATAACAATATATAGTGTAATTGGGTAGTTTCTAAAAAAATAATTAAACGAAGCGGAGGCAAGCAATGTCAGAGATAAACGAATTAGACAATATTGGCAAAGCAGTTTTCTATGCTCAAAACAATTCCATCCAGAATCCCAGCCAGCCAGAAATTATTGAACTAGGAGAACTGCAGTATATTCGGCGGATTGCGGACAGACAATTTCACGCGGTCATTGACGACTATGAGTTTGATGAAATAACGAGCCTTAGCCAAGAGCAATTGACCCGCCTCTATGAATTTAAAGATATGATTGAAAATCTGCCTGCCGATTTTGTGCCGGAAGGTTTTGATATTTTCCATCCCGACAAAAACGCCCAAATCAATCCGCCGATTTTGCGCGGCTCATTGATTAACATTTTTTACCAGTACTTCTATGTCCTCGCGGAGATAGATAGATACGTGGCTAAATACAAAGAGTCGCATCCGAATGAAATCTACAATCCGCCGACGATAAACAGTGTCGCCTATGCGGAAGTCAATCAAAATCAAAAAACTTTAGGTAAAACCATTTTAGCCACCAATATTGAAGTTCCCGCCATAATTGCCATACGCTATCGTGATTTTCTCCAAAAAATTAGCGAAACCTCAGGCGCTCCGGTTGATTTAAGCACCCAGCTTGATTTGCTGGAGTTAATTCAAGGTGCCCTAGCGCAGACAGATGCCACATATCTGCAAGCCGCCGACTTGGCTACTTGTTTTTATATTTTAAATCATGCCCCTACCGGAGAAGATTATTCGGCTGGATTAATCAATGTGATTTCCGGTTATCATCATGCCCGGCTGGATTTATTTTTGGGAACTAACGAAAGCAAAAATGTGCCAGCCAATCTGAGAATCAGCGCTTTGGCCGATGGCTTTGACAGGACGGCCAAGGCGACTTGGGGAAAAATTCAACAGCAGGCCAATGCTATAAATACCGAGGTAGAACCGGAGCCAGCATCGCGGAAAATCAATCGTTCTGCACAAATTCTAAGAAACAGACAGGAAGATGTCGCCCTGCTCTTGCTCAATGCCGCGCATCTGAATGAATCCGAATATATTTATAATAATAATTTGCTTAGCAACAGGCAGGTGGCGTATCTCGGAGAGGCGCTAATCAGCCCTGTCCTCAAAAAACTGGTTCAAGGAGAAATCGACGCGGGCGACCTCCGCGCCTCGGAAGAACATAACGATATGCTGGGAGCCTATATTCACTATCAGAACGCGGCGGCTTGGCTGGATTTAGACCACCCCGACGGCATTGCCAAATACCTCAACCTGTCCTACATCGAGTCCCGATTCGGACCATTCAACGACAACGAAGAAAAAGCCGCTTGGGAAAAAACTATCGAGAATCTCCGCAAAAAATTCGAGCAAGACTTTGCTTCCTATCTAGGCAGTGATGGTGGCATCGCAGTTCGACTACAAGAAGCGGAGTCTAGGATTAAGCGCATCCACACTGATTTGGAGGCGAAAGACGACATCGCGGGTAAATTGACAATTCTCCAAAACAATCAAAAATATCTGGAATTGTACTATCAGCTTGAGAAATCCGCCCTGACTTTTTGGCGCGAGGAGATTATTGCTAAGGCCGCCACTTTGCAAGATTTTCTGGATATGGCTCAAAGCCCCGCCTTTCGCACGCAGTCGCATGAGTATTTAGACACGCTGCCGGCAATCTTCGCCGAGCAGGTGCTACGATTGCTCAGCCAGCCGCAAAACCGTGTCGCTGCGGCAGAACTCCGAAAATTTCAAGACATCCTAACCGCAGCTTATAATACCCGGGACGAGCAAAATCGCTGGTTGCCCAAAACCCTAGACCCCAATCATCCAGTTTATAGACTGCTGGCCTCTTTGCGAGAGTGGACACCTTCCCCCCGCCAGACCCGGGATGCTGTACAGCCAACCGTTAGCCCCAAGATTGTCAAGACCGAAAAGTCCGTCGGGGAAACTATTACCATACCGAGCGGCGTGAAAACCACGTCAGAATATGATGGGGTAGAAATTTCCGATTTACATAACCAAGGAAATCCTTACACAGTAAATCGAGAAGGTTATGACAATGCCCTAACCGGTTATGATAACCTCAAAACGGCGGCTGAGAATGCGCAAGACGCTTACGATGATGCTGTTACAACACTACTCGACCCCGCCTCGGAAGAGGTTGAGGCTAAGGCGAATGCTGTCGAGGCCGCAACAGAAAGAGTTGAAGAAGCAGCGGAAAGAGTCGGCGAGGCGGAAGAAAGAGTCGGCGAAGCGGAAGAAAGAGTCAGAGAAGCGGAAGAAAGAATCGAAGAACTAGAAGAAAGAGTCAGAGAAGCGGAAGAAAGAGTCGGCGAGATGGAAGAAAGAGTCGGCGAGATGGAAGAAAGAGTCGGCGAGATGGAAGAAAGAGCCGGCGAGGCGGAAGAAAGAGTCGGCGAGGCGGAAGAAAGAGTTGGCGAGGCGGAAGAAAGAGTCGGCGAGGCGGAAGAAAGAGTCGGCGAGGCGGAAGAAAGAATCGGCGAGGCGGAAGAAAGAGTCGGCGAGACGGGAGAAAGAGTCGGCGAGGCGGAAGAAAGAGTTGGCGAGACGGAAGAAAGAGTCGGCGAGGCGGAAGAAAGAGTCGGCGAGGCGGAAGAAAGAGTTGGCGAGATGGAAGAAAGAGTTGGCGAGATGGAAGAAAGAGTTGGAGAACTAGAAGAAAGAGTCGGCGAGGCGGAAGAAAAAGTCGGCGAGGCGGAAGAGGAAGTTACCAGTGTGGAAAGTGCTTTTAACGAAGGTGATGTCGGCCTTCCGGAATTAGAAAATGCTCGGGACGCTTTACAAAATGCTCAGGACATTTTACAAAATGCTCAGGACGCTTTACAAAATGCTCAGGACACTTTAAAAAATGCTCAGGACACTTTAAAAAATGATCAGGACACTTTAAAAAATGCTCAGGACGCTTTAAAAGATACTCAGGACGCTTTACAAAATGATCAGGACGCTTTAAAAGATACTCAGGACGCTTTACAAAATGATCAGGACGCTTTAAAAGATACTCAAGACGCTTTACAAAATACTCAGGACATTTTACAAAATGCTCAGACCACTTTAACCAATGCCGATATTGCTTGGCAGAATGCTAAGGATATTTTTGCTGCCGCCCAAGAGGCTTGGACAGCCGCCCTGACCACCTTAGCTTCTGCCCAAGGCAATTTGACAGCCGCCCAGGAGGCTTTGCCAACCGTCCAAAACGCTTTAGCGGAAGCCCAGGCCGCTTTGGTAGCTGCTCAGGCCGCCTTACAAACCGCCATAGGCACTTTACAAGCCGCCCAAGAGGCTTTAGTAGCTGCCCAAGGTGATTCGCAAGCCGCTCAAACTGCTTTACAAACCGCCCAGGATGCTTTACTGGCTATCCAAGGTCAGTGTAATGAACTAAAACAGGCTTGGCTGGACGCGCAAGGCGCTTTCCTTGCCGCCGCCCCGCCCGATTTAATCGATTATGCCACCTTGCTGACGGATTTAAACGGAGAGTTATTCAAAGACATATATATTCATAATGCCACTGGGCAGACAATCAGGCTGATGGACATAATTGCCGGCGCGCAGGTTATCGATACAAATGGCAAGATAATGGGTTTTCTGTATAACGGGGTTATCTGGTACATAACGGATGAAGGCAAACTCGTTGACACCAGTGATTCTGGTACGTACAAGATAACTCTTAACGACGACGGCACATTCACTTTCGAATTCACAGGCGATACCCCTACATTAATTCTGGGAGGGAGAGAAGTTGGTTATATTGGCTCCACCAATATCATGGCCGGCATCACCAAAGTAATTAGCATTGACCAAAATAATGATGGCACCGGGGTATTGCACTTTGCCAATGTTACGGAGGCCTTTTTCGGCATACCTGAACTCAATCCAGACGGCACGCCTGTGCTAGATTCAGACGGCAAACCCAAAATCCGTAAAATCAAAGACTTCACTTTGACCCCGACCGGTGCAGATGAGGTAACCGGTGCGGAAACACAGGAAGTAGAATTAACCTTAGACGACATCATAATGCTCGTCAATAATGGAGCCGCCCTCTACCTCAAAGGACCCAACGGGGCCAAGACTTTGTCGCTGAAAGATATTGTCGGCGCGGAAAATATTCAGCCGCCCGAACAACCGTTGGAAGTTTCCGTTACCCAGCAAGCTGGTAATGACCTGCTGGACACAGCTATTGCCCCGCGGGGGACAATCACTACCTCCGATTTGGGCAAGGCAAAAGGCTTTGTTTCTTGGGGTGGTCAGACGGCGACATTTGAGTCTAAGATTGACTACGCGGCGGCAGGTGTTTCGCTTAATTCTGAGACAGGCGCGATTTACGGCGCCGGCACAGTTACTATCCCGGTTACTTATTTGGACGAAAAGCTGAATACAGTAACCGAATATCATACTGCATATTTTCCGGATTATCCGCCGATTTTTGATTTGGTCGGCAGCGCTTTGCCAGATAATTTAGAAATTGACTTTTTCTCGACTACACCCAGCGTGCATAAACGGGAGACTTTTAACGCGGATAACTCTATTTTCGACCATTATCGCTCCGGCAGTTATGACGGCATCTGCCTCGCTCCAGGCAAATATTATCGTTTTGATGACCCGGTCGTCGTCGCCGCTTATCAGGAAATCAAAGAGGCCAATGCCCAGCAAGACCCAAGCATAAGCGTGGGTTATGAAGATTTAGCGACCTTGATGGCTCTGGTCGCCCTGAGGAAAAAATACCCCAAAGGCTTTCCTAGTGACCAGAAAGAGCGCGACAAAATGCGGGAATATTTGGAGAAAAATTACAAATTAATCCTGTCCGACACAGATTTGAACGGATTATCTATGTACGATTTGGCGGTCCAAGCCGCCCCCGGTATTATTTTAGATGACAGTCAGGCTTTTCTCTTTGCCACTCCCCAAAAAGGCATATCTTTGACCACCGAAGTCGGGGTTGATTATCGTCCGGTGGGCGAAGAAGACTTGGGTCTGCTGGAGCCTTATGCCAAACTAAAATTAAAATGGAATTCGCTGTCCGGTACCTTAGATGCGGAATTCAAATATGCCCTGAAGTCTATAACTGGACTGCCTAGCGAAGCCAGCTTCGAGGACAATAGCGCGTCCAATTTCGCCTACAAACTCGGCTATGTTTTCAATGTTTCCGAAACCCTCAAACCTTTTATCAGCGTCCAAGGCGAAACACACCTGCCGCACAATCCTGCGGAATGGACCGCTAGTTACTTTGCTTTCCTTGCCGGTGTCCAAGGCAAAACCCCCCTAGGCAAGTCAGATAACCCGACGGATACCAGCATATTGAGCCTCGATTATAATCTTGGTGTGGGCAACCAGTCTACCATTTTGGAAAATAACGGCCTTCAGGCAAATGCTCTGTTCTTTACTGGCAAAGCCGGCCTCAATATCGGCGAACATTGGCGTTTTGGTTTGGATGCGACAGGTTTAATCAACAATCATTGGTTTTTGGACAGCGATTCACCGTACCGTGCCATCGACACGCATTTTGCCTCTCCGACACTGCGTCCTTACCTTAGATATACTTTACCGTCTATTAATTTTGAAAACGGCGGCAAGCTGGATATTAGCCCTGAAACAGGCTCAGACGTGGCCAAAGGCAATATTAACCTGAACATAGATTTAAAATTGACTACCGCCAAAGGTATTGTCTTCGGCCTTAGTCCCCGCGCCACTTTTACTTTTTTTGAGCCATTTTTCGGCGGCAACAAAGATTTGAGTGTGGACTGGGGTGGAAATTTCTTCGTAAAAATACCTAAGGGCTGGGAATTTAACGTAGGAGTGGACGTATTACCGCCAACCACGGGAGAGCAGCCGCAAATAAAAGGTAAATTTTTCGTTGAAAAGAAGTTTGATTTTTTCAAGAACCACTAAAAGTCGGTCTTAGCGTTTGATAAAACAGTATGTTATAATTTTAAGATTATGAAAAAATTAGGCAAAATTTTGATTTTGGGATTGACCCTAGCAGGGTTGCTTATTGCCGATGTAACCACCAGTAATCCCAGTAATTATGCTCTGTCCGGTGTTCATAACAGCGTCAGCATCACCGGAACCGGGACAGTTACTTTAGGCTCTGGCGGTGTCGAAATAGGCACTCTGTATATTAACGGCACCGGCAGCGGCATAACCATTACCGGGGGACAACTTATTCGCGTAAAAAATGCCATTTATCTAAAAAATGTGCGATTTAACAATATCAGCGGAATAAGCGCCTTGGGTTCTCCCGAGGGAGGGGCGGATAATACCGCTGTTTTTTTGGAAAGAGTCAGGATACGCGCCACCGGCACTCCTCTGAGTGCCTACAATAAAAAAGTTACGGCGCGTTTCTGCACCTTCGAAACCACTAGTAGCGACCCCAATTATAACCCGGTCAAGCTTATGTTTAATGCCTCAGCCGCGCAAGATGTGCGCACGCAAATACTGGAATTTTGTTATTTCAAGAAAGGACCCAGCTCTCCTAAAGACCAGTATCATATCAATGAAGTATACAATGGGGTCTTGGCGGCCAATTGGAATTATAGCTTAGAGGGCAGTTATTTTTATGAAAGTAGCCGCAGTTTTAAAACTGACGGCAAGATAAATACGACTTCATTTTTTAGAGCCATTCTCAACAGCGGCACAGACCCGGTTGACGGAGTGCTGAAAGCCTATCTTTCTTCTTCTACGCCACCGATGTATGACAAAATAATTCCACCTAATATTGAAATTAGGCTTTACGGTACCCTGCCTGCGGGGAAAAAACTCTGGCTCGGCTATAACGATTACACCAAGACTTTTGAGGGCGGCTCCACATTGATTTGTGATAGTGGTGGTATTAAAATTGGCGTAGCTGGAAATAACGGCACGGGCGGTGAGTTCCAATCTAGGGGCGCGGTGCAAAATAAAATAAGAGGGAGCCTGACACTTTATGGCCGAGGGCATATCATTACTAACACAGAGTTTGACGATGCCAGCGGAGCTTTGACCAATTATGCGTCAGCCACTTCTATTACGGGCAATATTTTTGGTGCGAATATTACCACTCGTGCGCTTTATATCCGTGAGCCAAGCGCGGGCGGCGGTAATTATTCTGACAATGTTTTTCGTAATTCCTCCGAGGGCATCAATGTGGCGAGCGACAGCAACGCCGCTCCCGTTATTCAGCGCAATACTTTCGAGAATTTTACCAGCACTGCTATTCGCGTCAGTGAAGGCAAGCCCACCATTACCAATAATAGCCTCAAGTACTCCGTAAACGGCATCTATATCAGCGGTGGCGCGCCTAGTTTTACTTCCAATACTGTGGTGGGCAATAATACCACCGGGTCAGATCCCTTAGTCACCTATTCCGCAGTCCGTGTTACCGGCGGTTCGCCCACCGTCAAGCAAAATACTTTTAGTGGTTATGCCAACAACGAGGCTGTTCGCCTTACTGATGGCGTTTTTGCGGCAAGCGGTTCTTTTGAAAACAATAATTTTACTGATGCCAATCCGCAAGTATATGCGCCTAGCTCCAGCACCACCTATATGCTGGAAAGAAATTATTGGGGCGCGGCCACGCCAGCTACCGCTAATTTCACCGGATCAGGTGCAATAGATTATGAGCCGTGGCTGAACGCCGCAAGCGGCACGGCAACTTCCAGAAAAGCAGAGATACCTTATCTTGATAATGCTGGTCAGGAAAATATCGAATTGACTAACCCGCCCACCAAGGTTGCTTTTTTCCTTAACGACATCGGCTATCATAATGGCACGCCGCTACAGTACCAGTTCAGGATGGCCGACAGTCAGGCTGGACTGTCGGCCGCCACAATAGTTACCAGCGGCAATTACAAGACTAATGCTAGCTCCAGTATCAAGCATTCATTAGACTCTTCTCTGGTTCGGGGGAAGACTTATTATTGGCAGGTGCGTGCCCAGAACGCCCTCGACGGGCAGGGCTGGAGTGATTGGACATCGCCAGTTTGGTTTAAGATAAGCTTACCCGAGCTTGACCTGACACTTTCGGCTTGGAATGCCCTGACAGGGGGTGCAGAGATAACCCAGCAATCCGCTGGGGGTAAAATTTACTATCGTCATGTATTTAAGAATTTGAACTCCTCTACAATGAGTCCAATTACCCTTACCCTCACGGCAATCCTGCCGGACGACGTATATTGGAGCGGGGAATTGCGTATGGAAGGGCTGACCGCCGCTAACGGCTCCGTTACCATCAAGGCCTATGACAATAGCGCGGGCAGCGGCACGCCCCAGACTTATACCGCCACCTTAACTGGCGACACGAACATAAATTACAATACCGCGCCCTTGAGCATCTCCCAAGCCGACATATACCGCTACAGGCGTTTTGACATAACGATTACTACTTTAGCGAGTAAAGGCGGCGGCACATTTGCTTACGGCTCGCTTGTTAAGTAAAACGCGCCGTCTGCTGGCGATGTTTAGCAGTCCAGATTTTGAAAAAAACTGCTTTTGGTAAAATTACCGATGGCAGTCAATTGTAAGTCCTCTTTGATAAAAATCTCCGTCGCCAGCCGCTGAATGTCGTCGCCGGTTACCCGGTCGACTTTCTGCATAATCTCCTCGACAGTACTCAGTTTACCGTAATTGTACAGCGACTTGAGCAGCCAGCTCATCCGGCTGGCCGAGTCCTCAAGATTTAAGACCAAATGCCCCTTGACCTGCTCCTTGGCTCGCTGTAATTCTGTCGGGGTTACGCCGTTTTGCTTAAATAAAGTCAATTCTTTTAGCGACAAATCCAACACTTGCCTGGCATTCTTGAGCTGCGTGCCGACATACAAAGTAAATAAGCCGGCCTGCTGATAAAAAGTCGGATAAGTGTAGATAGAGTAGACCAAGCCTTTTTGCTCGCGGACTTTTTGGAAAAGGCGCGAGGACATGCTGCCGCCGAGTATGGAGGACAGGAGTGAGAGCGTAAAACGGTCGTTACTGCTGTAGGCCACGCCCTTGGTGGAGAGACAAAGATGCGCCTGTTCAGTGTCTTTCTTGACGGTCTTGATACCGGGGACAATGGCAACCGGTAACTCTTGGTATTCCCGGACTTTGCCGCGAAAACCGTCAAACCTCGCCTCAATCTGCTGGAACACCTCGTCCGCCCGGACATTGCCCGCCACCGCAATCAAGGTATTGTCCGGCGTATAAAAACTTTTCAGGCAGGCTAAAATATCCGCGCGGGCGATTTGGCGGACGGATTTTTCCGTGCCGATAATCGGGCGACCCAAAATATGCCCGTCCCAAATATTCTGAAAAGCGAGGTCGTGGATTTTTTCTTCCGGCGCGTCCTCGTACATCTTGATTTCCTCCAAGATGACATTGCGCTCCAGCTCTATCTCTGCCTCGTCAAAGGCGCTGTTCAAATACATGTCGGTCAAAATGTCCAGAGCCAAAGTAAAATGCTCGTCCAGCACCACGGCAAAATAACTCGTGTACTCCTTGCTGGTGTGCGCATTGATGCGCCCGCCCACCGCGTCAATCTGCTCGGCAATATCCGCCTTGCTGCGCTTCAGAGTGCCTTTGAAGAGCATGTGTTCGACATAGTGGGCGATGCCCCCTGGAAAATCGCGCTCGTGCTTGGAGCCGAAACCCGTCAAAAAACCCACCGCCACCGAGTGTACCAAGGGCATTTCTTCCGCCAGCACGGTAATCCCGCTGGACAATTTTTTAATTTTAACCGCAGGGTTCACTGACTTTAAGCGTTCTTGATAGTAAAATTATAGCGACCGCGTTCGTCAATCTTAATGCATTTTACCTTGACCGTCTGTCCCTCGGAGAGCGCGTCCGTAACCGCCGCAATGCGCTGCGGCGCAATCTCGGAGATATGCACCAAGCCTTGCTTGCCGGGAGCCACCTCGACAAATGCGCCAATCTCAATAATCTTAACGACCTTGGCATTCTCAAAAACGTCCCCCACCTCGACCTCGCGCATCAGCGCGGCGATATAGTCCTTGGCGGCCCGCAGAGATTCCCCGTCCGCTGAAGCAATATCAACCTTGCCGTCCTCGGCGATATTAACCTCCACCCCATAAGTCTCTTGGATTTTCTTGATAGTCTTGCCGCCCGGCCCTATCAACTCGCCGATACGGTCGACCGGAATCATCAGGGACTCGATGCGCGGCGCGTATTTATTGAGGTCATGGCGCGGCGCGGCAATAGTGCTTTGCAAGTGGTCCAGCAAGGTCATCCGTCCGGTCTTAGCCTGCGCCAGAGCCTGACGCATAATCTCGCGGGTTACTCCGACAATCTTGATGTCCATTTGCAGAGCCGTGATGCCGTCGCGCGTGCCGGCGACCTTAAAATCCATGTCGCCCAGATGGTCTTCCAAGCCCATGATGTCCGTCAGCACCTGAAATTTGTCCTTTTCCTTAATCAAACCCATGGCAATACCCGCCACTGGGGCCTTGATTGGCACACCCGCGTCCATCAGCGAGAGCGTGCCGCCGCAAATCGAGGCCATAGAGGAAGAACCGTTAGACTCGGTGATTTCCGAAACGATGCGGATGGTGTAGGGAAAATCTTGGTGCGCAGGGAGAACCGCCCGTAGCCCGCGCTCGGCCAGGTTGCCGTGTCCCAGTTCGCGGCGGCCCGGACTGCCCATGCGTCCCACTTCACCAACTGAGTAGGGCGGAAAATTGTAATGCAGGAAAAACTGCTTTTTGTATGTCGGGTCGAGACCGTCAATCATCTGCTCGTCATCTGCCGTGCCGAGAGTCGTGATGACCAGAGCCTGCGTCTCGCCACGCGTAAAGAGCGCCGAGCCGTGCGTGCGTTTAAACAAGCCCGCCTCCGAACTCAGCGGGCGCAACTCGTCCATCTGACGGCCATCCAGACGCTGACCCTCGTCCAAAATCATGCTGCGCACGGCGGTCTTTTCGAAATCGTGAAAAATGCCCTTAATCTCTTTCTCTTTTTTAGCGTACTCTTCCGCGCCCAACTCTGCCTGCAGGTCGGACAGCAGTTTGGCCTGCACCGCATCAATCGCCGCATACTTGGCCAGCTTACCGTCGGTGGCGAGCGCTTTTTTCAGACTGTCGCCGATTTTACCCTGCACATTCTTGACCAAGTTTTCGTCAGGCAGAATCAGGCTTAGCGGCATTTTTTCCACGCCTGCTTTTTTGACCAGTTCTTCCTGCAGGTCAATTAGCTTTTTTAACTCCTGATGGCCAAAATCCAAAGCCTCCAGCATCTGTTCTTCAGTGAGCAGACCGACTTCCGCCTCGACCATCATCACGGCCTCGCGCGTCCCGGCGATAGACAATTCCAGCGTGGATTTTTCCAATTCCTCTGGGCTGGGGTTGATGACCAGCTGGCCGTCCACGCGCCCGACCACCACGCCGCCAATCGGCCCCGCAAAAGGAATCTTGGAGATGGACAAGGCGGCGGAAGCGGCAGTCATGCCCAAATGGTCGGGCATGTTCACACCGTCATAAGACAGCACTGTTACGACGATATTCACATCATTGCGAAAACCCTCGGGAAACAAAGGGCGCAACGGGCGGTCTATCAGCCGCGCCGTCAAAGTCGCATCCGTAGACGGCTTCGCCTCGCGCTTAAAAAAACTGCCGGGGATTTTGCCCGAAGCGTAATATTTCTCGATGAAGTCGACGGTCAGCGGAAAAAAATCCACGCCCTCGCGCGGCTTATCCGCCGCCACAGCCGTCGCCAGCACTACCGTTTCGCCACAAGTGGCCATGACCGCCCCGTGCGCTTGCTTGGCAATCACGCCTGTTTCCAAAGTATATTTTTTGCCGTGAAATTCTGTTGAAACTGAAACTTTCGCCATTTTTTTGCTCCTCTTTCTTTATTTGTTTTTATTTAGGAGATAAAATAGCATACTGGAGCAGTTTAGACAAATCCCCCTATCGACATTGCCGGAGGAAATGGTTTTCCCTAACCCTTAATCCCCAGCTTGGTAATCAAATCATTGTATTCGTTCAAATTTTTGGACTTGTAGTAACGCAACAGACGGCGGCGTTTGCCTACCATGAGCAGGAGACCGCGGCGGGAATGAAAATCATTTTTGTTGACCTTGAGATGCTCGACCAGATTATTAATCGACGTGGTTAGCAAAGCCACCTGCACGGGTGTAGAGCCAGTGTCTGTGCCGCCGATTCTAAATTTCTCAATCACTTCAGTTTTATTCTTGACTACCATGAACAACTCTCCTCTTTCTTTGTGCCGCTATCTCCTCTTTAAGGATTAAGATTCTAACATCAGAAATGTTTTTTGTCATTAAGGCTACTTGTATTTTTTTATTACCAGCGCGGCATTATTGCCGCCCAGCCCAATCGAGTCCAGGAGAATATAATTGAGAATCATCGGGCGCGCGGTCCGCGGCACATAGTCGAGGTCGCAGTTCGGGTCGGGCGTTTCCAGATTCAGCGTCGGGATGACGATTTGTTTGTCCAGCATCAGGGACGAGGCTATCAGCTGGAATGCTGTGGACGCGCCAAAAGGCATACCCATGGCGGACTTGACCGTGCTGACTGGCACGGCTTTGGCGCGCTCTCCGAGGACGCGCTTGACGGCGTTGGTTTCTTTCAAGTCCGCAAAGGCCGAGCCGGAGCCATGTGAACAAATATAGTCCAATTCATAAGGCGTAATATCCGCATCCTTGATGGCCGCCTCCATCGCCTGCGCCAGACCAGCGCCTTTCAGCTCCTCAGCGGGGGAAATATTGGCGTTGGCCGCCGAACCGAAACCCAGCAATTCGCCATAAATATACGCGCCGCGCCGGAGAGCATGTTCCAGTTCTTCTAGGACGACAACGCCCGCCCCTTCCGCCAGCAAAAAGCCATCGCGATTTTTAGCATAAGGCGTGATGGCCTGGGCGGGAGTGTCGTTGCGGACCGACATCTGCCGCGGGCTGGCAAAGTCAAAGCTGGCGTACACCATGTCCGTAAAGGGAGCCTCGGCTCCGCCGCTCAAAACCACATCCGCCTTGCCCTCGCGGATGGCGTTCAAGGCCGCGCCGATAGCATTGGCGGAGGCCGAACAGCCTGTCGACAGAGAATAATTTACACCGGACAGACCGCAATGCGCGGAGATTTCTGCCGCCGCCGCGTGAGTAAAAGTTGCCTTGGCGCAGGAATTAATCAAATCTTTTTCCCCCGTCTTATCCAGCCGCGTCAATTGCTGTTCCAAAAGATAAGCTTGAAAATAATTATTAAAATGATGCGTCAGAAAATCGCCCAACGTTTTGCTTTTCAGACCCGCGACCAACTCCACTTCCAGAGGATTTTCGGCGTGTTGCTTAATCAGCTCGTCGATAAATTGTTTGGTCTTGACCATGGCTTTGTTTTCTTGATCCGCCAGCAGGGCTTTTTGCAGCCGCTCGACCACCTCATGCCCGCCAATGCCCGTACCCATAATCACGCCGAGACGCGCCGCATCCTCGGCGGCGACCGTCAAGTGCGCGTCCGCCAGCGCAATATCCGCCGCCACCACCGCCAGCTGCGTGAAACGGGAAAAGTGTTTAATCTCCTCGTCTTTGAGATAGGACTGCGGATTAAAATCCGGGATAACTCCGCCGATTTTCGTCTTAAAATTCAGCGGTGAAGCGGCAATTTCGGGGATAAGCCTGATACCGGAGACACCGTTGACCAAAGAACGCCAAAAAGTCTCCCGTTCTTTGCCGATGGGGGAGATTGGCCCTAGGCCAGTTATCACGACTCTTCTTTGCATAACTCTCAAACTCTTTTCTTAAAATTCAAATCCGCCCAGACCCTAAAAACTAAGGTCTAGCTTTTTAAGCAAATAATTGTTATACTACTTAAGATATCGTAAGGGCAAGGTAGCTGTCCCATTTTTGTACGGTGTTAATTCATGCGGGGGGTTAAATGGCATGGAAGTAATCGCTATTGCCAACCATAAAGGCGGTTGCGGCAAAACTACCACAGCCATTAATCTCGCCTATCAATTGACCAAGCTCCGGCAAAAAGTTCTCCTAATCGACCTCGACCCGCAAGGCCACAGTTCTTTAGGGTTAAATATCAATCCCGACGGCGTTAAATTGAGTTGCTTTGATTTCTTGCAGAAAAAACCGCTGGCCGATGTGGCGTTGAAAATCCTGCCCCGCCTCGACCTCATCCCGGGAGCGACAAAGACCGCTTTTATCGAGCAATTGCTGGCGGGTAAAAATCGCCGCGAGTACCGTCTCCAAGATGTTTTGCAAAAGGCGCGGGGCTATGATTACGTCTTGATTGACACACCGCCCAGTCTAGGTTTGCTGACGATTAATTCCCTGTTGGCCGCCAATAAAGTGCTGACCCCGCTGGAGCCAAGCAATTACGCCTTGCACGGCCTGCAAAAACTCGACGAGACGCTTGCCCTGCTCAAAACCAAGGCCGGACACGCCGTAGAGATTCGTTACGTGCTGACGATGTATCGTCCAACCAAGTTTTGCGGCAATTTTGTCAATTCTTTGCGCCCTTTTTTCAAGGACAATCTATTGAGAACTAAAATCCCTTTTACTGAACTGTACAAGGATGCGGCGTTAAGCGGGATGCCCGCCGCCATTTATGACAGTACCCCCGACGCTTATGCCAATCTCGCCCGCGAGGTCTTGGCTTGGGTCAGGAAAGAAGCCCCGGTATTCATTGCCAGCCTGCCCTCACCGATAAAGTTTGAGCTTAACCAGTCCGCTGGCCTGCCCCAGCTTCAGATGTTACGCGGCGCAAGCGGCAGTCATGATTATCATTACGTTTTTACTCAAGACGGCAAGGTCTTGCCGATAAAATCCCGCCCGCTAGAGGGACAGGCATTATTGACGGACAGTCCGCGGGGTTTTTGAGAAATAGACCACCAGCCCGGCCTGCAAAAACAAACTGAAGTAAGAAACGATTGCCGTCGCCAGAACCAAGCCCGCCAAGCCTAGGCCAAATTTAAATAAGAAAACATAATTAGCCGCGACATTCAAGATTACATTCATACTGGATACGAAAAAAAGCCCGCCAAAAGCTTTCTGGACGACCAGCGTGTTGTTAAAAATATCTGAGAGATAAAAAGCCGGCAAAGCCAAGGCGTAATAGCGCACCGCCTGCGCCGTGTATTGGACATCCAGACCGCCAAAACGCCCGTAGCCCAGAATCAAGTCTACCAAAAACTCCGGGATAACCGCCAAGACCAGCGCATAAGGCAGGCTGATGACCAAGGCTATTAACGTAAATTTACGTATCGTTACCCATGAGATTTTTTCTGAAATAGACGTAAAAAACATGCTATTGAGGCTTATGATTCCCAAGGGTAATTGAGCAATCAAGGCGCCATAAACCAAGGCGCTGATAGACTTGGTGGGGAGATAGGAAGCAAAGGCCTTGTCAATAACTGAATACAACGTGCTGGTCGCGCCCAACACGGCAAAAACTAAAAACTGCCGGATGAGTTCCTTGACCCGCTTGTCCAGCCGAAAATCCGGCCTCAAATGCTTATAGACAAATAAAATCTGCCAAGCTATCGCCAAAACCAGCGCCAGCAAAGTCGAAAACGGCAAAACCCAAATACTGCGAAACACGAACAAACCTGTGGTAATTAGCAGAAATTGTGCCAGAGAGTTGATGCTAAAGGCGGCGGTCTGAATAGTAAAAAGACGCTGCGCCTGCAGGACTGTGCCAAAATAATTGTAGAGAAAATTTAAAGCCACCGTCGGGAATAAAACCAAGAGAATAAGCGCAAAAATCAGCCTATTTTCAAGTAAAAATAAGTTGACGACAATTGGCAATACCAGCAAAGTAACCAGCGTGATAATCCCCCCCAGCCAAACATTAAAACCCAAAAGCTGGGCGGCGGCTTTGGCAAAAGAACGCGCGTTTTTTTGCCGCGCTTGGGTCAGCCACGGCACGCCGACCGAGCTTATCGTCCCGGAAAAAATACTAAAAATCGCGATAATCCCTAGGGCAAAAAAATAAGCGTCAGTCTCATAAGTGAAGCCGAGCAATGCCGCGATAGAGATATTTTTTAAATACCCGCCGCAACGGGAAATAAAATTTAAGGCCGAGGTAGTAAAGAGGGCTTTTTTTATCGTTTCCGGGCGGAATTTTTTAGGCATAATCACAATAGCTTTTTGTAGCACGCCACGATATTGTCAACATAGCCGTCCGGCAAAAAACGTTCCGCCACCGTTCGATAGGCCTTGTCCTTAATCTGCTCTTTGTGTTCAGGGGACTTATTCCAGACATACATAATCATTTTGGCTAGTTGTTCCGGGTTGCCCGGCTCGACCAAGAAACCATCACGGTACTGCTCGATAATTTCTGGAATACCGCCCACCATAGTCGCCACAACTATTTTGCGCCGCGCCATCGCCTCAATGACCACCCGCCCGAACGGCTCTTGATGCGACGGCACGACGACCAGCGAGGCCTCATCCAGATACCGTCCGACATCCGGCGTGGAACCGACAAATTTTACCCTCTGACTCAAGCCGCGTTTCTGTAAAAAACGCTTGATGCGCCAAAGATAGCTTTTTTCCGTTAGAATAACCTGCCCCACCACCGTCAGCGTTACCCGCTTATTTTGCTGATAAATGCTGTCCAGAGCGCGTACCAAATCCCAGAGACCCTTGCGTTTCTCTATCGCCCCCACGTAAAGCAATTTGTAGGGGGTTTCCTCTACCGGGGCAGAATTCGGCAATTCCTCGACGGCATTGTATACCACGTCCAGCCTGGTCGGCTCCGAATCAAAGTAACGCACCATGCTGTTGGAAATCAAAACCAAGCGATTGGCCTTGCGCAGTAAACGCACGGCAATCTGCGGGTACATGGTCAAATCCTCGCGGACATGCATGATGGTTTTAATGCCAAACCGCCGGGCAATATCCAGCGCGTACTCGGTCAAAAAAGTATTGGCGTGGACGATAGCCGGGCGAAATCTAGCCATATAGACGTATAATTTCACGGCCTTGAACCAGCCATGCAGATTGAGAATCTTGACGCTCTTTTTATCGAGGCGTTTCTCTATCGGGCCGGAATGTGGCAGGACAAAAATCGGATAATAACCGCGCGACCGCAAACGGTTGGCCAGAATCGTCAGCGAAATCGGCGCGCCAGAGAGGTCAGCTTGATGCGAAACCAGCATCACCACGTTGGCTCCACTGCGCGGCGCATATTTGTCCGCCGGATATTTATCAAAACCTTCGCGCAGACCTTTGAGGAAAAAGAGCCAGCGGATTTTGGCGCGCCAAGACTGCCAGCTTTTTTCATTCTTGGTTTTGCTCTGGCGGCGGCGGCAAAACCGCAAAAACCAATCGTCCTGCAGTGAAAAAACCGCGTTCAGAAAAACATTAAATAAATTGACCCCGGCGCCTAGCCCGCCCCAATAATGCTTGCGGGAGAAAAGCACCGCCGACCGCCCGGCCTGACGAAATTTGTCCAATTTTCGTTCCAAAAGCTCGGGTGTGGACTGCCCGTCAACATTGAAAATATAGCCGACCGCCTTGGGATTGACCTTAAACTTAAAACCGCGCTGGCGTATCCGATACCCCAATTCCTGGTCTTGAAAGCCGTATTCCTTAAACTCCGGGTCGAAACCCCCGGTCAATTCCAGCGCGTAGCGCGTGATAGAAATGTTATTGGTAATAAAATTAACAAAGGGAGAGTTTTCATTGAATTTACTGATTTTTTTCGTGAAACGAGGCGGTTTTTCCGGAGCTTTATCAGGAGTCTGCACATATTCGGCGCGTCCGCGAATCACCGCCACGCCTTTTTTCTCATATTTTTTATGGGCAAAGTAATGCTCGCGCACAAAATCTTTGTCGAGGATGATATGGTCATCGATAAAAATGACTATCTCCCCGGAACTCTCGGCGATGCCGTGATTGCGGGCGGCCGCCCGCCCAGAATTGAGCTGGGAAACCAGCTTAAATTGGAAAGGAAATTTCTGACGCTGGAGTGTCCTAGTCTGGTCGGCGCTGCCATCGTCCGAAACCACCACCTCAAAATCTTGGAAAGTCTGTTTTTCCAGCGAGGCGAGCGTCTGCTTCAGGCACGCCAAGCGGTTATAAGTAGGCACGACAATAGAGACCAGCGGCTTAGCCAAGGATTTTCTCCAGAGCCTTGACCACATCGTCCACGTCCTGCGCCGTCAATTTGGCAGAAAGCGGCAGGCTCAAAACCCGTTCCGCCACGTACTCGGCTTGCGGGAAGTCGCCTTCCTGATAGCCAAAACTCTCCCGATAATAGGGATGCAGGTGCAGGGCCGTGTAATGCACGCCTGTCCCGATATTTTCTTTAATCAAGGCATTGAGCAGAGCGTCGCGCGTGATTTTTACCCTGTCCGTGTCGAGCAGAACGGTGTAAAGATGCAGGGCGTGTTTGGTCTCCGGCTCAAACGGCGCGGGCAAAAACAACGGCAAGCCGGACAAACGTTGATTATATGCGTCCCAAATCTCCTGCCGCCGCCGATAAAATTTCTCCACTTTTTGCAGCTGCTGAATGCCCAGCGCGGCTTGAATGTCCATCATATTATATTTAAAACCGGGAAACATGACTTGATAATGCTTGAAACCTTCATCCGAAAAACGTTTCCAAGCGTCGCGGGACATGCCGTGCAGGCCGTACATTTTGATTTTGTCGGCATAGGCTTCGTTATCGGTCGTAACCATGCCGCCCTCGCCCGTTACTACATTCTTGGTTACGTAAAAAGAAAAACAGCCCAGCGTACCGAAGGTCCCGACATGCCGCCCGTGATATTCGGCCTCAATCGCGTGGGCGCAGTCCTCAATGACCGTCAGCTTGTGCCGGGCGGCGATGGCCATGATTTTGTCCATAGCGCAAGGCCGACCCGCAAAATGCACTGGCAAAATCGCCTTGGTGCGCGGCGTGATGGCGGCTTCGATTTTGTCCGCGTCGATATTGAGCGTCTCCCGGTCAATGTCCACAAAGACTGGCCGTCCGCCCGCGTGAATAATCGAATTGGCCGTCGCGCAAAAAGTCAGCGGCGTGGTGATGACCTCATCGCCAGCCTCTAGTCCCAGCACGACCATGGAGAGGTGCAGACCCGCCGTGCAGGAATTAAGAGCCATCGCATGTCGGCTACCAATATAATTTTGGAAATCCGTCTCGAATTGCTTAACTTGCGGTCCCGTGCCGAGCCAGCCGGATTTTAGAACTTCCGTAACCGCCTGAATATCATCGTCCTCCAGGCGCGGACTGCCAAAAACCAAAAACGTATCTCTCATAAAAATCCCCTTGTCTGCGCGGCAATTATAACATATCCAGCCGCGCCATGATTTGCTGAAAAATCGCCTCCTTGGTCTGTAGGCCATCGAGGACATGGATACGCGTTTGGGCGGCGGCCAGCTCCAAATACTTGGCACGGACTTTCTGATGAAAGGCCAGCGACTCCTGCTCAAACTTGTCGGCCTTTTGGCGCGTCGCCCTCTGCAAACCAATCTCGGACGGCACGTCCAGCAAAAAAGTTATGTCCGGCAAAAGACCGCCCGTGGAATAAGCGTTAAGGCTGGCGATAAGTTCCGCCGAAAATCCCCGGCCACCCGCCTGATAGGCCGTCGTGGAATCCACATAACGGTCGCAAAGCACGATTTGGCCTGCCGCCAGCCCCGGGCGTAATACTTTCGCGACGTGCTGGGCGCGGTCAGCCGCAAATAAAAATAACTCCGTCTCCGGCGCGAGACTGGCATTCTGGTCATCAAGCAGTAACTGGCGGATGCTGCGCCCCAAATCCGTTCCGCCCGGCTCGCGTGTCCAGACCACGCCCTTGCCCCGCCGCCGCAACTCTTCGTAGAGCAGCTTAGACTGGGTGGTTTTCCCAGAACCGTCAGGACCTTCAAAAGTGATGAACATTAGGGGATTAGGTGTCTGCGTTCTTATGTCTAACCGCGTCTTTTAAAACCCGCCCTGAGATAAAAGCCGGGGTCCTAGTCTCAGGGATAAAAATTTTCTCGCCCGTCTGTGGATTGCGCCCCTCGCGCCCGGCTCTGGTATGCGCCTCAAAAATACCGAAGCCCACCAAGCGGATTTTTTCTCCAGCCGCCAAAGCGGTAATAATGTTACGCAAAAAACAGTCTAAGATTTCCTCGACCTCGACCTTATTGAGATTAAGCTGTTTAGCAACTTGCCCGGCCAGCTCTTTTTGGTTCATGAAACGCCCTCTCCTCGCTAAAGTATTTTACACCTTTTGGGAGTGAAAGTCACATAACGCTTTCAAATCTGCCCAATCTTGGTCAACCTCGGCTTGGATTTCTGCCAAGAGATTTTCATTGCCCGGTTTGAAAAGGTGCTTGAAGCGTCCCTGTAGTTTCAGCCATTCGGCCAAGGGGATTTTTTTGTCCTTGGGGTCATAACTCAATTTGTATTTGCCGTTTTCCACCTCGTACAGCGGCCAAAAACAACTGTCCACCGCCATTTGCGTCAGCTTAACCGTGTCCTGAGTTTTGGTTGCCCAGCCCAGCGGACAGGTCGCCAGCACCACGATAAATTTCGGGCCGCGGATGCTCATGGCTTTCTCCACCTTATTCGTCAAATCTTTCCAATTGCCCGCGATGGTCTGGGCGACATAAGGGACATTATGCCCGACCATGATTTTCGCCAAATCTTTTTTCTTCTGTAGCTTGCCCGGCTTAACCTTGCCGACGGGAGCCGTGGTCGTATTGGCATAACGCGGTGTCGCGCCGGAACGCTGAATGCCGGTATTCATGTACGCGCCATTGTCATAACAGATATAGAGCAGGTCATGCCCGCGCTCCATAGCCCCGGAGAGGGACTGCAGGCCGATGTCATACGTACCGCCGTCGCCGCCGAAAGCCACAAAGCGGAAATTCTCGTCCTTGGCCTTGCCGGATTTGACCAGCGATTGATAAGCCGCCTCCACGCCGGAACAGGTCGCCGCGCTGTTCTCAAAAGCGCTGTGCAGAAAAGGTACTTTCCACGAAGTATACGGAAAAATCGAGGTATTGACCTCGCAACACCCCGTCGCGCCGACCACCACCACCGGGTCCTTAATGGCCGCCAGAGACAGACGGAAAATATTGGGATAACCACAGCCCGCGCAGGACGTATGTCCGCCGACAAATTTTTCCTCTTGCGCGGCCAGTTCTTTCAAAGTTGCCATTTTGTCCTCCTATTTTCTTACACCTAGGTAGCTGACTATCTCGCCGGTATCCTGCGCGTCTTTCAGCTTATTCAGACGGTCATACACGGCTTCGATAGTGTGAATATCAATATCACGCCCGCCCAAACCGTAAATATAATTGACGATTTTTGGCTTATTTTCAGAATTAAACAGAGCCGAGCAAACCTCCGTAAAAACTGGGCCGCCATAACCGCTCAAAGAGTCGGAACGGTCAAACACAGCCGCGGCGCGCAGATTACGCAATGCCGCCGCCAAATCTTCGACCGGGAAAGGGCGAAAAACACGAATCTTAATCAGTCCGACTTTTTGACCCTTGGTGCGTAGAGCGTCAACCACGTCCTTCGCCGTCCCAGCCGTTGAACCCAGACAAATCAACGCCACCTCCGCGTCATCGATTTTGTATTGCTCAATCAAATCGTAAAAGCGACCGTATTTTTCACCGTATTCCCTGCCCACTTGCTTGATAATATCCTTTGCCGTTTTCATCGCCTCAATCATCGGGATACGATGCTCGAAATAGTAATTCTGTAAGTCAATCGAACCGACAGTTATCGGTTTTTCGTGATTTAGTAATGAATAATTTGGCTTATATTCGCCCACAAAACTCTTCGCCTCATCGTCGGGCAGGATTTTTATCGTCTCCATGCCGTGGGAAATGATGAAACCATCTGTCGTTACCAAGGCCGGCAAATGCACCCGAGGGTCCTCGGCTATCTTGACGGCTTGCAGCACATTGTCATAGGCTTCCTGCGCGTTTTCCGAGAAAATCTGTAGCCAGCCAGCGTCGCGGCAAAACATCGTGTCGGAATGGTCGCAATGAATGTTAATCGGGCCAGAAATCGCACGGTTGACCTCGGGCATGACTATCGGCAGGCGGAGCGCGGCGGCTATCGGCAACATTTCCGCCATGAGCATCAGACCCTGCGAGGCCGTGGCGGTCATCGCCCTAGCCCCTGCCGCCGCGGCGCCGATGGTCGCCGACATCGCGGAATGTTCGGACTCGACGGTTACCATGTCCGTCGTTACCATACCGTCCGCCACAAAGCTAGAAAAAATCTGGGCAATCTCCGTGGCCGGGGTTATCGGATAAGCCGCCACCACATCTGGATTGACTTGGCGCATCGCGTCCGCCATGGCCTCATTGCCTGTCTTGGCGACGGTCAATTGTTTAATTATTGTTGTTGCAGTCATTCATTACTCCTTTTTTTCTTTTTCGTGAATTAACGCGCCTTTTCCATTGTTATCGCCGCCACTTTTGGCGGACAAACTGCGGCACAAATACCACAGCCCTTGCAATGGTCGAGGTCGATGCCTCTATTTTTTACATCTTCCTTGCCGGTCTTCTCGTTGAGGACTTTTTCCGTTTTGAAACAGGAATCCGGGCAATAAGCCCAGCAGGTCAGGCAACTGATACATTTTTGTCCGTCCCAGACAGGCTGCAAAGTTTTCCAATCCCCGGTCTTGCGCATCAGGGATGAACCTGGCTCCGTCCAAATACCGCCCTCCGGCAATTCCGTAACCGTCAGCTTGCCCGTGTAATTTCCCGCCGTGAAAGTCATTATTTGTTTACCTCCTCATAGGCATCCTGTATCGCCTTGACATTACCCTCGATAACCTCTGGTTTGTTTTTAAATTTTTTCTCCAATTTATGCGTCGTGTCTTCCAGCATTTTTTGATAATCCAAAATGCCCGTCGCCTTGACCAGCGCACCCAGCATCGGCGTATTAGGTTTATTCATGCCGATATTTTTCAGGGCAATGCCCGACGCGTTGACCGTATAGAGGCTGCCTTGGAAGCCCAATTGCTGTCTGTACTCGTCGGCAGATTTTTCGGTATTGATGATGATTGTGCCATTGGCGGGAACGCCCTCCAAGATATTTACCGAATCGACCAGCGTCTCGTCCAGTACCAACACGATGGACGGATGCTCTACGGAGCAGTGTATCCGAATTTCCTGGTCGGAGATGCGGTTGAAAGCCTTGACCGGAGCCCCCATACGTTCCGGCCCGTATTCTGGAAAAGCCTGCGCCAGCTTGCCCGTGGCGATAGCCGCGTCCGCGACCAGCAAAGCGGCTGTCTTCGCTCCCTGCCCGCCACGCCCGTGCCAGCGAATCTCGATAGTCTCTGCCATTGTGGATTCCCTCCGCGTCCAAGATAAAAGTGCGCCGAATATAACATAAAAATTTTATCAGCGCAAATTTAAGAGGCCGCGCCGACTAAGATTATGTTACAATCCCTGCCAAGATTATGTTAAAAAAATTACTGATTTTAATTTGGCTGGCGGGGGGTACAGGCCGCCACGCTCAATGTCGCACCGCTCAATCCCCTGCAGGGCAACAGCCTAAAAGTAGAACTGCTTACCGCGGAACAAATCAGCTCGCCGCAGGTCATTTTCAACAAAATAACCCTGCCCCTCTACTGGAACGGTTCGGGCCGATACTCCGCGCTGGTCGGGACGTATATGGACTGGGCGACTGGCAATTATTTGTTGGAAGTAACGTACCAGCAGAACGGCAAAACTCTCCGCCAATCCGCGGTCATCCGGCTACGCGACGCTAAGTTTGACACCGAGACGCTGACCATCTCCCAGCAAAAACAGCAGGAGGGCGCGACGGACACCACTGCCTTACTGCGCGAGAATCGCCTGCTCGGCGCGGCTTTTCGGGAACGCAAGAACGGCTCGTATGTAACCGGAGCTTTCGGTCATCCCTTGCGCAATACCCAAGCGCCAATCACCTCGCCTTATGGCGTACAGCGTCATTACCGAGACCAAGCCGGACGGCCGCTTTATTCTTGGTCGCACCGCGGCATGGATTTTGCCGCCAAACGACGCACCCCTGTCTATGCCGTGCAGAATGGAGTAATCTCCGTCGCCGAGATGATGCAGGTCAATGGCGGCATAATCGTCCTCGACCACGGGCAGGGCGTGATGAGCATCTACAGCCATCTCGACGCGCTCTTGGTACAAAAAAATCAGTACGTAACCAAGAACGCGCTCATCGCCTACAGCGGCAACACCGGGCAGTCCACCGGGCCGCATTTACATTTTGGCCTGTCCGTGCATAATGTAAGGGTCAATCCGCAAGAATGGCTCGGCAAAAAATGGTAAAAAAAATCTACCTTCTCGGTTATCCGCTCGGGCATAGCCTGTCGCCCGCCATGCACAACGCCGCCTACCGGGCTTTGGGTCTGGACTACGTTTACGAAAAATTAGAAGTCCCGCCAGCGGATTTGACCAGAGTACTGGCGGACTTGCGGTCAGACCCAAGTTTCTGGGGGGCAAATATAACCGTCCCGCATAAGAAAGCCGCCGTGGCCTTGTGCGCCGAGCTGGCTGCGGGCGCGCGGGAGTGCGGCTCGGTCAACACGCTGGTCTGTCGCGCGGGCGGTCTGACCGGGTACAGCACGGACGGCGAGGGTTACCTGCGCTCGCTAGACATGGACGGCATCGACCCGCGGGGCAAAAAAATCGTCCTTTTTGGCAGCGGCGGCGCGGCGCAGGCTATGGCCTACGCTTTGCAAAAAACGGCGGATAAAGTGTGGATTATTGTGCGTGATTTAACCAAAGCCCCCGCTATTATCCGCTTGTTTGCTAAATTTCCGAACTTGGAGATTATTGACAAAAAATTTCTGCTCAATATGCCCCGCTTACTTAACGAGGCTGACCTAGTTATAAATGCCACCTCGGTCGGGATGCTCCCTGACACCCACTCCACTATCCTGCCCGAACCGGGGCTGCTCGCCCAAATCCGTGCCGGGCAGATTTTTTCCGACATAGTTTACCATCCGCGCCGGACATTGTTTTTAAAGAACGCCGCAGACCGGGGAGCGCGGACCCATGAGGGCTGGGGCATGTTGCTCTGGCAGGGAGTCCTGGCTTTCCATCTCTTTACGGGCATTCCGCTGGCGGAAATTCCGCTTGACATTCTGAAAAACTCTCTCCTCGACAATCTGCCAGCCGAAAAATAACGTTTGACAAGCGTCAAAACGCTTGGCTAAAATTAACCAGATATGCAAATTTTTTTGGGAGGTGTGCGATGGCGGAAGATATTTTGATAGTGGCAAGTAAAGTGAAGGACTATATTAAGAGTAAGGATTGCCAGACTGCCGGAGAGGTTATCGAGGCTCTGAGCAAAAAAGTGGCTTGTCTGCTGGACAAAGCCATAGCGAGGACAAAGGACAATGGCCGGGTTACGGTCAAGCCTTACGACCTCTAGTTTTTGGTAAGCGAGGTTTGGCAAAAAAGCCTGGGTAAGCCTAGGCTTTTTTATTGCTTGAACCGGGCTTAACCGCCTTTTCTGCCACTTCCATGGCTCTGTTTAAATCGCTGACCACTTCCTCATACAGAGCCTTTTCATTTTCTTCCGTCAAGCTGGCGGGGATTTCGAGCGGCTTCATTACCCGGAGCGCGGCCTTAGCGCCCAAAAGCGGCACCTGGTACTTGTCCCAGCGTCTTCGCAAAACCAGCTTGCGCGAATACGCCGCGGCGATGGGAAAAATCACGGCGTTAGTTTTTTGCGCTATCTTAATCATGCCAGGCTTGGCGACCCGCCGCGGGCCATTGGGACCGTCCAGAGCGATGACCCCGCAATTGCCCTGCTTGATGTGCTTGATAAACCCCACGGTGCCACGGATGGTCTGCGGGTTTTTGTAATCGTCGGTAACGCGAAAATCCTTGATGCCGTAAAAATTAGACATCGCCGCCAGCACATCGCCTTTGAGCGAGGCTTCCATCAGCGCCCCGGCCCCGCGCTGGCGAAACCAGTAAAACCCGATAAAACTCAACTCATGCCAGCTACAAAATAAGATGCTCCGCCCCTGCCCCAAATATTGGGCAACCAGCGCGTCCACTTCCGTGCTGTCCAGACGCAAAGTCGGCGAGACGAGCCTGTAGAGCAAAATCAGCCCAATTTTTTTACAGAATTGGCTTAAAGCAGTAAACATAACATTATTGTAATACTTGTCTTACATTTTTGTAAATTTGTGTTATAATTTAATCATAATGAGCAGCAGGGGCACCCGTGAATTAGAAGAACTGAGCGTTCTCCTAGAGTTGAGCCAAAAAATCAATATTTCCACCGATTTGCAAGACATTTTGAACACCCTGCTGGACATTCTCTCACGCAAAATGGGCATGACCCGCGGCACGATTACCCTGCTGAAACCCTACACCGACGACTTGCTTATCGAGGCGGCGCACGGCATGTCCTACGACGCAAGAAAGCGCGGGCATTACAAGCTGGGTGAAGGCATCACGGGCAAGGTCGCCAGCAGCGGCAAGCCTATGGTAATTTCCAATATCAATGATGAGCCGCGTTTTCTCAACAAAACCAAATCCCGCAACGAACTGGACAAGAAAAACATTTCATTTATCTGCGTGCCGATAAAAATCGGCAAGGAAACCATCGGCGCACTGAGCGTGGACAAATTGTTTCAAAAAGATATTTCGCTGGACGAGGATTTGCGCCTGCTGACGATTATCTCCTCGATGGTCGGGCAGGCGGTAAAAATCCACCGCGCCATCAATGAGGAGCGCGACAAGCTCCGCGCCGAGGCGGAAAAACTGCGCTCGCAGTTGAGCGAGAAATTTAATTTTACGAACATCATCGGCAACAGCAGCCAGATGCATGACGTGTATGTGCAAATCCACCAGGCCTCCAAGGGCAACGCTTCCATCCTGATTCGCGGCGAATCCGGTACGGGCAAGGAACTGGTCGCCCACGCCATTCATTATAATTCCATCCGTTCCGCCAAGCCTTTCGTCAAGGTCAATTGCGCGGCGATACCCGCGGAGCTGATTGAGGCGGAGCTTTTCGGCCACGAAAAAGGCGCGTTCACGGACGCGCATCAGCAAAAGAAAGGCAAGTTTGAGCTGGCGCACGGCGGCACGATTTTGCTCGACGAGGTGGGCGACCTCTCCATGCCCACCCAGGTCAAGCTACTGCGCGTCCTGCAGGAAAAAGAGTTTGAGCGCGTCGGCGGCATCGAGACCATCAAGACCAATTTTCGGCTCATCTCCGCAACCAATAAAAACTTGGAAGCCATGATTAAGGACGGGCTTTTCCGTGAAGACCTCTACTACCGCCTCAATGTCTTTTGCATTTTCCTGCCGCCCCTGCGCGACCGACGGACGGATATTCTGCTCTTGGCAGAGCATTTCCTCAAAACCTACGCCGAGGAAAATAACAAAAAAATCAACCGCATCTCCACGCCAGCCATCGATATGATGATGACCTATCATTGGCCGGGCAATGTGCGCGAACTGGAAAACTGTATCGAACGCGCGGTCTTGGTCTGCGACGGCGAGACGATTCACGGGCATCATCTGCCGCCCTCTCTGCAGACCAGTACGCAAAAAGAACGCGCCGAGGACATCTCTTTTGCCGAGAAAGTCGCTACTTACGAGAAAGACCTCATCATCGATGCGCTCAAGGCGACGCGCGGCAATATCAGCAAAACCGCCGAGCTACTGCGCGTAACCGTCCGCGTGGTCGGCTACAAGATGAAGCAGTACAATATTGACTATAAGAATTATCGATAGGGCAAATTATCTCGCACCATCGACCGCGAATTCCGTATCTTGAGGGATTGGTGAGGGGGGTGTAACTGGTGCGGCTGAACTACAGATTAGAGTCCAGTTTGCGTAAAAGCAGGCTGGCAGCAGTGTCGCCAAGTTGTTCACACTGGCGTAAAAAATCATGATCGGAAAGGAGCGGATTGGCTGGCTGTCCAGCTTTGACACGGCGTTCATTGACCGCCCAGAGATGAGGTAGCAAATCGTTACGCTCTTGCTGACCGTTGTCGTCTGTGTAATATTGAGGTTTGGCCTGATAAGCTTCTAAAACAGCCAAAACAAAATCAGGTTTTTCCAGCAGATCTTCATTGACATACCAAATTAACAGAGGATTTTGTTTGCATACTGATAACGTCAGACTTTCGTTCATGTACGGCAAATACTCTGCCACATTGGTTTCAATAGGCTTTAAAGTAAGCATTTTTAAAGCCACAAGATTATTAACATAGGCCAGTTCTTGTTTATTTGTTTTGAGGTACTCCAGGGTTTCGTCCAGCAATTGCGGCGTAACCTGGTTAATATAAGTTGCTAACTCATTCTCGGCAAAGGCCAGCAGTTTGTGATCCTCCATGATCAGTTCGACGGCCATCGTATCTTTGGCAAAGCTAAGCAAATGCGGGTCGTGTTCGGTGATCAACTGTTTAGCAACATCGTCCGCGACAAAATATATGTAGTGCGGGGTAATTTCTGTTAATTTGACCGCCGCATCGTAACCTATATATTTGACTAGAGCTAACTTGTCTTCTATGTTCTCAAGAGAAAGCAAGGCCTGGGTGACAAAGTCAAAATCGTTAGCGTAAGGTGTGTGCTGGATTTTGGCGGGATCATTCTTGATTTCTTTTAACAGGGACATTTTGCCTGATTCGGAATGTTGGATCAACCCTTGCCAGACATTTGCCGGATCAAAAACGCTGATCGGCTCAAAAGTAACACCAGTCGGCGGGATTTTATTGCGAATTATTGGTGTTTTTGCTGGCACAACGTTTGCGCTAACAGTTGTCGCCGCTGTCGAAACTCTGTTGGGGGCAAAATTTTCTGAAGAAATATTCATTGTAACTCCCGTAAATTCATTATCTAACTTATACCCTGTTTTTTACATATATACGGCTAAAAAGTCAATTTAATGGGACAGAGCTTGCTTCATTGCCTGATTGTCTTGTACAGCCTGTGCAGGTTGTTGCATATTTCGTAATTTATCCAATAATTCCTGTTCTCTATTTTGTTCTTTGGCTACTATAAATTCTGCTATAAATTGATTTCTCATGAAAGCAATTATAAAATCTTTACTGGCGGGATGAGTATTACTGTCTAGGAAAAATTCGCCGCCCTTGCGAGTTACTGTCATTTCGCTAGATAGGAACTCAAAAGAATAAGTTTCGCCATCTGCCATATTGCGGAAAATTGCAAGAATTTACCAGATTGCCCAACATTTCTGTAATTTTTTGCAAAAAAAAGTTACATTTTTGTCTTGTCGACTTGGTGGTTTCTCCTGTTTTTGGCTTATTAAGCGCATTTTTTGGGCTTGGCATAAAGCATGTTAGACTAAAGGGCAGAATTTGGTATTTAAAAAATTTGAGGAGGGAATCATGGGCTGTTGCGAGAAAAAACCAGATATCACGGAGTTGTTCGGCTCCAATGTGTTCAATGACAAGGCGATGAGGGAGCGTCTGCCCAAAGACACTTACCAAGCGCTGAAAAAAGTGCTGTCCGGGCAGACTGAATTGACGGGCGATGTCGCCGATGTCGTCGCCAACGCGATTAAGGACTGGGCGATAGAAAAAGGCGCGTCGCATTACACGCATTGGTTTCAGCCGCTGACCAATATCACCGCGGAGAAGCATGATTCTTTCATTAATCCCACCGAGGACGGCGGCATCATCATGGAATTTTCCGGCAAACAGCTCATCAAAGGCGAGCCGGACGCTTCGTCTTTTCCCAGCGGCGGTCTGCGGGCGACCTTTGAGGCGCGCGGCTACACGGCTTGGGACGTTACCTCCCCGGTCTTCTTGAAGACCGATGCGGCGGGGGACGTAACCCTGTGCATACCGACAGCATTCTGCTCCTACACTGGACATGCGCTGGACAAGAAAACCCCGCTACTGCGTTCGATGAACGCCGTGTCCAAACAGGCCCTGCGGGTATTGAAAACTTTTGGCAATAAGACCGCCTCCACCGTGCTTTCGACTGTCGGGCCGGAGCAGGAATATTTTTTAATTGACCGGGATTTTTACCTGAAGCGCCTGGATTTGCTGATGACGGGACGCACATTGTTCGGCGCGGCATCGCCCAAAGGGCAGGAACTGGAAGACCAATATTTCGGCGCGATTAAAGACCGGGTGTCTGTTTTTATGAAAGACTTGGACATTGAGTTGTGGAAAATGGGCATTCTCGCCAAGACCAAGCACAATGAAGTCGCCCCCAGCCAGTTCGAGATTGCGCCAGTTTTCTCCACAACGAACATCGCCGCCGACCACAATCAGCTACTCATGGAGACGATTCAGAAGGTTGCTCTGCGGCACGGCATGGCCTGCCTGCTGCATGAGAAGCCTTACGCGGGCATCAACGGCAACGGCAAACACAATAACTGGTCGCTGTCCACGGACGACGGCCAGAATCTGCTGGAGCCGGGCAAGACCCCGGAAGCCAACGAGCAGTTTTTGGCCTTTTGCGCCGCGGTCATCAAGGCCGTTGACACGCACGCCGATATACTGCGCGCCACCTGCGCCACCAGCGGCAATGACCATCGCCTAGGAGCCAATGAGGCTCCTCCCGGAATCATTTCCATCTTTCTGGGCGACACCTTGAATGCCGTGCTGAACTCCATTGCCCGCGGTGAAAAATACAAGGCTGGCGGCAAGGAATTTTTGAAACTCGGCGTGGATACGCTCCCCGCCCTGCCCCTAGACAATTCTGACCGCAACCGCACCTCGCCGTTTGCTTTCACGGGTAATAAGTTTGAGTTCCGCATGGTCGGCTCATCGGCATCGATTTCGGGACCAAACGTTACGCTGAACACCATCGTAGCGGAGGCTCTGGACGAATTGGCTGGCCGCTTGGAAAAAGCCAAAGATGTCAACACGGAAGTCGCCGCTTATGTCAAGGAAGTCATGGAAAAACATGGCCGCGTGATTTTCAACGGCAACGGCTACACTGAAGAATGGCCACAGGAAGCGGAAAAACGCGGTCTGCCTAATGTGAAAAACACGGTCGACGCGTTGAAAGCCTATCTCACACCGAAAGCGCAGAAACTGTACGAGAAATACGGCGTATTGACCAAGGACGAACTGCACTCCCGCTACGAGATTTACATCGAACAGTATTATAAGCACATCAATATTGAGGCGCAGACGGCGGTGCGTATGGCCAAGACGCTGTATATCCCCACGGCGTTAAACCTTGCGGCTAAGCTGGCCAAACAGATTAAGAATCTCAAGGCGGCGGCCGTCTCGACCACGGTGCAGGAAAAACTGCTGGATAACGCCAGCCGCCTGCTCTCCGCCATAGACAAGAAGACCGCCGCGCTGGCCGCCGCCGCCGCTTTAGCCAAGGCCGCCGATGACGCGACCAAGCAGGCGACTATTGCCCGTGACGAGGTGTTTGTCGCCCTCTCCGCCCTGCGCGAGGACATTGACGCTCTGGAGGTCATCACTCCCGCAGATATTTGGCCAGTGCCGACTTACGCGGAGATGCTGTTCAAGTTGTAATCTGCCTGCGCCGCAATTCCGAGCAGGCATCCTTGCCGCCGATAAAAGAGGCGGTCAGGGGCAGGACTTTTCTGGCCAGAGCCGTCATCTGTGCCGTGATTTCCCGAATGTCCCATTGGGCATGCGCGTCCTCGCGCAGTCTGGAGATGTGGTAAAGCTCGCGCAGATTGACGCGGCAAATCACGCGCCGCTGATGGGCATTGGTCAGGAGATAACCCGCCGCCCGAGGAAATTCCTGCCCAATCTCGGCGGACAATTCGGCGCTCGCCTCCGCCACCCGGACAAACTCTTCCGCCAGACCGACCGCCTCAATCGCCGACGGCACACGCAAACCTAGGGCGGGGTCATAGTCGGCGGACAGTAAAGTGGCCAGGCGGTGGCGTTTCAACTGGGCAAAACAACTCGCCGACACGACCAATTCAAAAGTCAAATCCACCAATTCAAACTCCCGGAGCATCTGGTCCCAAGCCTGCATGTTCTTGACGCAAAGTCTGAACATCTCTTTTTTCTGGGATTTTTTCAGCTTCTTGACCAGCCGGGTGGACGACCGCCAATCTAGATTGGCAGATTTGACAGCCAAGGCGGTCAAAATCTTATCGTCTCCGCCCTTGGTATAATCCAGCAAGGCACATGCCTTGGTTTTTCGTGAAGTTATGCCAAAAACATTGGCTGTTTTTTGCGTGTATTCAGCCAATTCGCGATATGTGTCGCGGTCATAAGCGTTGGCTCCCGGGTACTTGATAATCGACGGCGCGATATCTTTGACCAAGGCATGCAAGGCCGTGCCGAGATTATTTATTTCCGGACAAGGACTGGAGGCAAAACGCCGCAGCATCTTTTCCAGATTGCGGGCATTGACCGTCATGCCTGCCTGCGAAAAAGTCGCCAGCGAGGTAATGTAGCGTGCGTCCTCTTTGGCATAACCTTCCAGCAAATTTTTGTTCTTCGGGTCAGCAGCCAAATCACTGTGCCTGTGCAAAACATAAGCTTTCAGCCTGTCCAATAACGCACCGTACAACTCGTTCTGTTGTTTGACCTGCGCGTGAAAAAGCGGCTCAAAGCGCGTGGCTCTTAACTCCGGCGGCGTGTAATAAGCGCTGTCCAAAGTAATATAACGCTGGGACTTTTCCGTGAAAGAGCAGAGCCGAAATTTTTCTAATTCCTCCATGGCACGGCGGCTCAAATCCAGCACATCAAAGTTAAACACCGCGTGCTCAGCAACGGAACTATGCCCGAGACCAAAAATAATCGCTTGATTGGACTGACGCGCTTTTTCCACCTCGGCGCGCGCCGCGCGGCGCAATTCATTGACCGGGCGCGGGTCGCGGGAGATACGCGCATAGGCGGCGGAAAGCGTCTCCGGCGTGATGTCCAAACGCCGACTGTCCCCTCGCAAGTCCGCAATGACTTCGGAGTCAATATTAAAACCCGCGAGATAGACTTTCATGCCAGTCTCTCTAAAACTTTTTTGCCCGCCTCGGCCAGCGGGAACATTTCATTGTCCTTGGCCTGACGCAGGCGGAATTCCACCTTGCCCTCGCTCAAAGCCTTGCCGACCACGACCCGGCTGGCAATGCCCATCAACTCCATGTCTTTTAATTTTACGCCAATCCGCTCGTCGCGGTCGTCAAGGAGAACTTCCACTCCGGCGGCCAGCAACTCTTGATAAATTTTTTCCGCCACCGCCAGCTGCCCCTGGTCCCGCGCCGCGGCGGGCATGACCACGCAATGATACGGAGCCAAGGCTTGCGGCCAGACAATGCCACTGTCGTCAAAGTGCTGTTCGACTGCCGCCGCCACTGTACGCCCCACGCCAATGCCATAACAGCCCATGAGGAAAGGGCGGCTCACGCCGGACTGGTCGAGATATTCCGCCTGCATGGCCTCGGAGTACCTCGTCCCCAGCTTAAAAATATGCCCCACTTCGATGCCGCGGACAGCCTCCAGCGGTGCGCCGCAATGCGGACATTTTTCGCCGGGACGCGCCAGACGCAAATCCGCCGTCTCGGTCAGCGCAAAATCCCGCCCCGGCACGACATTGAGCAAATGCGTATCTTTTTTATTCGCTCCGGTTACGCCCGCGCCGCCGGCCTTAACCAGCTCGTCCGCCACAATCCGTGCCTTGGTCAAGCCCACGGGGCCGCAAAAACCTGGCTCGACACCCGTAATTTTTTCGACCGCGCTGTCCTCCGCCGGCAATACCACATCCGCGCCGAGGTAATTTTTCAGCTTAATCTCATTGAGCTGGTCGCCGCCGCGCAATAAGACCACGACATAATCCTCTCGGGCATTTTTCTTATAATAATAAACCAGCGTCTTGATTAACTTTTCCGGCGCGACTTGCAAAAACGCGGAGACTTCTTCGATAGATTTCCGCTGGGGCGTGGAGATTTCGCGGACGGCTTCCGTAACGGCAGGTGAAGCCTGGCCGCCGCGCGGAATATCGACATGGGAGACAGCCGCCTCAAGGTTGGCAGAATAATCGCACTTGGCACAGGACAAGAGGCCGTCCTCGCCGTTCTCCGCCAGCACCATAAATTCCTGGGAGACCGAGCCGCCGATATTACCGCTGTCCGCCTGCACTATTTTGTATTGCAAACCGCAGGCCGTAAAAATGCGGCAGTACGTCTCGCGCATATTTTGGTATTCGGCATCGAGCGACTCCGGCGAAGCGTGAAAAGAATATGCGTCTTTCATAATAAACTCGCGGCCACGCATCAGACCAAAGCGCGGGCGGATTTCGTCGCGAAACTTGGTTTGAATCTGATAAAGATTGAGCGGCAACTGCCTGTACGAATGAATGAACGACCGCGCCAGAGACGTGATAACTTCCTCGTGCGTCGGTCCCAGACAATAGTCCGCGTCCTTGCGGTCCTTGAAACGCAGCAGCTCTTTGCCGTATTTTTCCCAGCGTCCCGACTGCTGCCAAAGCTCCGCCGGAACGACCACAGGCAACAAAACTTCCTGCGCCCCCGCCCTATTCATCTCGGCGCGGATGATATTCTCGACCTTGCGGATGACGCGGTACCCCAGAGGCAAATAACTGTAAATACCCGCGGCGGCCTTCTGAATCAGCCCCGCGCGCACGAGCAATTTGTGGCTGATAATCTCGGCATCCGCGGGGTCCTCGCGCAGTGTCGGCAGCAGCATCTGGGAAATTCTCATGGGGAGGAGTATATCATACGAAGCCCGCAGAGGCTAACGAACCGCTTGAACTAAAAAAACATATCGGCTGGGCAAAAAGAAGCCCTGCCGAGAAAGGCAGGGCTATTTCTAAGGTCAATTATCAATGGGGGGTATGAATAATTGACCTCGTTGCGTTATATATAACAAATTTCTAAAAAAAAAGCAAGAGGTAATTTTTACGAAAGAATGTTTACCTCTTCTTAGGCGGGCAACCGTCCCCGCAAACGCGCCACTTTAAGCGGCAGGCCAAAACAACGGATAAAACCCGTCGCATCTTTCTGGTCATAGAGGGCGGAGTTCGTAAACGAAGCCAGATTTTCCAAGTACAGCGAATCCGGCGACTTGACCCCCGCCGAGACAACATTGCCCTTGTACAATTTGAGGCGCACCGTGCCATTGACCGTCTCCTGCGTCTTATTGACAAAAGCGTCGAGGGCCTCACGCGCCGAGGTAAACCATTGACCGTTGTAGACCAAATCCGCGTATTTAGATGCCAATTGCTGTTTGAGATGATAGGTTTCCTTGTCCAAGGTCAATTGTTCGAGATTGTCATGCGCCGCATAGAGTATCGTGCCGCCCGGCGTTTCATATACGCCGCGTGATTTCATGCCGACCAGGCGATTCTCCACAATATCAATCTGCCCGATGGCGTGCCTGCCGCCAATAATATTTAACTTGCGCAGCAAATCCACACTTGGCAATCTCTTTTTATTCAAGGCGACGGGAACACCTTGGCGAAATTCTATCTCCACATATTCCGGCCTTGCCGGGGCCTTCTCCAAAGTATTGGAAATACTGTAAACAGCCCCGCCCGGCTCACGCCAAGGGTCTTCCAGTTCCGCCCCCTCGTGAGAAATATGCCAGAGATTGGCATCTTCCGAGTATATGCGTTTTTTCGTGATTTTGAGCGGAATATTGTGCGCCTTAGCATAGTCTATCGCTTCCTCACGGGAGTTGATTGTCCAGTCCGGGTCTTTCCAAGGGGCGATGATTTGCAGGCTAGGGTCAAGGGCCATAAAGGTCAACTCAAAACGCACTTGGTCATTGCCCTTGCCTGTCGCGCCGTGGGCAACCGCGTCGGCTTTTTCTTTCTGGGCCAGCAAAACCTGATGCTTGGCGATGACTGGCCGGGCAAATGACGTGCCGAGCAGATAACGCGACTCGTAAACCGCCCCGGCCTTGAGCGTCGGCCAGATGTAGTCCTCGACGAATTCCCGCCGCAAATCCAAAACATAAACCTTGCTCGCCCCGGCGGCCCTGGCGCGTTCCCGCAAATCATCCAGTTCCCGCAGTCCCTGCCCCACGTCCGCCGCATAGGCGATGACCTCACAGCCATAATTTTCTCTCAGCCAATGAATCATTATGGACGTGTCCAAGCCGCCGGAATACGCTAGGACTACTTTTTTTACCATGTTTATGCTCCTTTTTCTTAACTACCCCAGCCCTCCCCTTGATAAGGGGAGGGCGCGACAGCGTTAGCTGGAGCGGGTGGGGTGTTTCGCTTTAGCGAAACATTAAAACAGCAAAACTTACTTCAACAAATACACCAATATCGCCTTTTGGGCATGTAGCCGATTCTCCGCCTGTTCAAAGACGATGGATTTTTCCGGGTGGTCAATCACTTCATCGGTAATTTCCAAGCCACGGTGGGCGGGCAGGCAGTGCATTATTTTCACATTTTTGGGGGCTTTTTTGAGGAGCTGGCTGTTGACCTGATAGTCTTTGAAAGCCTTATTTTTCTGCGCGGCCAGTTTTTCCTGCCCCATGCTCGCCCAAACATCCGTATAGATAAAATCCGCTTTTTTCACGGCGGCGACCGGGTCGCTAATCAAGGTAAACTGACCGCCCAAAATTTTCTCATCCGGCGTGTAGCCTTTGGGCGCGCAGACCGTGATATCGAGGCCTGTTTTATCCGCCAGATTGATGAGCGAATTGGTTACATTATTGGCATCGCCAATATAGGTCAAGCGCACGCCTTTTAAGTCGCCCGTGATTTCGTACATGGTCAGCGCGTCCGCCATAGCCTGGCAGGGGTGCAGGAGGTCGGTCAAGCCGTTGATGACCGGCACGGTGGCGTGTTCCGCCAAACCCAGCGCGATATCGTGGCCAAAAGTACGCACCATAATCGCGTCGCAAAAGCGGCTCAAAGTCCGCGCCACATCCGGCACAGACTCGCGCGTACCCAGACCACATTCGCCGGCGGTAATATTGATGGCATGTCCGCCCAATTCATACATCGCCACGTCAAAGGAGACGCGCGTCCGCGTGGACGGCTTGTCAAAAATCATGGCCAGCGACTCGCCCTGCAACAGCTCATGTTTTTTTCCGGCACGCGCCTGCGCCTTGAGGTTGTAGGCCTGACGAATCAGATGATTGATTGTCCGCGCGTCATGGTCGCTTATTGATATAAAGTCTTTTTTTACCATATTTTTGAGTTAGTATACACTATTTGTTTGGAAATTTTTAGAAGCAGCCGCAAGCTGTGTTATAATATATTCATGGCTGTCAAGATACTTGACTCGGCTAAAAAACATGGCATTCACGAAAAAGACATAATCTATGTCATTGAACATGCTATTGAAGTTATTGAAATTGCGGAAAATCCGCAAAAATTGCTTTATATTGGGTTTGATAGGTCTTTACGAACGCTTGAAGTAATTACTGTTTTAAAAAGCAATGGGGAAGAAATTGTAATACATGCTATGAAAGCGACGAAAAAGGTCATTAAAATATTAAAGGAGCTGCAAAATGCTTGAGAAAACGTTCGAGACGCTTGACGATGGCACTCCGTTAACGGAAAAACTTGTCAAAAAAATGGTGTTGGATGTTTATTCAGCACTGGAAAAAGGAGCGTATCGGCCTATAAAAAATCCACACGGTAAAATAAAACCGATAAAAATAACAAACCAAAAATTACGTTCCAGACTAGAAAAAATTGCCTCGGAATAATACTCTAATCCCAAGTTACCATCGTGCCGATACCCTGACTGGTCAAGGTCTCCAGCAGCAACGAATGTTCGACCGTGCCGTTGATGATATGCACCGATTTCACGCCAATGCTCAAAACGTCCAAGGCGCTTTTGATTTTGGGAATCATGCCGCCCGCAATCACTTTGCTCTCCAGCAATTCCTCGGCTTTTTTCTTATCAATACGCTGGATGAGTTTTTTGTTCCCGTCCAGCACGCCGTCCACATCGGTCATCAAATACAGTTTCGTCGCTTCTAATTCCTTGGCGATTTTACAGGCGGCAATATCGGCATTGATATTGTAAGTCTCGCCAGTACGGCTCATGGCGACAGACGAAATAACCGGGATAAAGTCTTTGCTTAGCAGTTCGTGAACAATCTCGGCGTTGACAGTCTTTATCTCGCCGACATAGCCCAAGTCGTACTCCGACTGTAGTTTTTCCGCGACAAAAAGACCGCCGTCCTTTCCCGAGAGCGACACCGCCCTGGTCTCCCCCTCGCGGTGCAGTAATTCGACGATTTCCTTGCCGATGCGCCCCAGCACCATCTCGGCAAGCTCCATCGTCTCCTTGTCTGTTACGCGCAGGCCGTTAGGCGCAAACTCCGCCTTTTTGCCAATTTTGTCCAGCCAACTGTTGATTTCCTTGCCGCCGCCATGCACCACGACGGGCTTCATGCCGATATAATTCAACAAGGCAATGTCCCGCGCCACCTCGCGTTTGAGCCGCGGGTCGGTCATGGCGGAACCGCCGTATTTGATGACAACTATCGCGCCCTGAAACTTCCGAATATACGGCAACGCGTCTAAAATAACCTCCACTTTGTCCTGAAATTTCTGCATAGGACGGAATTATAACATGATTTTCCGTTATAGTTACGCGAATACTGCTTGCCGTGGCCTCTCTCTTAACTTTGCGCTATATTTATTACGCTTCAAAAAATTTCAGTTAATTATATTTCGTGTTTATTTTAATATACCCCTCAGTCAAATCACAGCCCCAAGCCTGCGCGGACTCGCGACCATTGGCGAGGTCGATATTGATAGTAACGGTTTTGCTTTGCAGGCCGTCCCAGTTCATTCTAACTTTTTCGGGGTCAAATCTGGCGCCGCTACGGCCAACCGCGGCAATCACCCTGCCCCAATTATCATCACCGCCGTACACCGCGCATTTGACCAGCGGCGAGCCTGCCACCGCTTTGGCGGCCAGACGCGCCTCCTTGAGCGAGCGCGCCCCGGTTACATTGACTTCCATGAGCTTGGTCGCGCCCTCGCCGTCCGCGGCTATGGCTTTCGCCAAATAAATCAGCACCTCAGTCAAAGCCGCCTGAAAAATCGGCAAGGCCTGACGGTCAATGCGCACGCCGGACAGACCATTAGCCAGGCAGAGACACATGTCATTGGTGCTGGTGTCGCCGTCCACCGTTATTTGATTGAAAGAAATAGCGGTTACTTCACGAATAATTCGTTGTAAAAGCCCGCGGTCAATATCCGCATCCGTCGTGATAAAAGCCAGCATCGTCGCCATATCGGGGTGTATCATGCCCGACCCCTTGGCGACCCCGGCGACAGTTACGTCCCTGCCCAAAATCTGCACGGTTTTACTTATCTTCTTGACAACCAAATCGGTGGTCAAAATCGCCTCGGCAAAAGCATCGTAATCATCTCTCAACTCTTTTTTTAACAGTTCCGCGCCGCGCCTAATATTATCCAGCGGCATGTTCTGGCCAATCACGCCAGTCGAAGCCGTCAAGACCGGGCCGCCAAACAGCTTTTCGGCAATCTTGGCGTACTCGGCATCGTCCCTTTCGCCTTGCTTGCCCGTGCAGGCATTGGCGTACTTAGTATTGACGATGATGGCTTTGGCCGCGCCGCGGCGCAGGATTTTGCGGGCGCGTTTGACGCAGGCGGCACAGGCCAGATTGGTCGTCGTAACCCCGGCGCAAACCGCCTTCCTTTCCGAGACAATCACGCCCATGTCTTTTTTGCCATTGTCCTTGAGGCCAGCGTATACCCCGGCATATTGAAAACCTTTTGGCAACATTTTCTGCTCCTTTTTTGGCGCAACAAATATTTTTACCCCGCGCCCCAGGCATCAACTTACGGATTGAGAGCAGGCCTCTCCAAACCCATAGTCTCCGGCAGGTCAAACATTATATTCATATTCTGCACGGCCTGACCAGACGCGCCCTTGACCAGATTGTCCAAGACGGACAGCAAAACCAACTGCCCGCCGTCGCCGACAATCTTGGCCGAAATCAGGCAGTAATTACTGCCCAGCGCGTCCTTGAGCGTCGGCGGTTCGTCCACGACACGGACAAAAGGCTCGTCCCGGTATTTTTGGCGCAGAACGGCCAGCGCGTCCTCAGTAGATAATTTTTCGCGCAACTTCACGTAAATTGTGGCCAAAATGCCCCTATTTACTGGCAATAATTGCGGCACGAAAACCACAGAGTCGCCGATATTTTGCTCTATCTCCGGCTGATGGCGATGCGCGCCGATTTTGTAGGCCGAAAAATTGGTATAGACTTCCAAGAAATGAGTGTCCTGCCGCAAAGCCCGCCCCGCCCCGGACACGCCGGATTTGGCATCGATGATAATCGAACCGGGAAGATACGCCAGACCGTCGACAATCGGCTTCAAGGCCAGCGTCGCCGCCGTAACGTAACAGCCCGGGTTGGCGACCAGACGCGCTTTCTTTAGCCGGGCGCGGTGATATTCCGGCAGGCCGTAAACAGCCTGCGCGTTCATTTCCGGGGCGGCATGTTTTTGGTAGGCCTGCTCATAGGCGGCCAAGTCGCGAAAACGAAAGTCCGCACCGAGGTCGATAACTTTTACGCCAGCATTTACCAGTTCCGGGGCAATCTCCATAGACTTGCCGTGCGGCAGGCAGATAAAAACCATGTCCAGATTTTTAACCTCGTCCAGCTTATACTCGACGAGCGTTTGCGAGAAACGCGGGCGCAAAAACGGATAAATCCCGGCGAGGTCCTGCCCCGCCGCCGAGGTGGTCGTCAGGCAGCGAATCTCCGCCAAGGGATGGTCAAGGAGCAGGCGGACAAGCTCCGCCCCGGTGTACCCCGTCGCGCCAACTATGCCGATTTTAATTTTGCCGCTCATGCTGTCCTCTCTCCACAGTCTCTTTTTGCAGTTTTTGGCCCATCAACTCCAGCTCCGCCAAAATCCGCGGGTCAGCGATATGCCGGGACGTGATTTCTACAAAATCCTGGAAGGCAGGGTATATCCCCGCCCGATGCGCGGCATAAGCTGACCCCGGCGGCGCAAACCGCGCGGCGGCCAGTTCAGCTAAAATGCGCTCGGTGTTCTCGGTGGACATGGGTTTATTGTAGCATATCGCGAAACCGCGGGAAGCAAAAAAATTCACGCCCCGGTCTTTATCTACCAAAGTTTTTTGACCTCATTGCGGTCAACGAATTGGTCGGTAACATATTTATGCAAAACCATTGTGATAAAAGTCTGGTACGGCAAACCACACTCGCCAGCGGTCTCAGCCGAGGCAGGCACAAAAGTCTCCAGTTGGTCTTCTATGTTTTGTTCATCGGGGTCTAAATCAAACACAATTTTCTTTTTCATTTTTTTCACCATTTCAAGCCGCTCCTTTTTTTCTCAAAAATAGTCGTGGCCGTTATTTTTATCTCCACTTAGACAGTGTAGGCCAAGTCCACGGATTGTTAAGCCATGAATCTTTTCAGTTTTTTGATTTCCACTTCATTTTTAGCGGCAGGCATTTTAGCTATATCCTGCAATTTCCAAATCATGGCAGGCAGGTTTGGCAACTTGGGAAACGGCAATAATGACGGTTGCTTGGGCAAAATATGCCGCAAAGAAAAACTGCTACAACTGACGTGCTAGTGGTTGCCAGCAGGAGTCTTTGAGACGCGGGGCTTGCCTGTATATTTTAGTCCTTTTGTGGTATAATATATATGGTGCTGGCTCCCAGTCACTGACGACTAAATGTAGGCTTTGACTGCGTAGGAATAGTTGAGCACAAACCTCGCTATTTCCACCCAACACCACATATCAATCATTTATTTCCCAACCAGTTAATAGCCAAGTTTTCTTTTTCCCGTATTCATCAAGCGACAATACGGCTTCATATCCATCTTTTTCTAAGTGGATGGTTTTCTTTGCCCGAACATATTTTTTTATCTCGCCGTAAACAACTGCATCTACAACTTTAGGAATTACATCTTTGCCGTGCTTATCCTCAATATGTTTTAGACCTTTTTTCTCATCTCCATAAATAAAAGTAACATCATTAGTTCCCTCGTATTCATCCAAATCGTTACGAAGCTCTTTAACGGTAGTTTCGCCTTTTGTTTTCGTTACTTTTTCTATGGCATCGTCCGCTTCTTTTTTTTTTGGATTTTGATTTTTTCTCGTATTTCACATTATCATCCTTTTTGATTGTTTTATCGCTGTCTGATTTTATGTTGCTCGAGCCATTTCCGCCAGACGTAAACTTGCCGTCATTATTGCGCGGGTGTTCTTCCTCTCTGAAGTCAGAATTATAATTCTCGATAACTCTCTGGATTCTACCACCTGCGGTTTCTTTACGGCCTCAAATAGCTTGGGCAAAATATGCCTTAAAGAAAAACTGCTGCAGCTGACGTGCTAGTGGTTGCCAGCAGGAGTCTTTGAGACGCGGGGCTTGCATGTATATTTTAGTCCTTTTGTGGTATAATATTGATAATGCCAGAAGCAGGAGCGTCTAGGACGTTTAAGCGAGGGACATATTGAAAAATATGGCGCATTCAGTGCCTGCTTCTGGTTTTTTTTATGTACATCGTTTTTGGCCTTAAATCTCTGGTTCTCTTACCACCAACAGTTTCAAGATAATAATATTCATTATTGCACGGGTGTTCTTCCTCTCTGAAGTCAGAATTATAATTCTCGATAACTCTCAGGATTCTATCACCTGCGGTTTCTTTACGGCCTCAAATAGCTTGGGCAAAATATGCCGCAAAGAAAAACTGCTGCAACTGACGTGCTAGTGGCTACCAGCAGGAATCTTTGAGACGCGGGGCTTGCATGTATATTGTAGTCCTTTTGTGGTATAATATATTCATAGCGGGAACGACCACGCTTTGGGCGTAGAGATTGAGGGTTAGGAAACTAATAGGCATCAGTCGGTTGTTCCCGTCTTTCTAATCCACATGCTTTTTGACCGCAAATCTCTGGTCTTTTTACCGCCAACAGTTTCAAGGTAGTAATATTCATTTCCTATTTTTTTAGTGTAAACCAATACAGGACGACCTTCAGATGTTTCAGGGCTTAATTTGAGAGAGTCGTAATTTTTGGTTATTTCGGGTATGAGTTTTAAATCATCTTTTGTAACCGCAACCTGTCCAAGTTTTTCTTGTTTTCTGGGATTACCATGCCGTCTGAATATGTGCGCAAAATCCTCATTTATTATTTTATGTTCATAACCTTCGACATCAAGTCCAGTTACATCTTTGATTCTTTTTGCTTCTTGTTTGTCTATACTTCTGTACACTTTTTCCTTGCGTTGTTTGATTTTGCCTTTGGCTTTCTCAAAAAATTCCTCAGCGGTTTGAATATAATCTTTATCTAAACGGCTGATAATTTCCTGCTTTTGCTTCTTGGTCTTTAAATCGTCTGCCATGCCCGTCTCCTGTGTGCGGTCTGTTTTTTGCGGCTTGGATTTGCTACTGCCACTACCGGAACTGGTCGAAAACTTGCCGTTATTATTGCGCGGGTGTTCTTCCTCTCTGAAGTCAGAATTATAATTCTCGATAACTCTCAGGATTCTACCACCTTTTTGCGCCGACACGGAATTCGTACGTTCAATCTGAATTGTTTTATCTGCGCCCGTCTAATCCGGCTGGTCTCTGCTGGGTAGCAAACCGCGTCGCTCCTTACGCGGGGGCGGCGGGTCAAGGATTGTCTTGTGCTTTTAATTACTCCCCGCCTTATCTTCTTCAACTATTAGGGGTGTTGGAGTCGGGGGGACCACCAGCACCATCACCAGCAGGGTTAGGGCCAGTAGTGCCAGGGTTAGGAGCAGGGTTAGCAGGGTCGTCAGCGACTAGGGCAGGTCTAGTTGGGGGGCTTTGTTTTCGACTATACCATCTTGTTCATTTGGTATCGTAAGCGTAAACCCGATGTTTTCTGTTCTGGTTTCTCTTCTCAGTTCAGTCAGCAAGGCATCTTTCCATGCCTCACCCTCAACATCACCGCTTATTTTGCTAATTACTGCATCATCAGGCCTAATCCTTAGTTTTATCCCATTTAACGTAACGTCAATGCCAAGAAATGTAGCACCCTCAAACACAGGGGTACCACCTTTTATCGCTTTCATATAAGAAGATTCGGCGCCGCTCCCTATATCCCCCCCGTTATTTTTCGCCCAGTCGTGGAAAGCATCGACAGCCGCCCGGGTGGAACCACTACCGATATAGTGATAGGACTTAGCCTGAGTGTTCGTAGTGCCGTCCGCCTTGTACTGCTCCCCGGCATGAGGACTCCCTTTGTCGAAGAATCCTGCGATATAATTTGCGGATGTATATGCCTCTAAGAATGCTTTGGTGAAACCATGGTCCGTTAACAGCATAACGGCTTCTCGCATCGCCGTTTTACCATTGTCGGTATCCCCATGAGAAAGAGCTTTTGCGTAAGCCGTCAAAAAGTCTGTAACAACTTTCTTTTGAGCATCCCCACCACCAGTTGCCCTAAACTCAAACTGGCTGAATTGTGTTGAGGCCATCTTAATAAATGCTTTGTAATCTAATCCTAAATTTATGCCATTATCTTTTAGTGCCTTAAAATCTTCTTCAGTGAACCCCTTATAAAAAATATCACTGACTCTTGCCTCATTCTCCAATTTTATCTCATCCTTGGTACGTACAGGCGCGGGCGTGGCGGCGGGCGCAGCAACGTGCAACCCTCCTGTCCCACCATTTATTTGTTCGGGTGTCGTACTCTTCTCTCTAGCTGGTGGAAGTCCCGCTCTCATCCTGGCCCTATTGGCCGGATTTGTTACCGTATCTAAAGCTTTTGCCAATGCTGGATTGTCGTCTTTTATAGCACTATCATTTTTACATGTTCTCAAAAAATCTTTGACATCGCTATCCCAAATCCGCCCGCCAGTCTGGTCATAAGCCTCATCAAGAAAACCTAGCGTGGCTCTCTGGGTTCTATCGTCGAGCAATAACTTTCTTACGGCCTGAGCCTCTGTAGTATCACCGTTAGTATCACCTTTATCTTTTGGGATATCTATGTCAATACAATGCCTAACAACTTTTCTTAACTGGGCAGAGTTCTCCGGTCGCGAAAAGTAATCACAAAGATTTTTATACTCATCCTTATACGCACCCTCATTCCCACCTGCTATTATCACATTAATTGCATCGGTTATAGCCTTCCCCACTATTGGATGCGCTCCATTCCTACGGTCATCTGTATCACTGTATAATTCCAATGCTTGATGCAACAACCGATTACCGACATCGCTTGTTGGGGATTCTTGCCCTGTCATTTTTAATATTGTATTCACAACTGACTGCCCGCTATTTCCACTACACTGATACATAAACACCAGTAACTTGGTCAATTGATTGTCATTCATTTTGGAGACTAATTGTAAAGCAATGAAGTCTGGCTCACCATCTTCACTAGCTTTATTGATGCCATCGGCAATTTGTTGAGTAATATGCGCTGAAGCAAAGTGGGGGTCCCTTACATTGGTTACGCCTGGATTATCATAAAAAGTCATTAGCCTATCGAGCAGCTTCTTTTCCGCCTCTCCACCCAAATGTTTAGACATCGTTACGAGGGCAGCCAGCGCATCATCTCCAAAAAGAGTAACAATATCTCGAATAAACTCATCAATATCACTATTATGCCAAGTAAGAAATTCCTCGGCCGTAATCACGCCCTCAATACCGCCAGCTTCGTCTTCGCCAGTTACCAAGCCAAGCGCCCAGCCGCCAGTAGTATGGCCTTTGCCATCGACACGACCGTTATCGCCAAAATTGGCTTGACTTAAGTCCTTACCAACTATGCCAAATATTTTAAGCGAAATAGCATTAGGAGGATTAGGAGGATTATTGTATAATTCATTTAATTCACTTCTTACGCAGCCAAGTAAGTCCAAATTTTTGGTTGCCTCATAGAGTTCCTTAATCTTGTGTACACCAATATTTCCTAACAAGGATCCCTCGTATTTTTCTACCAATTTTTCTTGCGTGGCAAGATTGTTTTTCGCAACATCCCAAAGTTCCATAAAGTTTGCTGCCTTGTTTTCGTTCCTATCTATCACTGCATTCAACAAATCTTGGCTGTCCGTGAGATATTTCACCAAATTCTCTCGCGCGGCAGAATTGTTGTTCGTGGCATCCCAAAGTTCCATAAAGTTTTCTGTCTTGTTTCCGTTCCTATCTATTACTGCATTCAACAAATCTTGGCTGTCCGTGAGATATTTCACCAAATTCTCTCGCGCGGCAGAATTGTTGTTCGCGGCATCCCAAAGTTTCATAAAGTTCTCTGCCTTGTCTGTGCCTTCCCCTATCACTGCCTTCAACAAATTTTTATTGTCTGAATTGACTGAATTGTATTGCTCTATGAGATATCCCAGCAATTTCCCTTGCGCGTCAGGATTATCTTTCGCGGTGCTCAAGAGTTCCATAAAGTTTTTTGCCTTGTCTGTATCTGTGCCTATCACTGCATTCAACAAATCTTGGTTCTCCGTGAGATATCCCACTAATCTCCCTTGCGTAGTAATTGAAGAAGGCAATGAATTTATTGCGGTATCCAAGAGTTCCTTAAACGTCTCCGCGTCTCCGCCAATCACTTTTCCCAATAAACCTTCTTCACCTGTCCGCGTGATGTAGTTAAGTAATTCCGTTCTTGCGGCAGGAGTATCTTTTGCCTCGTCCCAGACATCTTTAAAGTATTTTATATCTTCGGGAGTAAGCTTCCCCTCTTCTATTTTTTTATCAACATCTATTAACATAAACTTTAATAAATCTTGAGACGTTGCCGCTTTTTTCGCACTAATTTGTACTCCCTCTTCATTGGGGTCTTCATCAGCGTTTTCCATTACCGCAAGATTTTCACCAGACATACCATGGGAGGACATCATTGTATAATATCTAGAAGAAGGAGAAGAAGTAGCAGTCAATTCACACATCCACACTCGCATACCCAACCCCCTATTATTCTATCGCGACAATTGTCGGGCCATTGACCGCCCGTCGGCTGACCATAGGCTTAAAGGCGCTGACGACTTGACCGTATTTCGCCATTTCCTGGCGGCGCACTATGTCTTCCAGCGCTATTCTCTGCGGCTTCAGCCTGAGTTTGACCATAAATACCTGCCCTTCTTTGCCAACATTAATACCCACTTTTGGCGGATTTATACATAATTACCAAGGCCTAAAAAGCTACATCAACCTATCGACGCAAAATGCTGATTTCACGCATTGAATTTTTGTGTTCAATGTGCGGGCACGAGACATTGGCCAAATAGCGTAAATAAAATCGGTTGTGGTGGACGGTTTTTGCTGGTATAATCCGCTCCGCGTCGGTTGGGGCCCATAGCTCAGTTGGTTAGAGCAACCGGCTCATAACCGGTGGGTCCTTGGTTCAAGTCCAAGTGGGCCCACTAGGCGTTGACCGCGCCTGGTATTGTCCCGCCGCCGATAGTTGCAAAATTTGGTCGACCTATTGTATTATAACTGGGTGCGTAAGTTGGGCGGGGAATTACGCGCATATCAAAAATTGTTCTCGGCCAAAATAATCAAGCAGAAGGAGAAAAAATATGTTAAAGAAGTTGACAATTATCGGCCTGATGGCCAGCCTGTTTTTACTGACGGGTTGCGGGGTAAATATTCGTCAGGAAGACAACAAAGTCTATACCAGCCTGAGCAAGGACAGGGTTTATGAATTTACCACCGCCGCCCTGCAGACCAAGGGCTACACCATCGTCGAAGAGGATGCGGACAATTACAAAGTCGTCTCCGCCCTGCCTGAGGACAACGCCACGCTCGGCGCGGTCGAAACCGACAATAAGCACGTCGAAGCGGTGGTTACGGACGGCAGTAATGGCGAGACGGTCGTTACGATTTTGGCTCTCCTCGACGGCAATATCGACGAGGCGCAGTCCAGGCAAATCGCCCAAGAAGCGGTGGCCGAAATCATCGCGGAGTTGGACAAATACGGACGCTGGTCCTCACGGGCGACCACGGAATATGTTTATCCGGTCGCGACGACCGCGCGCGTAAAATCTTTTATCGAAGACTACTTGGAGGCCAACAGCCTGCTGTATCAGGCCAACGGCAACGTCATCTCGCTACAGGAGCGCACGGCCAACCACGTCTTCAACGAACCCTTGACTGCCGTGCTTAATATCATTGCCAGCGGCGAGGCGGGACGTACTGTTATCGGCATCAACACCAGCCTCGACGGCAATTATGATGTCAACGGCAATCAAGCCTATATCGAAAATTTTAACGACAATTTGACCGCCTACCTTGACACGTATCCCGTGGTGGAGAAAGGCACGAGACATATTTATCGGTTTATCGACTTCCCGCAAGCCTACGTCAATGCGCGTACCGCCATTGCCGCCAGCGGCTATACCATCAAGAACGAAAACCAGACCAATTATGTTTTCTCGGCGGTAAAAAAAGACCTGAATCTTAGCGTTACTTTTACCCAAGTAAACGCGGCTATCGGTGTGAACATCGAGGCTTTCATCGAGGGCGCGGCCAATGAGACCAAGACCGCTCTATCCGACCGGGTAACCGAAGAGTTGTTCAATCTGGCGCAGGCCTTGGCGGCTTATCAGACAGTGCTGACCAGTGAAAAAATCTATCTGTCCAATAGCCAGCCGGAGATACTTGGTTTTGCGCGGCAAGCCTTGGCGGAAGCCGGATATACTTACACTTATGATGCCAATGAATATGCCTTCAGCGCAATCAGCAAAGTCAATCCCCACCAAGCCCATTACTTGCTGGTTAATAATCTCGGTTCGGACGGCATCGCGGTGCAAATCAATACGCTGTACAACGCCAATTCATCCAGCGCCTCGGCGATTGTCCGCGCGGAAAATGACAAACTGCTCAGGCTCTTAGGCAGTTATGATAAATTGAAATAACGCCGCGTAGTTTTAGTTTTGTCGTGCCAAAACGCCCCTCGCCAAGAGGGGCGTTTTTTTGGTAGTGTGGTAGTGTCTGGGACAATTTCTTTTTTTAATGGGCTTCTGCCCGGACAATCTCGGTGATTTGCTCCAGCGCAATTCCCAGCGCGGCACAGACTTTCTCAGCCTTAAAAACCTTATCGCTCAGCGGCAGGAGACGCAATTCCGCCCCGGACTGCTCAAGCCGCACATGGTCGCCCAGACGATATTTTTGGACCTCGCTTTTTTTATTCTCCTTGGCCACGGTCAAGTCCGCCCAATTGGCGGGCAGAGACCAATCGCGGGGTCCCGCCAAAACAACTCTCAGATAATAACGCGGTGTAAGCGCGCCGCCCACCGCCTGGCGTACCCGAATATCCGGCGGCAAGAAGCGGTTAAATTCCTCAATCAAGGTGTTTTCCGGCACGGGCTGTGTCAAGTATATTGCCAAAATTTCCGCCTCGCCAACATAGCCCACCGGCAAGGGATAAGGCAAGGCATAGCGCGGGTGCGGATTGAAACCTTGCGTATAAGCGACTGGCAGGGAACTTTTTTGGATAACCCGCCCGAAGAGCCGCATCAAGTCCAGCTGGGAAAGAAAAATCAGCAGACCATTTTTCGTAAAAGTCAGGGAATACTTGTATGGGCAGTCGCTCACGGCTGGCAGTATTGGAGACGGCGCGAGGCCAGCTCGGGCAAGGCCCCAAAATCCAAAACCATATTCCAGTAGGCGATGGCTTTCGGCACATCGTCCTGCGCGTAATAAATGTCGCCGAGATTGAGCTGGGTCAGGCACAGGGTATTGTCCAGCGAAAGCGCGATTTCCAGTTTTTCCTTGGCGCTCTCCTGTTCGCCGCGCAGGAGATGCCACACCCCGTAATTAGCATAAGTGATGCACAGCCGGGGATTGAGGCTGATGGCTTGCTCCAAATAATCCTTGGCCTTAGCCAACTGCCCGTTGAGCAACGCCAGCACGGCTTGGTTATTGAAAACTATCGTGAAAGTGGAGTCCATCTGTGCGGCGAGAACCAGTTCCTCTTCAGCCTCCGCCAGCCGTCCCCGCAAGGCCAAGTCCACGGCGCGGTTATTATGCTCCATGCTGAAAGACAAATCAATATTTTTATTGCGGTGGCGTTTGACGTATTCTTCCGACTCATTATTTTTCGCCCAACTGCCAATCAGCCGCTGGCCGCCCAAGTCGGCAATGACCACCGCCAAGGCCTTGCCGCGCAGCTCCACCCAAGAAAAAGAACGCAGATGCTCCAAGCGTCGCCCGATATTTTTGTAATGCAGGTCGAGATTGTAAATCTCGGTATAGACAGCCAAGGCCCGCTGATGCTCGCCCAGCGCCTCGTAAGCCAGCCCGGTGTAATACAATGATTTTTGCCGCTCGGCCAAATCGCTCTCGGGAATCTGCGCCGAGGCTTTCTGGAACTGTGCCGCCGCCAAGTCATACCGCCCCAGCTCCTTGTAGCACACGCCCTGCCAATGGTGCGCGTCTTTTTCCTGCGCCGCGCTCTTGACCGCCGCTTGGAACTCGCTGAGCGCCTCGGTCAATAAGCCGCGTTGGAAATACTGCCGCCCCAAGTCATAGTGCCAAGAATATTTATATTGGTCCTTGCCCAGACGCTTAGCCAGCTCGGCAATCCGCCGGTCCAGCTTGAAAGTCGACGCGTCGCGGTAATAAACTTGCAAGGCCTTATTGTAAGGGTCTTGGCGCAGGGCATCTTTTAAGACCGTCGCCGCCTGCTCATACTCAGTCAGCCCTAGGCAGGCGCGTCCCAGCACCGCCAAAGCCCCGGCGTTATTCTGCTCGACCGCCAAAATAGCCTCCGCTTCGCTCTTGGCGCGGCGGTAATCTTTTTTCGCTAAAAAAGACTTGGCCAAAATTTCCCGCGCGGCCACGACCTGCGGATGCTGTTTCAAAATCAGCCGCGCCTTTTCGACAATCTCTTCCGTGCGCTCCGGCGCGATGTCCAGCATCCTGCTGTAGCACCGAAAGCCCTCGGCAAAGTCCCGCTTGTACAGATGAATCACGGCGAGGGTCTCCAGAGCCATAAACTGTCCGGGATTTTGGCGGATAATATCCTGCAACTCCACGGCGGCCTGGTCGACATACTGCGGCGCGAGATTGACGATTTTTTGCAAAGCCATGACCGCTTCGGAATAATTATTTTTCGCCCGGTGAATCCGCGCCAGCAAAAAATTGGCGGCGGGATAATCCTCATAAATCCGCAAAAAATCCCGGACGGCGGACAAGACCTGATTGGCTTCTTTAGGGGTTTCGGCAAGGATTTCCTCATAGACTTCCAAGGCCCGGTCCGGCTCGCGGCTCTTGACGCGCAGTTCCGCCAGTAAAAACCGCAGCTCCGCTGACATGCCCTTTTTACTGCGCAGAGCCTCCAGACGCTCCATCACATTCTGCGCCTGCTCCCGCGACAAATCGCGGTACAGTTCCGCCGCCCGTTTATAATTATGCTCCCGGATATGCAGTTCCGTCAGAATATTTAACATCTCCGCGCCCCCCTCGCCGTGCTTTAAACAATTTTCGTAAAGCTCAATGGCCGCTTTGCTGTCGCCCTGTTCCAAGTATAACCCAGAGAGAATTTTTAGCAAAGAATGATTGTGATAATTACGCCGCACCGCCTTGGCCAAGACGGGGATAAGCTGGGGATTTTGCTTATAATCATAGTCGAGTTTGAGCAGCAGGTTAATTACCTGCTGGTCGAACGGGTCAATTTCCAAGTAATCGCTGATTTCCTCTAAAATATCCGCCGGATTGCCCTCCGCCAGATAAAGCTTGAGCAGGGCTTGGTGCAGTTCTTTTTTAAACTGCGGGGTGAGCAGCTGGGCGGTTTGATATTTGAGGATAAGTCCCGGGGCCAAAGCGGGATTGTATTTTATCAACTGCTCGTCATAGGCGACCGCCTGCAAAAAATAATTCTGAGCAAAATATTTATCCGCGCTGTCCCGTAATTCCTGCAAGTAATCTTGCGCCAGCAAATCCACCGCCATGTCAGCCCCCGCCTTTGCTAAAATTACGCACGCCAATGATGCCCGCCGCCAAAGAGCCGTAAATAAAATTGGGCGACCAAGCCGCCCAAAAAGGCGTAACCATGCCGCCGCGTCCCCAAGCGCGAAAAGCCGCCATGAGGAAAAAATAAAAACCCACGGAGAGCAGCGCCAAAATAACCGCGACCACCACGCTCCACACATCGCGCCCATGCCCCAAGGCAAGCAAGAGCAGGGCCGTGCCGACCAGGGCAAAAATCAAACAAGCCGCTGGCATGGAGTACTTCAAGTGATAGGCGGTCTGCAAAGCGCTGGTCGCCACGCCGCTCGACCGCAGCTCCGCGATGCGCCCGCGCAATTCTTGGGTGGACATTTCGGACGGTGTTTTTTGCGACTTGTAATAATTATAAAAACTGCGCCCAATATTGAGGCTCAACTGCGCGAAATTGCCTTGGTAAGACAAAACGCCCTGCTCGTCATACTTGTGGATAATGCCGTTCTCCAAACGCCACTCACTGCCGTCCCAATAAGCGCGTTTGGCGGTGATGACGCGCGGAAAATTATTGGTCAGCTCATAAACCGCAATGTCTTCCATGACATCGGTGCGCCTATCAATCCGGCGGATATAAAAATAACGCGACTCGGACTCCCGAAAAAAAGTGTTTTCGAGAATATCCGTCAGCGGTTTTTTCAGAACAGCCTTGTCAATCAGACCGTCGGACACAGCGTTGGCCCAAGGGGTCAGCAGGTCATTATTGGCAAAAGACAAGCAAGCCGCCAGCACTCCCGCGCCGACAATCGGCGCGGTAATTCGCAGCAGCGACAAGCCGCCCGCGCGCAAGGCCGTGATTTCCGAGGCGGTAATCATCCGAATCAGCGTGATGGCCACGGCAAAAAGCACCGCCATCGGGAAAAACAGCACCATAATAGCCGGAATCTTAAAAATCAAAATTTTAAAAACGACGGGAAACGGTACACCATTATTGACGAACATATCAATCAAGCTGAAAACCAAATCAATCGTGCCGATAATGACCAAAGCCGCCATACCCAAGCCAAAAAGCATCAATAATTCGCTCAACATGTATCTGTCGAGGATTTTCAATCCGCTCCGCCCCCCCAGTAACATCGCGTTTTAGTATTCTTCCAGACGCATCCGGCGGTAGTTTTGGCGTTCTCTTTCGCGTTGTTCTTTCTTGCGTAGTTCTGAGGGCTTTTCGTACACTTCTCTTTCACGTAAATCTTGGAGAATATTCTCGTCCTTGACCTGTCTCTTGAATCGGCGCAGAACTTTTTCGATATCTTCATTATCTCTTGCCTCAGCGTAAGCCATGTAAACCTCCTTAGAAAAAGTAAAAAAACTTGCCAAATTTTACCGCATTTTGACAAAAATGTAAAATTTGCGCACGGGGTAAAATGTTAAAAATTTAAAACACGGCCCAGCCATTCTGGGATTTTATCTAAAATCTTCGCCGCGTACTGGCCTACTCGTGAAATTTCTGGTGGAGATGAGGGAATTCGAATCCCTGACCCCTGCATTGCGAACGCAGTGCTCTACCAACTGAGCTACATCCCCGTGTAACAAAAAACCCGAGAGTTAATTATACCCAGCGTTGGCGCTAATTGGCAAATCACCCGCCCTCACTGCCAAATAATCCGCTCTCTGCCAGCGTCTTAATCTAAGAGCCGCAGCCTGCCTTACCCCGGCGGCCAACCCAAGCCGCGCCCGGACAGCAAATGAAAATGCAGATGCGGCACGGTCTGCCCGGCTTCCGCACCGCTATTCACGATTAGACGGTAGTCGGTAATATTTTTTTCTTTGACCAGTTTTTGCATAGCCCTGACGCAGGCGGCCACCTGCTCCGGCGCGGCCTGGGTAAGATTTTCCACATGAGCCTTGGGCATAATCAGCCAGTGCAACGGGGCTTGCGGATTGAGGTCTGGAATGATTAACGTCTCCTCGTCCTCATAAAGCGGGGCGGCGGGGATTTCTTTCCGAATTATTTGGCAGAAAATACACACCCTTTTATTTTAACATACTCAGCCGCCCGGCGGAAACTCGGCGCGTTGAAACTCCGCGGCGATAATCTGCGCCACATCCTGATAACGATAGGTCTGCCCGGTCAGGCTTTGCATATTGGTGGAGTTGCGGCGGATGTGGCGTATGTCCAATAGCTCCGCAAAGCCCGGCCAAATCGGGGTCAGCGGCAAGGAGCCGTGCTGTAAGAGATAAAACCGCCCGCGCTTCTGCGCCGACCCAAGCAGTTTCCTGCCGCCCGCTACCACCTCATACTTGGCCGGGCGTAGAAAACAAATATCCCGGGCAAAATCATCTCCCCCGCCGGGATTGGCCGCCAGACGCGCCCTGATTTTCATTTTCCTCAAAGCAGCAATAAAAATACCGGAGACGGCCTTGCAGGAGAGCAGGATGCCTTCCGGCCAAAAGTTCAGCGGCGCGACCAAGCAATAAGTCAACTCTTGGGGCTGATGCAGGACCAGCCCGCCGCCCGTAATCCGCCGCGTCAGTTCCACGCCCTGTTCCTGTGCCTTGCGGACGGCAAACACTTTTTCTGGCTCTTGGGCATAGCCTAAGCTGATGGCGGGCGCGCGCCAAGAATAAAAACGCAAATAAGCCCCGGAGAGAATGCCGTTTTCACGCCAAGAAAAAGCTGTCTCGTCTCTGCGCATATTTTCCGCCGCGCCGCGGGGGTAATCAATTTCAATGCTAATATTCATCGACGGCCAAAATGCCAATGGACTGTACTTTGATTTGCGGCACAATTTCGTTGTAAGACAAGACGACAATATTGGGATAATTACGCTCGGTAAAGCGCTTGAAGTGCGGGCGCAAACGCGGCGAACAAAGCACGACCACAGGACTGTTGATTTTCTTGAAGTACGGCATATATTCCTGCAGCTGTCCCAGTATTTTTTCGCCGACCGAGGGGTCAATCGCCAAAAACGAGCCGTACTCGGAATGATGCAACGAGCCAATCATCGTCTCTTCCAAACGCGGGTCGATGGTCAGCACGGTCAACGTGTCATCCTTGTCCGCGTACTGCGAGCAAATCTGCCGCGCCAAGGCCTGCCGCACATACTCCGCCAGCAGACTGGTATCACGGGAAACATGCGCGTAATCCGCCAGCCGCTCCAAGATAGTCGAGAGGTCGCGGATGGAGATTCTCTCCTTGACCAGCAATTGCAAAACCTTATGCACCTGCCCCAAAGAAAGCATGTCCGGCACCAGCTCGCGGACAATCGCCGCGTTGGTGTTTTTGACCAATTCCAGCAGGGACTGGACATTCTGCCGCGTCATAATCTCGTCGGCATGTTGTTTCACGACTTCCGTAAAATGATTGGCGATATAGTCCACCGGGGACATGACCGTAATGCCCGCCTCCTGCAGTTGCGGCAGAAAATCATCAACCACCCACGCGCCGGGCAGTTTGGTTACGGGGTCGACGGTCTCCTCGGCGGTAATATTTTTGGCCGACAGCTCCTGGACGGACTGCGGCACATAGTGATAATTGACCAAGGCCACGCCGTTAGAGATTTTCGTGCCGCGGATTTCCACGACATACTCATTGGGCGGCAGGGAGAGGTCGTCCATGACACGCACTCCAGGAATGACAAAACCCAGCTCCTGCCCGATATGGTAACGAATGAGCGTGATTCTCTCCAGCAAGGGACCGTCTTGGCTGGGGTCAATCAGCGGCACCAGATTGCGGCCAGTCTTCAGCGCGATAGGGTCGAGAGCCAAAGTGCTGAGCAAGCTCTCCGGCTTTTTCATGGCTTCCTTGGCGGCATCCTCGCCGCTCGTCCCCAGCGCCCTGCCCAGCTCCGCCATCTCCGCCTTGGCTTTGGAACGCATAATGGCAAAAGCCACCGCGCCCAGCAAACCAGCTAGGACAAGGAACGGCGCGGTCGGCAGACCGGGAACAATGCCGAAAAGCCCCAGCACCAACGCGGCAAAGGCAAAGGCGCGCGGTTGATTACCCAATTGTCCAATCAAGTCCGCGCCCAAAGAATCCGCCGAAGCCGACTTGGTAACAACCAAACCAGTCGCGATGGACATGAGCAAGGCCGGCACCTGGCTGACCAAGCCGTCGCCAATCGTCAGTTTAAAGAAAAGATTGCCCGCCTCGCTCATCTCCATGCCTTGTTGCATCATGCCAATCGCCAAACCGCCGAGCATTTCCACAATCAAAATGACTATGCCCGCAATCGCGTCACCGCGCACAAATTTGTTCGCGCCATCCATCGCGCCGAAGAATGAAGATTCTTTAGACAAATCTTCGCGGCGTTTTTTGGCCATGTCGCCGTCAATCAAGCCCGCGTTCAAGTCCGCGTCGATAGACATTTGCTTGCCGGGCATAGCGTCCAAAGTAAACCGCGCCGCGACTTCGGCGACGCGCTCCGCGCCCTTGGTAATCACGATAAAATTGACCAGCGTGATAATCACGAAAATCACGCCGCCGACCACGAAATTACCGCCCGTTACAAAATCCGCAAAAGCCATGATGACCTGCCCGTCAAAAGCCTTGCCTTGGCTCAAAATCAAGCGGGTCGAGGAGATATTCAAGGCCAAGCGGAAAAGCGTAACCACCAGCACAATCGACGGGAAAGACAATAGGTCGAGGGCTTTTTGCAAAAACATAGAAATCAAAAGCATCACGATGCCAATCGAGATGGAAAAAACCATGAGAATATCCAACAGCCAAGTCGGCAAGGGGATAATCATCATGGCGATAATCAAGACCAAGGCCGCTAAAACACCAAGGTCGCCGCCGCGGAACAAGTCCCGCAAGCCGTTGGTTTTGGGCTGGTCGGTCGTCGTTGTCGCTACCAAAGCAAAACTCCCCCTCTGTCCCCTCTATTGGTCTAAATTTAGCATATTTTGCGCGGAGATGCTATTAATTCTTATTGTCGACGATTGGTTTATATTTATTCTTGCCGCGGTTGCGCCCCAGCTTATAGACAAACGCCAAAACCTCGGCAATCGCGCGGTAAAGTTCCGGCGGCACTTCATTGCCCACCTCGGTGGTGTCATAAATCTGCCGCGCCAAAACCTCGTTTTCCACAATCGGCACATTGTGTTCCTCGGCGATATCCTTAATCTCCTGCGCAAAGATTCGCTGCCCCTTGGCCAGCAGGACCGGAGCCTTGTCCACCTCCGGCTTGTAGCGGACAGCGCAGGCCAAGTGTACCGGATTGGTTACCACCACGTCCGCGCCGGGAACAGAACCTTTCTGGCGTTTCTGGGACATCTCGCGCTGCTTCTGTTTTTGCGCCTGCTTGATGGTCGGGTCGCCCTCCAAGCGCTTGTATTCTTCTTTGACTTCCTGCTTGGTCATCTTGGCATTCTTATTAAATTCGTAACGCTGATACATATAATCCAAAATCGCAATCACGATGTACAACCAGCCCACCTTGGTGGCAATCTCCATGACCATTTGCCCGGCAAAAAGCATGATGGTGAAGGGGTCCAGCACCATGGAATTGATAACCGTGCCGATGTGGCTCATGATAATCGAAACCGTTACCCAAGCCACCAAGATAATCTTGACCGCCGTAATTAAAATCTGAATCAAGCCCTTTAGCGAAAAAATCCGTTTCAAGCCGCTCAAGGGATTGAGTTTATTGAGGTCGGGCTTCAACGACTCGCCGGAAAACAAAAACTGCGTCTGCGCCATGCTGACAATAATTGTTACCGCAAAGATAACCAGCAAGAGAACAATAATACTGGTCAAAATCGTGTACACGCCGTAAGAAAAAAGCCCGGCAAAGGTACCCAGATTAATGTCCCGAGCCGTGGCAATCTGCCGGAACATTTCCTGGGCGAAATTGAGCAGACGCAGCCAGATATTTTCCGCCTGCCCCGCGAAAGTACGGTAGGCGACAATCAACAAAATAGCGGTGGTTATTTCTTTGGAATGGGCGACCTGACCTTTTTTCCGCAATTCCTGTAATTTATGGGGCGTAGGCTCCTCTGTCTTATCTCCGCCTTCTTCACCCACGACAGCTCCCTAAAAAAACAGACTATTACTTGGCAGGTTTCTTTTTGGCGGCGGCCAGTTTTTTCATAAATTTGTCTACGCGACCCTCGGTGTCCATAATCTTCTGCTTGCCCGTGAAGAGCGGGTGGCAGGCCGAACAGATGTCCACGCGGATTTCTTTCAGCGTCGAGCCGGTCTTAAACTGGGCGCCGCAGGCGCAAGTCGCCACGACCTCGTGATAATCAGGATGAATGTCTTTTTGCATAAAAACTCCTTAAAAAAGTCGCCCAATTCTACACCGGGCAATGCTTTTTTACAAGGTTTTAGGGGGCTGGCTTGGTTCTCCCCGCCCAGCCGCTCCCCCCAAGCTTCGGCCCGCCAAAATTAAAACTTGTTGCAAATATTTTGGCATCTGTATATATTAACGGAATGTCGCGGGGGATTATTTTTCTATTATTGTTCAGTCTGGGGCTGGCTTTGGGCGATAAGCCGCTCGATTTTTGGCGGCCACGCGAGTATATTCTGGCGGTCGACTCTATTGAGGCTCTGGCGGAGCATACGGGAGCCAAAAGAAATTGTCTCTATTACCCCACGGCCAACGCCACGGCTGCGGACATAAAAAGTCTGGCCGACCAATACCCCACCGCCGACATCAGCGTTCTGCTGACGGGGACGGTCTCCGTCAACGAGTTGGCAGAAGCGAAGCTGTATATCGCCCAGCATAAATATTTAATCCGCCTCGGCCTGCTACTGCCCGACCAGCCTGACCACTACGAGCATACTTTTACTTATCTCAACTTTGCCGCCATTGCCCAGCCGTCCGCCGGGCTGGTCGAGTACGCCGCGGAAATAGAAACCCCTGTCTATAAGTTTGTAACTTTAGACAAAAATACCAGCATCCCAGACTTCTTGGCCGATTATTACCAGCAAAAAAATCCGCTCCTGCCCTTAATCTATCTCCCGTCGAATAAGTCTTCTGCCCCTTGACGCTAAAGAATGAGGTGTAAAAAAATGAGCAATAAACTTTTCTGGATAATCTTAACTCTCAGCCAGCTATTGGTGGCCGGGGTTTGGCAGGATTTTAACGGCAGTTATAAAACACTGATTCCGCCCAGCTATCCAACGCTGTCCATCACGGTCGTTGATGATTTCACGCCGCTGGAAGGCCAAGCCGTAAAATTCAGCGGGTCGACCGCCGCCGGCGCGGCGTTAGTCGTCATCGAGGGCATGAGCAGTCCTGAAGATGTCGATATTCTAACTTTTTTCTGCAAGACAGACGAGGACTGCGAGATGCAAATCGCGCTGGCCGACAGCCGGAAAATAACCGCCTTTGAGAATATCAAAGAATACCTGCCCCATAAGCAAATCACCCAGCAATGGCAAAAAGCCGAGTATCCGCTGGCCAATCGCGACATCAATATCCATGACCTGCGCAAGATATATATTCAGTTTCAGACGCTGGCGGAGGATACCGAGGAGCTGACTTTGTATTTGGATGACATCACTTTGGAGAAAAAAGAAAACCAACGCGCCAATTACCAAGTGGTCTATAATTTTGACAACGGCTTAAAAAGCCTCTATGAGGACTTGCCGTCCGTGGCTACCCGCGGCGCCGAACTGCAATTGACCGTCGAGAGCGAGGGGCGTTACGGTTCCAGCGGGCAGTCCCTGCAATGTGTTTTTGAGACCAAGACCAGCCCGGCAGAAATCTTTTTTCCCATGACCCCGTATCATCAGAAAAACAACCGCCTCAAGCTGACCAAAACCAGCCTCGCCCTGCGCAGTGATTCGCCGCTGACATTGGAACTTGTGCCGGAGGCCACCGCTGAACACAAGAAAGCTAAGTTCGGCGAGCCGTACCGGGTCAAGCGTTACCAAATCACGCTGTACGAGCCAACCTGGCAAAGAATCACTCTGCCCATCACGAGCAGTGAAGATTATTATGGCTTGCGCGTCTATCTCCCCGCCCAAACACGCGGCGTGTTTTATCTGGACGACCTGAGCCTGAATTAGCGGGCGGCGCAGTGCGGCGAGGACTGCAACCTAGCCTCGGCTCGCCGCAAATCCTCAAGGTCATTCACGCCCTGAACCTGACCCGCGTCGGCTGTCAGGAGCGTACCGATTGTTTTGCCCTGCCCGGCCATGATGCCAATCACGTCCGTCAAATAATATTCCCGCTGGTCGTTCTGGTTCTGGATTTGCCGCAGCGCGGCAAATAACTCCCGCGTGCGAAAACAATAAATCCCGCTGTTAACCTCGTCAATCTTTTTTTCCGCGTCCGTGGCATCGCGGTATTCCACGATGCGCTCGACCTGACCCGTGGGGCCGCGCACGATGCGCCCGTAATGCTGCGGGTCGTCCAGCCGCACGGTCAGGATAATCCCGTCCAGTTTTTCCGCCAAACATTTGGCACGCAGCTCCTTGACCGTCTCGCCGCGCAGCAGCGGCACGTCGCCGCAGAGGATGATGGTCAAGCCATCATAATTTTTCAAGGCAGGCTCGGCCATCAGCACGGCGTGTCCCGTGCCGAGCTGTACTTTTTGCTCGACATAAATCACGTCATAGCGGGCGGTCGCCGCCTTGACCCGCTCGGCCTGATGACCGATGACCAGATAAATCTCGTCAGGACTGACCAGCCCCACCATGTCCAAAACACGGCCAATCATGGGCTGTCCCTTGACCTCATGCAAAACTTTGGCCAAGTCCGAGCGCATCCGCGTCCCTTGGCCAGCGGCAAGAATAATGACCTTAGTATTCTCCATAGTATTCTCCATGTTTTCTCCTTCCAGATTAGTCTAAAAAAATATTTTTGCTCCGTACATTATTAGCCGTACTCTAAAGTGGCCCGGCAAAATATTTTTCGCTTCAGACTTTAAACCAAGTACAGTCCGCCGTGCGCCGCAAGGCGGCAGGCAAAATGCCGCTCCGCAAACCATTGACAATACAGGTCTCCACGCCCGCGGCGGTCGCCAGCCGGGCGGCTTGCACCTTGGAAAACATGCCGCCCGTGCCTTTATGCGTACCCGCGCCGCCCGCCATTTTCACAATCTCCGGCGTTACTTTAGCGACGACCCGGAGCAAACGCGCCCGAGGATTCACGCGCGGGTTGCTGTCATAGAGGCCGTCAATGTCGGTCAGCATCAACAGCTTAGCTGCGCCCAAAAGAACCGCGACCTGCGCGGAGAGAGTATCGTTGTCGCCGAACTTGATTTCCTCCACAACCACTGAGTCATTCTCATTGATAATCGGAATGACCTGCATTTTCAGCAGCTGGTTAATCGTATTGCTGAGATTTTGTGAACGCTCTTTATTGGCGGTGGCAAAAGCCGTCAAAAGCACCTGCCCCACCGGCAGCGGGCGCATAAATTTGGCATAATAATTCATCAACAAAGTCTGCCCCACCGCCGCCGCCGCCTGCTTCTGCGGAATCGTGCGCTGCCGCTGGTCCAGCCGCAGACGCTCCATGCCGCAGACCACCGCGCCAGAAGAAACCAGCACCACCTGATTGCCCTGCCGATACAGTTCCTTGACTTGCTTGGCGATGCGCCGAAAACTCCGTTTGTCCAATCTGCCATATTTATCAGTCAGAACATTGGAGCCGATTTTGATGACCAATAATTCCGCCATATTTAAAATACTCGCATATCTGTTAGAATAATACAATCATGGTGCGCGCTGACGGGGAAAAATTGCCTTTTGCCAAACCGGACTCCATCCGTCCGGAATTGCTGGAAACTTTTCCCTATGCCCTGCCCGAACTGGCGATTGGGCAGACACCCAATCAGCGCATCACTTGCACGACCCCAGAATTCTCGGCGGTCTGCCCTTTCTCGGGACTGCCAGACATCGCCACCGTAACTATTGAATACACGCCAAACCAGAAAATCATCGAGTTAAAATCTCTGAAATATTACCTGCTCTCTTACCGCCAAGTCGGGATTTATCAGGAACACGCCACACAAAAAATCTTCGCCGACCTCCAAAAAGTTTTGCGGGCCAAGCAACTCAAAGTTACGACCAGCTACAACACGCGCGGCGGCATTGACACGACCTGCGTAATAGAAAAATAAGGGAACAGGCGGTAGGCCGTTTTTTGGGGGGTGCAAAAATTCAGCTATCTCTTTCTGCTCTTCCCGCCCTTGGTTTTCTTGACCGGGTGCGGTTTGGCTTTTCTCACCGTCTTTTTCTTTTTACGCTGCCGCGGCACAATGGAGGCAAACTCTTCCGCAAAGGCGCTGTCCGTCTCCGCGCTCAAATCAGGGTCCTCCGAGCCTTTGAGCAGAGCCTTGTATCTGTCCAAGACCTGCGCCAGCTTGCGTGAATACCAATTGTCGATAATGTATTTAGAAAAAATCGGCAAACGCCTTTGCAAGCCCAGCCCTTTTTTCTTCAAGCTTTTCTCCAAATCGCCGAGCAGTTCATTGTAATTCAGCCCTGATTTTTTCTCCGTCAGCACGTCAAAAGAGCCGATGTCGCGCACTCCCGCATTGATAAAAGGCAGGATATTTTCCGTAGACACGGCCGGGATTGTGATTGGCACATCGTCCGGCAAAATCCGCCGCGCCATCTCGCAGACCCGTAACAATTCGTCTTTTTTGGTCTGGCTTTTTATCTCAAATTTGGGGTTCCCGATAGGCCGATAATTCTGCAGGACGACATTTTGGATATTGCCGTACTCTTGATGCAAGGCCTTGATAATCTCCATCGCCTCACGGCGGCTCTTGTCCGACTCGCCCAGCCCCACCAGGATGCCCGTGGTAATCGGCACTTTGCCCACCCCGGCGTAAGAAATCGTGTCCACGCGCGACTGCAAGGTCTTGCGCGGCGAATATTTTTCCAAGATTTTCTCATCGGCGCAGTCCAGCATCATATAAATCGCCGACGCGATACGCCGAATGCCGTTCCAGCCAGTCTCGTCGTGGCTACCCAAAATCTCTTCCTTGGAAAGATAGCCGATATTCAGCGAAGGCAGTAGGCCTTCCAAAAAAATCAATTCACAAACCGTATAGACATATTCGATGTAAGAGTTAAAACCCCACAGGTCAAGGCGGGCGCGGACCGCCGAAAAATTGTCAGGTCGCTCTCCGGCCACAAACATGACCTCTTTCGCCCCGGCTTTCTTAGCCTGATTGCAAAGCTTGATGGTCAAATAAGGAATGACCAGCTCAAACTGGTTTTGGTCAAGATTATTGGTCGGGTAGTCGCAATAGTCGCACAGGCAAGAACAAATCCGCGAAAGATTGACCGTCGCTGAACGCGAATAAGTAACGATATTTTTATCCATAAAACTCCCTGTCGAAAATTATCGGAAACAGAGACGGCGAATTATGCGGAAAAACATAAATACCGAGGCAAAAACCACGCCACAAATAGCCGCGCCTTGCTTGTCCAAAACCGTCCGCACATTGCCCTCAATATTGTCCGAGATGGTAATTAAAGAGCGCACCGAAGAGGTTTTGAGATTTTTGGCCACCACCACGGCATTGCCGCAATTACTCTGCTGGACGTTTTGCGCTTTGAGCAAGCCAATGCCTGAGTGGTCAATCTCCGCGCGTCCCGCGTTAATCGAACCAGCCCGCGATTTGGAACAATTGACAGTCTCCGCGTAAATCGTCTCCACAGATTGCTTGGCAACAGTCTCCTCTTTTGGTAAATCTTTCTTGCCCGCTTCAGCCATTTTCCCTCCAATAGAGCCGCGACATCTTACACTACTTTAGCAGGCGATGTCAAACTTCTAATAATTTTTGGCTTAGCTAAGCCATTTTTTGCGGATAGGTCTGCGCGAGAATACCACATAAAAATAAGTTAGTTACCGCGCTCACGCCCCGGCTTTTGAGCCGCGAAATTGCTGTCCGATGTGCCAAATACCTCTCTTATTGTATACATTCACTGATTTTTATTATTTTCAGTGAATATGTCAATATTTTTACGAATATTCACAAAGTATTATAATCTAACGCTTAATTGACCAGCCCAGGCTTTCCTGTTGCAGTTTGTACAGCCGCGCGAAAAGTCCGTCCCTGGGCAAGTCAAGGGCGGAGCCTTCCTCCACCAGCCGCCCGTTATCCAGCACCGCTATTTTATCCGCAGCCAACACCGTGCGTAGTCTGTGCGCGATGACGATAACCGTCCGGCCTTTGACCAGCTCCGCCAGAGCCGCTTGTATCTGGGTTTCGTTTTCCGGGTCCAGGCTGGCGGTGGCCTCGTCCAGCAAGACTATAGGCGCGTCTTTCAAAAGCGCCCGGGCAATGGAAATACGCTGACGCTCGCCGCCCGACAATGTACAGCCGTTCTCGCCGATAATGGTCGCGTAACCCTGCGGCAGTCTTTGGCTAAACTCGTCGCAACGCGCCATTTTAGCCGCCGCGCATACTTGGGCATCCGAAGCGTCCTGTTTGCCAATACGGATATTGTTCATTACCGTGTCGTTAAACAACACCACGTCCTGAAAAACAAAACTCATATAATGCAACAGGCGTTCCGGGTCAATGCCGCAGATATTCTGGCCGCCAATCAATATTTCCCCTGACCGCACATCCCAGAAACGGGCAATCAGGCGCGCGACCGTGGTCTTGCCGCCGCCGGACGGTCCGACCAGCGCAGTAACACTATTTTGCGGAATTTTCAGGCTTATATTTTTCAGCACATCTTTATTGTTGTAGGCAAAGCTGACATTTCTCAATTCAATATTGTAGTCCGGCAAAACAATATCTTCCGCGCCGCCCAAAAGCGGCTCACGGCGCAGAGCCTGCATACGCCGTGTGGAAATAAGAAAATAAAAAAGTTCCGGCAGCAGGGTAAAAACGACAATCAGCGGCGAATAAATACGCGCACTGATGATAATAAAAGTCAACAATTTGATAATGTCCAGACTGCCGCCCAGCAAAAGCAGTACGCCGACCAGCGTTACCAAACCGAGACCCACCTGCAGAATCATCATGGCCAGCGTAACAGCCGTGCCGGTAATTCCCTCAAATTTAATCGCCTCGAACATCATCGAGCGCAGGGCTGTTTCCAGCGCCCGGGATTTTTCGCCGGACAGTCCGAAAGCCTTGACCACCTTGATGCCGTCCAGATATTCCTGCACTTGGTCTGAAACTCTCAGCTTGGCCTGCACATGACGCTCGCCAAATTTAGCCTGTATTTGTCGTCCGCCTAAAATCAGACCCAGCGCCAGCGGCAAGGCGGCAAACAAAGCCAGAGCCATGCGCCAGTCATAAAAAGCCAACGCGCCACAGGCCAGACCCGCCGCAATAATATCCGCGCACAGACCCGGCAGCACGTGGCTCATGACATGCTCGATGGTGGTGCAATCCGCCATTATATTGGTGGTCAGTTCGGACAAGTCTTTGTTATTGAAAAAACTCAACGGCAGGCGGCGAATATGTTCCGCCACTTCCAGCCGGATTTTCTCCGATTCGCTGTAGGACACTGTATAAGTCTGACGGTACTCATTTTGATAGGCAAAAAAGTACAGCATAACCACCGCCGCACCCACGCCAAATAATAACCAGAGCTGCCGAATATTTAACGGCGCGCCGCTTAACAACGGCTCCAAGAGAACAATGACCGCCTGAATAATCACGGCAAAAGACAGCAAGAGCAGCAGATTGGTCAGGACACAGGCGCGTACGCCGCGCAAAAAATCCCGGTAGCCACCGTCCGATAAGCCCAGTAATTCTTGGCAATTAAACATCGACCCGCCCCTTTTCCGCGCCGGAGGATAATGTCCAATTCAGCGCACTCGCATACTGCGCCCACATCCGGCTGTAAAGTCCCTGCGCGGCGGCTAATTTTTCAGGTGTCCCTTCTTCAACTATTTTCCCTCTGTCCAGCACCAGTATTTTGTCCGCGCCACGCACGGTGGAGAGACGGTGGGCAATGATAATGACCGTCTTATCCCGCATTAATTTTTCCAGAGCCAGTTGTATCTTATGCTCATTTTCCGGGTCGGCAAAAGCCGTGGCCTCGTCCAGCACCAGTATCGGCGCGTTTTTAAGGATAGCCCGCGCCAGCACGAGACGCTGGCGTTCCCCGCCCGAAAGATGAATATTCCGAGCGCCAATCACCGTGTCATAGCCTTGCGGCAGTTTTTGCACAAACTCATGGCACTGCGCGGCCTGGGCGGCGGCGATGACTTCCGCCCGGGAAGCGTTTTTATTGCCAATCAAGATATTGTCTGCGACACTCTGCTTGAACAAAAACACTTCCTGAAAAACAAAACTAACTATGCTCAACAAATATTCATTGGCCATATCCCGAATGTTCACGCCGCCAATCTTGACCGCGCCGGACTGCGCGTCATAAAAGCGGGGAATCAGCTGGGCTATCGTGCTTTTACCGCCGCCGGACGGTCCGACCAGCGCGGTTACCTCACCCTGCCTCGCCGTAAAACTCACGTCCGTCAGCGCGGCGGGGACTGTCTGCGCGCCGCTGTTGTAAGCAAAAGTTACATTCCTAAAACTTACCGAATAACTGTCCACCGTCAACGGGGTTTTGGTCTCCGGCAACGGCTGGGCATCCAGCATTTTGTCCATACGCGCCACGCCGTCCGCGATTTGCTGTCCGGTCTGCGAGACATACAGCAGCTTGAGAAAAGGTGTGGCCAGCGACACAGAAAATATCAGATAAAACACCGCGGAGAGCGCAAACTGCGCGTAATCTGCCGCAGAGTCAGCCAGCCAGATAATTGCTGGCAACAGGAACACATACACATTGCCGATGGCCAGCATAAACAGAACCATATACTTTTCAAAAGACAGCGTGTAGTTCAGACAAAAGCGTCCGTAATTTTTAATAGTGGCGTAAAATTTGCGGAAAGAAAAAATCGTCTGGTTAAAAGCCTTGACCACCGTGATGCCGCGCACGTATTCGACCGCCGCGTTATTCAGCTCCTCCAGTGAGTCCTGATATTTCTTTATAAATTCCTGCGCGGCTTTATTGCCAAAGGCGGAGGCCTGAATGAAATAAGCCAGCAGAATCGGCGCAAAACTGGCCAGACCCAGCCGCCAGTCAAACCAAAAAAGAATGAGCAAGGCCACCAGCGGCATAGCAAAAGAACCTGCCAAATCGGGTAATTGATGCGCGATAAAACCCTCCAATTTTTCGATGTTTTCGTCTACTATTTTACGCAACTGTCCGGTCGAGTGTTCGGTGTGAAAACCCAGCGGCAAAGCAGCAAGGTGGCGGGTAAAATCCAGCTTGAGTTTGTACAGCGTGGTGTAGGCGGCCCAATGCGAACACATCAACGCCGCGTAATTTAGCAGTACCGCCGTGGCCGCGCTGCCACCAGCCAGCCAGCCGAGCCGGAGCAGATAGTCCGCATTGAGCGCGGTCAAGTCCGCATAATGCAGCGCCAGCTCGCGGATAATATAATAAATAATCACAAAAGGCGCGAAAGACACAACCACGCTGGCTACAGACAAAAAGCAGGCGGAGATAGTCAGGGCTTTTTTTTGAAAAGCCAGCTCCCACAAACGCGCCATGCCTGTCCGGCGGGGTTTGGTTTTAGACATGCCCGCTCCTTACCCTGAAGTCAAATTGCCAAAAAAACAAAAAAGCAATTTAAGTTTAACACAATAATATTGAATGTCAATATCAATATTCTTCAAGCCAAAACAATGACTCTAAGTACGGCTAAAAACCAAAAATCCGCCCAGCCGCGGCCAAAACCACTAAACTGTTTTTTTTGCTATAATTCCCGACATGCCTAAAATCTTAGTTACTGGCAGCGCCGGATTCATCGGCTTCCACACGGCGGAACGCTTACTGCGCGCTGGCTGGCAGGTCGTCGGCGTGGACAATCTCAATAAATATTATGACCCGCAGCTAAAAAAAGCCCGCAATAAAATCCTGCAACGCCAGCCCAATTACAAATTCTACAAATGCGACTTGGCTGATTATCCAAAATTAGCCAAAATTTTTCGCCGTGAAAAATTCAACAAAATCTGCCACTTGGCGGCGCAGGCGGGCGTGCGTTATTCATTGCAAAACCCTTTCGCCTACCTGCACAGCAATCTGAACGGCTTCGTCAACATTCTGGAACTGGCCCGCCAGCATCAAGTCCGGGAGATTGTTTACGCTTCGTCATCCTCGGTTTACGGCGACAACAAAAAAATCCCGTTCCGGGAAACGGACAGCGTGGACAAGCCCATCTCGCTCTACGCCGCGACGAAAAGGAGCAACGAACTGCTGGCGCATGTTTATCACAAGCTGTACGGCCTGCATCTGGTGGGCTTACGTTTCTTCACGGTCTACGGCCCGTGGGGACGACCGGACATGGCCTTGTTTAAATTTACCAAAAATATTCTCGCCGGACAGCCGATTGCGGTTTACAATCACGGGCAAATGACGCGGGACTTTACGTACATCAGCGACATTGTGGACGGCATTAGACGCGCCCTGGCCAAAACTAAAAAACTGGATTTTGCCGTGCTGAATCTTGGCAAGCATCGGCCAGAAAAATTGACCGCCTGCATCGCCCTGCTGGAAAAACAACTCGGGCAAAAAGCCCAGGCCCAATTACTGCCTCGGCAACCCGGCGATGTTCTCACGACCTGCGCCGACATTCGCCAAGCCCAAAAACTGCTCGGCTACAAGCCCCAATATACTTTGGCTAAAGGCATCCGGAATTTTGTCGAATGGTACAAAAGTTATTACCGCGTGTAAGCGCTAAACACTCCAAGAGAATTAAAATAATTTAAATCCGGCTCTTTGACCGCCCGCACTTCGTCAGGACGGCCAATGATTGTGCTGTGCGGCGCGGACTTTACCAAGGCTGGATTGGTCCGCACTTCCTCGGCGATTTGCAGGAGCGCGTCGCAAAAAGCGTCCAGCTCCTCTTTGGCTTCCGTTTCGGTCGGCTCCAGCATCAGACATTCCGGCACAATCAGCGGGAAATAAACCGTCGGCGGATGATACCCGTAATCCATGAGCCGCTTGGCGATATCCGCCGCCGTAACCCCGTATTGTTTTTTAAAATTTTGGACACTGATGACAAACTCATGCTGGCAATAGCGCGGATAAGGAATGTCATAAACTTTTTGCAGACGAGCCTTGAGATAATTAGCATTCAAGACCGCCAAGGCCGAGGCTTTTTTTAAACCAGCGGAGCCTTGTATTCTCAAATAGGCATAGGCCTTGAGCAAGACACCGACATTACCATAAAAAGAATGGACTTGGCCGATGGACTTCGGCAAAGCATAATTAAAATAATAATGGCCGCCGTCCTCCGGGGCAAAATCAAGCACGGGACAGGGCAAATAGGGAACGAGCGCAGCGGACACGCCAACCGGCCCAGCCCCCGGCCCGCCGCCGCCGTGCGGAGTGGAGAAAGTCTTGTGCAGATTGATATGACAAACGTCAAAACCCATGGCCGCGGGCTTGGCAATGCCCATGGTCGCATTGGCGTTGGCGCCGTCATAGTAGAGCAGTCCGCCAGCCGTATGCACCAGGTCGGCAATCTGTAAAATATTCTTCTCAAACAAACCCAGCGTATTGGGATTAGTCAGCATCAGTCCGGCCACCGTGTCGTCAAGATGCTTTTTTAAATCAGCAATATCCACGCCGCCCTGCAGGGACTTGATGGACACCTGCTGAAACCCGGCCAAGGTACAGGAAGCAGGATTCGTGCCGTGCGCCGCGTCCGGCACTAAAATTTTTGTGCGCCGCGCGTCGCCCCGGTCCCGATGATAGGCGCGGATAATCAGCAGTCCCGTAAACTCGCCGTGCGCACCCGCCGCAGGCTGTAGCGTAAAGCGGGCATAGCCGAAAACTTGGCAGAGCATCCGCTCCGTCGCATATAATTTGCTGAGCAAATCTTGATTGGCGCTGTCCGCCTCTTGAGGGTTACGCCCGGCAAATTTCTCGGCAAATTTTTCATTAACTTTGGGATTGTATTTCATCGTGCAGGAACCGAGCGGATAAAAGCCATTGTCCACGCCGTAATTTTGCCGGGACAAACGCGTGTAATGCCGCACCACATCAATCTCAGAAACTTCGGGCAGGCGCAAAGCTTGGCGTTCCGGCCAGCCAAAATCAACCGACGGCGCGTCCGGCAGAGTGTGCGCCCGCCGTCCTGCCCGCGAATATTCAAAAATCAGCCTCTCCATCTTCAAGCGGCTTCTCCCAGTCCGCGCAATTTTTCCGCCAAAAGGTCTATTTGTTGTCGGGTGTTTTTTTCCGTAACGCTCAACAATAAACACTTGTCCGTTAAGGCCAAGCCGATATTTAATTTTTTTACGCTTAGCGGACAATGCAGGACAAAATCCCGAAAATGCTCGCCCTGCTCCACGGCAAAGCCCGGCAACCCGCCAAGTTTTTGCTTAGCATAATCGGTATGGGCTTTGCAGAGTTTGGCGACGGTCTGCAGGCCGCTTCGGCCCAGATAAGACATGTGAATAACCGCCCTGAGCGCACAAAGCGCTTGATTGGAGCAAATATTCGAAGTCGCTTTTTCCCGGCGGATATGCTGTTCACGGGTCTGCATGGTCAGGACAAAAGAACGCCGACCTTTACTGTCTACCGTCCGACCGACTATACGTCCGGGCATTTGGCGCAAAAAATCCTGACGAGCGGCCAGATAACCAAGAGCCGGACCGCCAAAATTTTGCGGATTGCCCAGCGGCTGTGCCTCGCCGACGATAATGTCGGCCCGCGGCGGCTCCAAGACTGAAAGCAATAAGGGGTCGGCACAGACAATCAACAAGGCGCCGCTGGCTTTGGCTTGGTTCAGCGCCGGCTGCCAATCACTCAGCAAGCCGTGAAAATCCGGCAGATTAAAAATCACCGCGGCAGTCTGGGCGGTAATTTCTTTCTGCTCCGTAATCTGGCGCGGCGCAAGGCTCGTCGCCAAGACCGCACGGTAATTGGGCGACAGGAGATTGACCACGACATATTCCCGGCGACCAGTCGTGGACACCGCCATATTGACCGCCTCAGCCAAAGCCGTCGCGCCGTCATAGAGAGAGGCATTGGCAATAGCCAAACCCGTCAATTCACAAAGCATTGATTGAAATTCATAGATGGCCGTCAGAGTCCCCTGGCTTATCTCCGGCTGATACGGCGTGTAGGCGGTGTAAAATTCCGAGCGCCCCGCCAGCAACGGCACGACGGCGGGGATAAAATGGTCATAGCGTCCCGCGCCGCAAAAAGTGTCTGGCGCGTCTTTTTGTCCTCCCGGCGAGCTGTCCAGCTCCGCCATTAATTCCATTTCGGAAACGGAGCCAAATTCCTCTAACCCCTCCGCCCGCAGACTGGCCGGAACATCGCCTAAAAGGTCAGCAATGCTCTGTACACCAATCACCCGGAGCATTTCTTGTATATCCGACTCGGTGTGCGGCAGGTACGCCATTTATTCGCCTATTTTTTCTCTATATTGCGCCGCGTCCAGCAAGACGGACAGCTCGGCCTCGGCAAAATCTTTTAGCTTAATAAGCCAGCCCTCGCCGTAAGGGTCTTTGTTGACCAAATCCGCATGTTCCGCCAATTGGGGATTGATGGCCGAGACCGTCCCGGACAAAGGCGAATAGAGATTGGAAACGGTTTTCACGGATTCGACCACGCCAAAGTCGCCGTTCTGCGCCACTTTCACGCCCACCGCAGGCAATTCCACAAAAACAATGTCGCCCAACTCGGCCTGCGCGTGTTCCGTAATGCCGACCACCGCAGTCTGGCCTTCAATCCTGACCCACTCATGCTCCGCAGTGTACCGTAATTCCGCTGGGATTTTTGACATAAAACACCTCGTCCGTTTGATTGGCGGATTATAAGGATTTTATGTTAAAATTACAATCTATGAAAAAAATTCTAATTACTGGCGGGGCGGGGTTTATCGGCTCGTGCTTTGTCCGCCAGACCCTGCAAAAACATCCGGACTATCAGGTCATCAATCTCGACGCTCTGACTTACGCGGGCAATCTGGAGACCCTCGCGGATATTGAGCAAAATCCCCGGTACCGTTTTGTCCAAGGAGACATTGGCGATAAAAATCTGGTCGATAAACTTTTTGCTGAAGGGCTGGATTATGTCATTAATTTTGCCGCAGAGTCGCATGTTGACCGCTCCATCTCCGGTCCGGAAATTTTTGTCCGCACCAATGTCCTGGGTACGCAAAATTTATTGGAAGCCGTTCGCAAATATTGGCTGCCCAGCGCGGCACCCGCTTCCCTGGCCGAGCGAAAATATTTGCAAGTGTCCACTGACGAAGTTTACGGCTCGCTGGGGCAGGACGGTTACTTTACCGAGGAAACTCCTCTCCAGCCCAATTCGCCGTACAGCGCCAGCAAAGCCGGGGCAGACCTTTTAGTACGCGCTTATTTTCATACTTTTGGCCTGCCGCTCTTGACCACGCGCTGCTCCAATAATTACGGTCCCTGCCAGTTCCCGGAAAAACTGCTGCCGCTGATGATTAGCCAGGCGTTGGCCAATCAGCCCCTGCCCGTTTACGGCGACGGACGGAATGTCCGCGACTGGCTGCATGTCAGCGACCACTGCGCGGCTCTGGATTTGGTTTTGCATCAAGGTACGCCCGGCGAAGTTTATAATATTGGCGGACATAATGAAAAAGAAAATATTTACCTTGTGCGTTTGGTTTTGCGCGAACTGCAAAAGCCGGAAACATTAATCCATTTTGTCCAAGACCGCCCAGGGCATGACCGCCGTTACGCCATTGACGCAACCAAGATGAGCAGATGTTTTGGCTGGCAGCCGCGTTACACTTTTGAGCAAGGTATCCAAGAGACTATCCAATGGTATATTCAGAATCAGTCCTGGGTGGATTCCGTGAAGTCTGGAGCGTACCAAAAGTATTCTGCCAAGGGAAAGGAGAATTATGGCAAATTATAGCGAAAATCGGCCCTGGGGGTCTTTTGAAATTTTGCTGGACAAGGCGACATACAAAGTAAAAACTTTGACCGTATTGCCGCACAAACGCTTGAGCCTGCAATCGCATCAGCACCGCAATGAAAACTGGGTCGTCGTCGCCGGGCAGGCTTACGTCGAGATTGACGATGAATTTTTGATTTTGGACAAAGGTCAGCATGTCTATATTCCGCTGGGCGCAAAACACCGCCTAGAAAATCAGGGCGACCTTGACTTGGTGGTGGTCGAGACCCAGACCGGGGACTATTTCGGCGAGGATGACATCGTGCGTTATGCCGATGATTTTCAGAGAACTTAAATTTATGAACAAGCTGGGGGTTTTTTGCTGGGAGGGACTGTCTTTCCTTTTCGGAACGGGGAAATATGCCCTGCCCTTTATACTGACACTGATTGGCTTCTGGGTAGTCCGGCGCCGCCAAATCAAGCATCCCGGCTGGCGCAGCGGCGGCGCAATTCTTTTTTTGGCGGTTTTCTGCGCACTGGCGGAAATGTTTTTGAATAACGGCGGGGCAATCGGCAATCTGTTCGTCGCCGGACTGCAAAAAATTTTCGGGCTGATGAACGCGTATTTTTGTTCCCTCTTCTTGCTCGGCTTGTCCCTGCTTTTGATGTTTAATTGCACGCTTAAAAACTTTGTGCTTTTTTTGTACAAAACTTTTGTCGGCTCGCCCAGTCGGCCAGCCGCGCCAGCGCCGCGCCGGCGACCGCGCCCAGCCGCGCCGCCACCCCCGCCGCCCCGCCACCCGATTGCCAGCCCGCGCATCCCCCAGCCCGCGCCCCCGCCGCCCGTCCGCCGCCCCACTGCCGCCCCAGCGCCGAACGCGCCCGCTTATATCAGCAACGCGGACAATTATAAATTTCCGCCGCTGAAACTCCTGCGTCCGCCCGTCGACCCGCGCAGCAATCAGCGTCAGCAGGAGGCGCAGTTTTACCAAGACAAGCAGCTGCTCGAAAACACCTTGGCCAGCTTCAATGTCAAGGCGCGTGTAACCAATGTCTGCCAAGGGCCGTCCGTAACCCGTTATGAACTAACGCCAATGCCGGGAGTGCGCGTAAATAAAATCGCCAGCCTCGCCGACGATATTTCCCTGACCATGGCGACGACCGTCCGCATCGAAGCCCCCGTGCCGGGCAAATCCGTGGTGGGCATCGAGGTGCCAAACCAAACGGCACGTCCCGTCAACTTGTCGGAATTGGCGGAACAGCCGGAATTTAACCGCCATCCTTTAACTGCCGCACTGGGCTTGGATATCGCGGGCAGTCCTGTATTTTGCCATCTGCAGGAAATGCCGCACCTGCTCATCGCCGGCGCGACTGGCTCCGGCAAATCCGTCTGTGTCAATTCCTTAATCATGTCCATCCTGCTCAAGGCCGCGCCGCAGGATGTACGTTTTGTGATGATTGACCCCAAGCGCGTCGAGCTGAGCAATTACAACTCTATCCCGCACCTCGTCGCACCCGTCGTGCATGAGCCGAATCTAGCGCATCTCATTTTAAAATTTTGGGCGGTCAAAGAAATGGAAAAACGTTATGAGATTTTTACCAAAGCCGGGGTAAAAAATATCGAAAGCTTCAACAAACTCGCCGCGCGACACAGCGGCAAGGTTTTGTCCATCACTCAGGAAACCGCCGAGGGCGTGCAGTCCATCCCTTATCGCATCGCGCATTTGCCTTATGTCGTGATTATCATCGACGAGCTGGCGGATTTGATGATGGTCGGCTCCAAAGAAGTCGAGGGTTCTATCTGCCGCATCGCGCAAATGGCCCGCGCCGTCGGGATGCATCTGGTCATCGCTACCCAGCGACCGTCCGTCGACGTAATCACCGGCCTCATCAAAGCCAATGTACCGTCGCGCGTAGCCTTCGCGGTCGGCTCGCAGATTGACTCACGGACGATTATTGACGGCATGGGCGCGGAAAAACTTTTGGGCAAAGGCGACATGCTCTACTCCCCTGTCGGGGCGCGGCATGTGCGGCGCGTGCAGGGTGTCTTGGTCAGCGACGATGAGATTCAGCGCGTGGCAGACTGGGCGCGGCGGCAAGCCCCAGCCGCTTACGAGATTGACCTAGGTAAACTCCGCCAGCAGGCCGAGCAAAATCTGGACGGCAAAAACAACAGCACCAGCGAAAGAAGCGGCGGCGGGGGCAATGTGCGCCAAGACGGGCGCGACGTGTTGTTCGACCAGGCAACACAACTGGTACAGTCCACCGGCAAAAAATCCATCTCGTACATTCAGCGCCGCTTCCGCATCGGCTACAACCGCGCCGCGCGGATTGTCGAGGAACTGGACGAAGCCGGGATATTGACCAATAGTTAAAAAATTTTTACGCCGACCTCGCACAATTTTCGCAACAATGTTATGATAACCCGCATGTCCCAGTCTGAACTAAACATCGCGGTTTTGGGCTTCGGCACGGTCGGCGCTGGCGTGGTCAAAATGCTCCTCCATAACGGCGATTTGCTGACCAAGCGCACGGGCAAGAAACTGACCCTCAAATATGTTGCTGACCTAGACATCAAAAAAGACCGCGGCGTAAAAGTTCCCAAAAATATCTTGACCACCGACGCGCTACGCGCCGTGAATGACCCGGCGGTCGACATCGTGGTCGAGGTTATCGGCGGCGTGCAGCCAGCCAAAAAATTTATTGAGGCCGCGCTCAAGAATAAAAAACAAGTCATCACGTCCAACAAAGAAGTTATCGCCAAGTACGGGCGGGCTTTTATCGCCTTGGCCGCTCAGCAGCAAGTAAATATTCTCTTCGAAGCCTCTGTCGGCGGCGGAATCCCTATTATCAACGCGCTGACCAAAGCCCTCGCTGGTAATAACATCCGGCGGATTTACGGCATCGTCAACGGCACGACCAATTATATCTTGACCAAAATGTACCGTGAAAATACCGAACTGGACATAGCTTTAAAAGAAGCGCAGGCTCTGGGCTACGCCGAGGCTGACCCGACCAATGATTTGGACGGCCATGATGTTGTTTACAAACTCTCGATACTCGCGGGCATCGCTTTCAATTCGCACTTCAATTATCAGGATATTTACCGCGAGGGCATTCGCGGTCTCAGCACAGTGGACATCGCTCTGGCGCGGGAGTTCGGCTACGTTATCAAGCTGCTGGCCATCGGCATCGCGCGTGAGGCGCAACAGGTCGAGCTGCGTGTCCATCCGGTCATGGTGCCGCAGAAACATCCGCTGGCCACAGTCAACGATTCTTTCAATGCGGTTTTTGTGGAAGGCGACTGCGTGGGTGAGACCATGTTTTACGGACGCGGCGCCGGAGAATTGCCCACCGCCTCGGCGGTAATCGGCGACATCGTTGATTTGGCTCTGCATTACGAAATGGGCGGCACCAACCCCGCCCTGCACTTTAATTTTATGCAGAAAAAAATCGTCCCCAGCGGCGCAATCAGCAGTGAATTTTTTATCCGCCTGCAGGTCAAGGATGAGCCGGGGGTGCTGGCCGCCGTGTCCAAAATCTGTGCCAATAATCGTGTCAGCATCAAAACCGTTCAGCAAAAAGATGCGAACGGTGTCGCCCATCTGGTCATTATCACGCATCTGGTCAAGGAAGCCGCGCTGCAAAAGGCCATTAAGCAAATCGGCGCGTTGAGGCAGGTCCTCGAAGTCAGCTCGGTAATTCGGGCTGGCTTGTGAAAATCGCGCTCATCATCGCCGCCGGCGGCGCGGGCAGGCGTTTCGGTCAGAACAAACAGTTATTTGTTTACCAAAACAAGCCGCTACTGGTGCGGACTATTGAGCAATTTCAGAGCCTGGAACGCCAGCGCCAGACGGCCTGTAAAATAGACCAACTGCTTGTCGTCGTCAGCCAAGTAAAAAAGTTCGCCCAAGTCTTGGCTAAATATAAAATCTCCCGCGCCGAGTTAATCCCGGGTGGCCGCGAACGTTCGGACTCTATCCGCAACGGTCTGCAAGCTATACGCACGGAAATCACGCATGTTTTGATTCATGACGGCGCGCGGCCAAACATTACAGACAGCCTAATCGCGCGGCTGGTCAAGGCTTTGGCTAAACACCCGGCGGTCATCCCCGTTGTTCCTGTGGCCGACACTATAAAAGTGGTAAAAAACAACAGGATTCTGGCTACGCCGCGACGCGCCGAGCTTTTTGCCGCCCAGACTCCGCAATGCTTCCGCAAGGATATTATTCTTAAAGCCTACGCCAAAGTAAATCCGCAAAACTGTACGGATGACGCGATGCTGGTGGAAAAACTGGGCGCACCTGTTTATGCCGTGCCGGGCGACCCCCGCAACATCAAAATCACGACCAAAGAAGATTTGCAGTATCTGGGCTAACTAAGCCCAGCCCGCAACGCACGGCGTGTCTTCTTACAGCTATTTATTTGCCGAATGTCTTGCTTGATTTGCTTGGCTAAGTCCGCTAAATTTTTAAATTTAAAAATCGGACGCAAATATTCCTGCAAAAACAGCACGGCCTTTTGCCCATAAAGATTGCCGCTAAAATTCAGGAGATGCGCCTCGATTGTTTTACCGCTGATAAAAATCGCCGCAGTATACAGCTTGTTTTGGACAATTGCCTCGCCGCGGTACACGCCGTCCCTAGGCACCAGCTTGCGCGGATAAGCCAGCCGCAGATTAATGGTCGGGAAACCAAGTTTTCGCCCCAAACGTTTGCCGCGCACGACCCGGCCGTAGAGTTGGTAGTCGCGTCCCAGCAATTCATTGACCCGGGCAATCCGGCCATCGTATAAATAAGCGCGTAAGGTCGAACTGCGGACAGGTTCTTTTTTATAAACATATTCGGGAATCTCGGTAACCGCAATTTTATACTTTTTGCCAAGTTTGCGGAGTGTTGCAGTATTGCCCTGCCTTTGCCAGCCAAAATGAAAATCATGACCGACGATGATTTCCGTCGGATTATATTTTTGCTTCAGCCAGACAATAAAATTTTCCGGCGTTAAACGGGCCCGGCGCGGCGTGAACTTAAACTCCGCCATATTGCCCAGCAAATCTTTTTTCTCCGCGGGCGTGGTCAGCAACTCGAGGTCAGGATTGGGGTGCGGCGCGATGGTCAAAACAAGATGCGCCTGTTCGATAACTTTCTGATGCCCGCGATGCACACCGTCAAAAACGCCGATAGCGATTTTCATGAACGACTGCCCTGTGGTCTGATACACTCTGCGCTCAACTTGTACTCCCCGATTCTGGTGCGCGTCAAGCTGGACATATACGCGCCGCCGCCAATTTTTTCGCCGATATTGTAGCACAAGGTGCGGATATATGTGCCTTTGGAGCAGACAATCCGCAGGCGGGCTTTGTCCGGCGGACAAAACTCCAGCAGTTCCAACTCTTTAATCTCGATTTCTCTGGGCGGCCGCTCCACCTCGATGCCTTGCCGCGCCAATTCATACAATTTTTGTCCGCGCACTTTGACAGCAGAGTACATCGGCGGAATCTGTTTTTGTTTGCCGACAAAGCCGCTCAAAACGGTTGGTAGCTGGCCTCTGTCTATATTGACAATTTGTCTGGACAATACCTGGCCCGCCCGGTCGCCAGTATCCGTGATGACACCGAAAGTTATTTCACAGACATATTCTTTTTCCTGCGCGGTCAGCTTCGCGATGTCCCGGGTATACTCCCGTCCGACCGCCACGAGGAGCAAGCCCTCCGCCGCGGGGTCGAGCGTCCCGGCATGACCAACCTTACGGGTAGAACAGCGACGTTTGACCCAGCCCACCACGTCATAAGAAGTCCAGCCGAGCGGCTTATGAAAAGAATAAATTCCGTCCGTAAAAAACATATTTCCAGCGCCTCCCTTCATTATACAGCATAGCGAGTTAGCCATTTTTTTGACACGTATAATCCCAAGCATAATGGGTATATATAACATAAACGGAGAAAATATATGCGCGTTTTTTACTGCCAGCTTAGCCTAAGTAAAATCAACAGCCAGCTAGTCGCCTGGCAGGGGCAGGTTTCGCCCAAAACTAAAACTATTGCCGGACCGCCCGGTAAAGCCAACGAGCAAACGGATGCTCTGCCGCCCAATATCGTCCAAGAAGCACAGCCTATCGCCATAGATTATCAACCCGTCCCGACGGCAGACCTGTTCAGAAAGCGGGCGGAAGCTTTTATCCAGCTACGCAATTATGCCGCGGCCAGCCAAGATTTACAGCGCGCCTTGGCTCTCGACGCTAAAACGCTAGCGCCGTACAGCATGGCCAAGACTTATAAATTGCTGGCCGCTATCGCCCAGCGGCAAGGACAGGACGCTGAATTCAAGCAACTAGCCGCCTGCACGGAAGAAGCTTTGGATGTCGGATTGCCCTTCCAACGAGCCTTAACCAATTTAAAATCTGGAGACTATGCGCAGGCGGAGACAGAATTTCAGCAGCTGCAGGACATACTTTACAGGCACTATGACCGCTTGCTCCCGCGCCGTTATGTTATAGAGGACCTAGGTTTTGAACGCAACGAGTTTGCCAAACAGGGCGACAGCCAGGCGGCAGACTTGTTAAATGCCTGGCAGGCCAAACTTGCCCAAGCCCAATAATACCTTTAAGAATATTAAAAAACCTGTTGGCGGAAATACTCCACCACTTGTTTTTTGGCTTCCGCCAGCGTCGCCTTAAAAATCTTCCCCGCCGCGGCCTTGCGGTGTCCGCCGCCGTGAAAATGCGCGGCAACTTTGGCCACGTCCAGCGCGGTCTTGGAACGCAGACTAATCTTGATATAGTCTTTTTTGGCAACCAAGACCACGGCCACCTCGGCAAATTTATCCCGGCGGATAAAGTCAATGAGAAAACGGTTGTCCACCCGCAGTGTTTTTGGCACGGCGACCACACTCAATCTCCGCCGACAAAAACTTTCCGTCTGGCTGACCGCTTGGGCAAAATCGAGAATTTCCCGTCGCGTCAATTGTTCGTTCAATTTATTATAGACAGCATTGGGCTTGACCCCCAAACGCGCACAAGCATAAGCCGCACCGAAAACCCGCGCATCAGTGTTGGCAAAAGCAAAATTGCCAGTGTCGCTGGCCAAACCCAGATACAAATATTCTGCCATAGTCTTGGTCAGCTTGAGTTTCCACGCTTGGAGCAGGTCATAGATAACTAGCGTACAGGAAGCAGCCTGTGGGTCGATGATATTCAGCTCCGCAAATCTGCGGCTGCTGACATGGTGGTCGAGGCAAATATCTATCGGCAACCCTGCCGCCCCATAGAGCCTCCTGCTGTCGCTGGCATCCACGGACACCACCAAGTCGGGATGCTTGAGCCTGCCGCACCGCCCGGCATCACCCCGCTTGATGAACGCGTTCAATTCGCCCTTATGTTGCGGGTCAAAGAGTACGGCAATCCGCGCCTTGGCCTGCAATTTTCGGATAATCTCCCGCAGGAAATACGCCGACCCCAGCGCATCGCCGTCAGGGTCAACATGGGTCAGGATTAAAATATTCTGCGCGTTTTTTATTTTCTGGGCTAAGTCCGCCAGCCTGACCGTTCTTTTCATGGTCTCATTATACACTCTCTGGTTAAGAAAAATCAGGGTGTTTATATCTTTGCCAGACCAAGCGTCAAGTTTATAATGGGTTCTGGCTGGGCTGACTTTTCTTTATTTCCGTCCTTGCTTTCCCCAGCTTATTTAAGATTGTCAGCAGACGGTCGCCCTCGGCCAGCGAATCGTCGAGAACAAAACGCAGTTTCGGCACAACCCGTGTCTGCAGGCTGTCCGCCAAAAGACCGCGAATGTAGGGGATGGAAGAAATAAGTCCTCTTAAAGATTTTTTCTTTTCCTCTTGTCCGCCCCAGCAGGAAATATAAATTTTGGCTGTAGTTAAGTCAGCGGAAGCCTTGACCTCTGTGATAGACACAAAACCAATGCGCTGGTCGTTTAACTTGTGCAGGATAATTTCGCCCACCTCGGCTTTGAGCAGTCCGGCTAAGCGTTCCGCGCGCGACATCAAAACACCTCTCTAGCTGACTCTGGCTTTTTCCCTGCGTGCAAAAACGACCAGCACGTCGCCGACCGCATATTCGTTAAATTTTTCCAGCGTAAAACCACATTCATAATTGAGAGCCACTTCTTTTACGTCGTCCTTAAAACGCTTCAAACTGGCAAAGGTCGTTTCGACCAACTGTTTATTGCCGCGGTAAAGCATTACTTTGTCCGCGTTCTTGCGCAACACACCCTCGGTTACAAACGCGCCGGCAATCGCGCCAGCCTTGGATGATTTGAAAACATTACGCACTTCCGCTTTCCCCAGCTGCACTTCCTCATACTCCGGTCCGAGCAGGCCGTTCAAGGCCAATTCCAAGTCCTCCAGCAATTTGTAAATAATATTGTAATGGCGGATTTCCACCTCTTCGTTTTTGGCCAGCAGGGCCGCCGGACTGTCCGCCTCCACCGTAAAAGCTAAAATAACCGCTTCGGAAGCCTTCGCCAGCATCACGTCGGACTCGCTGATACTGCCCGTGCCGGAATGGACAATATTGATGCTGACTTTTTCGTGCTGGATTTTGCCAATCGAGGCGGTAATCGCCTCCAGTGAACCCTGCACGTCGCCTTTGAGCAAAACATTGAGTGTCTTTTTGTCGCCCGTATTGAGCGCCTTGCTCAAACTGGACAAAGTCATCGCGCGTTTGCTGGCCAGCAACTGGTCTTTCTGCTCCGCCTGCCGCCGCTCCGCCAAGACACGCGCGTCGCGTTCCGAAGCATGAACTTGGAAAAGCTCTCCGGCGCGCGGCACTTCCGTAATACCGATAATCTCCACGGGACGCGACGGTCCCGCTTCCTTGACTTCCTGCCCCAAGTCATCAAACATCGCCCGTACCCGTCCGTAAGTCGTGCCAATCACATACGGGTCGCCTTTGCGCAGGGTGCCACCCTTGACGAGAACGGTCGCCACCGGGCCGCGGCGTTTAGAGAGATGCGCCTCGATAATAATACCCTGGGCTTTTTTGCTGGGATTGGCCTGTAAAGCTTCCATGTCCGCCACCAGCAAAATCATTTCGAGGAGATTATCCAAACCGATTTTCTGTTTGGCGGAAATCTCACAGCAGACCGTCTTGCCGCCCCAATCTTCGGGAACCAGCTCATGCTCTGTCAATTGCTGTTTGACCCGCTGAATATCCGCGTCGGGCAAGTCGATTTTGTTAATCGCCACAATAATCGGCACACCCGCCGCCTTGGCATGGGCGATAGCCTCGACCGTTTGCGGCTTAATGCCGTCATTGGCGGCCACCACCAGCACGACAATATCGGTAACCTGCGCCCCCCGGGCGCGCAAAGCCGTGAAAGCCTCGTGGCCAGGCGTATCCAAAAAAGTAATTTTCTTGCCCTTGACTTCCACTTGATACGCGCCGATGTGCTGGGTAATGCCGCCCACCTCACCCTCCACTACGCGTGAGGAGCGAATCGCGTCAAGCAGCTTGGTCTTGCCATGGTCGACATGTCCCATGATGGTAACAATCGGCGGTCGCAGGAACAAATCCTCCGGCTTGTCCTCGACTTCCGAAGATTCCAGCATGGTCAATTCGTACTTGATTTTGGAATCTTCGGTCTCGGAAAAATCCGTCTGCACCGTTACGCCAATCAATTCGCCGATTTTTTTGGCAATATCGGGGTCAATTTTTTGGTTAATCGTAATCAACAAGCCCGCTTTTAACAGGGCCCCCATAATCTCCGTCAAGGGACGCTTCGCCGCCAAAGCAAAATCCTGCAGGGACAATCTCTTCTCCACCAAAGTAATTTCCGTGGGCGGCGGAGCGGTGTCGACAGGCGGGATTTCCTGCATTTTTTCCTGCAATTTCATCTTCTTATAACGGGAACGGTTCTTCTTGGGCTTTTGATTGAATAATTTGTGTAAATTAGCCTCACGGTCGACAAAAGTTTTCTCACTGCGGAAAACGCGCTCTTTTTTCAAATGAATATTCGGCTTGGCGGGAACGGTTTCTGGCTGAACAGCCGTCGCCGGCTGACCAGTCTCGGCTGGCGGCGCGGACTGCTTAGCACTTTTTTCTTTATGCTCCGCGGCGGAAAGCAAGGCGGCGGCATTCTCTTCGGCCTGACGCAACACTTTTTCTTCCTGCGCCTTCTGCTCCTGCTGCTGCTTGGCCAGCATCTGCACCGCGACAGCCGTAACGCGAGTCTCCGCCGCACCGTCCGTGTCAGACTTGGCGGATTCTATTTGAGCCGCCTCGATATCGCTTTTGCGGATAATTTTGGACGCTTTTTTCTTGAGCCGCGGCGGATTGAAATAATCGCGGACTTTTTGGGCATTCTCATCGGCAATGACCGACTTAATGCTGGTAAAAGTAATGCCCAATTCGCCCAAGCGCACCTTAATATCATTGGCGCTTTTGCTTAACTCCGTCGCTAGATTCTCGACGCTGATGCCTTTTTTTTTCGCTCCCATTTAAGCATCCTTTTTAGCTTACTTTAAACATTATCGGGCAGCACGGACTGCTCGGCTTTATCCGCCTCTGCCGTCTCCGAACTTTCCGTAGTCTCCGCCTTGGCCTCTTCGGCCTTGGCTTCCTCGATGGCCGCTTTCAGATTCTCGGCGAGGCTGGACTTTTCAGAAGTCTCGTTCTCGTCCGGCTGTTTTTCCGCCGCCGCTTTGGCCAGATTTTCGGCAAAACTGCTCTTCTCCTCTTGGATATCAATGTTCCAGCCCGTCAATTTGGAAGCCAAGCGCACGTTCTGCCCGCCGCGTCCGATGGCCAACGACAGCTGGTCCTCATCCACAAAAACAAAAGCTTTTTTCTCCAGCGCACCGTCTTCGCCGGAATTTTCCTCTAAACGGATTTTGTTAATCTTGGCGGGCTTCAGCGCGGCGGCAATCAGTTCCATCGGGTCGTCGCCCCACTCGATGATGTCGATTTTTTCATTACCCAAGGCTTTGACAATATTGTGAATACGCCCGCCCATGTGTCCGACGCAGGTGCCGACCGCGCCGACCTCTGGGTCGTTGGACTTCACCGCAACTTTGGCGCGGCTACCCGGCTCCCGCGCGACCGCCACGACCTCGATAATCTTGTCATTGATTTCCGGCACTTCCGTCTCGAACAGCACCCGAATCAAGCCCGAATGTGTCCGCGAAACCCGGATTTTGGGGCCGCGCGGCGTGCTGTCCACACTGACCACGAAAACTTTAATCTGGTCTTTGGCATTGTATCTCTCGCCGGGGATTTGGTCTTTATAATCCAAAATCGCCTCGGTGCGTCCCAAATTGAGCAGATAATTCCGCCCCTCTTTGCGCTGAACCGTGGCGGTAATAATCGAATTGACCTTGGCGCTGAACTCCTCGCTGATGGAATTTTTCTCCGCCTCACGGATTTTTTGCAGCACGACCTGCTTGGCGGTCTGCACGGCAATGCGGCCAAAAACTTCCGGCGTGTCGTCAATAAAAATCGCGTCGCCCAGCTGCGCGTCGTCCTGATATTCACGCGCCTCGTCGAGAGTGATTTGCGTTACTGGATCCTCAATCTGCTCCACCACGGTCTTGCTGAAAAACACCGTCGCCTCGCCAGTCTTATCGTCCAATTCGACCGTAACATCACATTCTTTGCGCAACTCTTTTTTGGTTGCGGCGGCCAAGGATTCCTCGATGGCCTTGATTAAAATCGTCTTGTCCAAACCTTTTTCTTTTTCCAATTGCGCCAAAATTTGCGGGAAATCCTTAATCAATAACATTATTGGCCTCCTGATTTAGCTTAAATAATAATAGTAATAATAAAAAAGAGCGGCGAGCCGCTCCATTTCATTCACTTGCCAGCAGGCACTATACAGTATTTCGGCAAGAGAGGCAAGGGTTAATTTTAAGACAGGGGGAGCTGTGTCAACGCGCTGGGTCAGGTAGCCAGAGCAGGCTCCGGCTCGGTAGATACTATCCTCTGCGGCTCGGCCAAGGCTGGTGCGGCAGTTTCCTCCGCTGCGGCGAGGGCTTCCTCTGTGTCCACAGAACCCGGCGCGGGCGGGACTGGCGCGGCTGCGCTGCCCTGTGGGAATTGGACAGCCGCATATCCCTTATTCAAGGACCGCCAGTCTGACCCCGGCTCGCCGCTGACCTGACCGTATTCAACCGTCTGCCTGCTGCCTTGCCCGGCGGCTATTCTTCTCGCCGTCCCCAAACCCCTGCCGTCATCACCAGTCGCCTCGACCACCGCGCCAGCCACAAAGCCGGCTTTTTCCAAGGCCGGGGCGATGGCTTTTTTATACTCATCTGTTTGCCTATATTCAGCCACGCTCATGTTCGCGGCGGCGGCAAGTTTGTCCACGTCAATCCCGGCCGCTTTTTCAAATGCTTCCAAGTTGGTAACACAGGCCACTACCTCGCCGCCAATGGGATTGTCAGAATTGTCAATCCTGCCCGCCGCCGCGTGGAGAGCCGCGATGCGGCCTTGGCCAAGCATCCGCGAGCCGCCGCTTGCCCCGGCTCCCGCATCATCGGCGAGGATGGCTCCGTCGCCCATAATATTGATGCCGACCCTAATCTTCCCGTTATCCATGTCGGCTATCTGGTCGAGCCTTTCCCGGATGTATTCATTTACCTGCTCTTCAATCTCTTCCTCTTTCATCGGCTCGCCCGGCACAGCCGTGAATCCTAAGGCCTCGGCAGAAGCCTTATAATTAATCTCGGTACTGCCTGGCTCAAAAACTATCTTGCTGAGGTCGACATTGTTTATGTCAATGTTATTGGTCAGCAGGAGTATGTCCGCGCTGTTCAGGTGCGGCGCACCGTCCGTATTCAACACGCTCCTCACGAAGCGCGCGTTGCTCCACTTGCCGGAACCTGGCGGCTCCTCTTCGTAGCCCAGTCTGCGGAGATCGTCAGCCTTGTACGGCGGCTGTAGTCCGTCGAGGGTTACGCTCTTCAACAGACCATCGGCGCTCAGTTTGACTTCGGTATTAACCCCGTCCTTATTGCGATAAGTAGACCCATGGGATTCCTGAACCGTCCCGCCGCCCAGACTATTGGTGGGCTGTTTGACCTTGATATTATGGACGACATAGGCCTGCGCCCGCCGTACGGCCTCGGCTTTTATCTCAGGGGTCAAGGTCGGCTGGCCATTGGCATCAAGGGGCGGCGGGGTCTGCTCGTCATACACTTGGGTCTCGTAACGATTCAGAATCGCGTCGTAACGTGCGGTCTGCAGCCTGTCTAGCTGTTCCAAGACGGCCATAATCTCAGGATTATCTATGGCGATGCCGCCGTCTTTTTCAACCACATTGTAGCCTTCCTGCGCGGCCAGCTGGATAATCGACGTACGCATATTGGCAATCTGGCTGGTACCCTCGTCCGCCGCCAAGACAAAATCGGTACCGGGCGGTGGGATATTGATGGGCGGTCGCGGCGGGTTTTGCTGGAAACCGTCGTCCAGCCTGTCCATATATCCGGCGACTATTTCCAGCGTATTGGTATTGCGGGTACCAGGTTTATAGAAGACCAAGCCGGCCCTATTGTCCGCGCCGCGAACATCCGTAGCGTCGCTCTCCTCATCTTGGGTCAGGCCGCCGCGCCACAAGCCGGTAGAGGCAGAGGATGCGCCTTGGTTGTCGACGACGAAAGTATCAGCTTCATATTGGACAAAATAATTCTTACGCATGGAGTCCGCGGCGCTTTCTAACTGACTCAGGTATGGCGTAACGCTGGTGGAGAAAAGCCGACCCACCTCTTCCTGACGCATTTGATTGGCGATATTCTCCATAATCGGCGGCAGTTTCGGCAAAGTATCACGCAAATCACGCAGCGCGGTCAGATTATACGGGCGGCCACTGTCGTGAACTGAAGTGTCGGCACGGGCCGCCGCAATGTCCCTGCCAGTCTGATTGATTAACTCAGTCGTCTCATCATTAATAAGCCCGCCCCAAACTTTCTCCAGAATAGCGGTGGCCATTGATTCCCTCTCCGTCGTCCTGTCTTGGTCATATTGTGCCAATAATTTATTGTACTCTTCTTCGTCCGCCCCTTCCTGTAATTCCGGCCTGCTATGCTCTCTATCCCACGCCAACATGTCTACATCTGCTTGTGTAGCAAAATTTGTGCCAACTAAGTCGTCGAAGTAAGATAACTTTGCCCAACTTGATGATTCTTGTATGTTCTGATATTTAGCGAAGGCCATCTTGTATCCCGAAGACTCTTCCCCCCCATAGTCTTTCGGATTAGGGGGAGGGGGAGGAGAAGGATGAGTCCACGCATCATTCTTTACTATAGCAGAAAAAGTTTCCAGATTTTTAGCAATATTATAAACCTGCTCCGGTGTTGCTGGCGGTCTCGCGGTTTGAGAACTGCCGTCCGTCGCCTGTATATCAGGAGAGGAACCGGACGCGGCGCTGCCAGGCAAAGAAAAATACCGCGCCACCTGACGGCACGCGGCATCTGTTAATAGCGGCCCGGCGCCGCCGGATGTGGTAGAGGTCGTCAGGTCTGACTCGTGAAACAAAATCACTTGAGTCTGACTGCTCAATATTTTGGTAATTTCAACCAAAGCAATAGCGGCTTGAGCCTGCCGCCGCTCCGTAATCTGTTCTGGAGCAAGGGACACGCTATCACTATATTTGTAGCCAATCAACTGCTCTATCCGTTCAGAAAAAGCCCGGATACCTTCTTCGTCGTCGCGGCGCAGCGTCCCGGTCGCTATCAACAACTCTTTTAATTTCTCTGCTTTGGCGCGCATGGCTTCGGCTGAAGCATCCAGATTATTCGCATAAAAATCCGTAAAACCAGTAACGGCATTGCGCACGCTTAATAAAGTCTCTTCACTCTTGTCGCCGCCCAGCAAGACTACGGTTTTCGCAAAAGATTCTGTCGCTTCTTTGTAGTCAAGAGTGGGCAATTCGCTCAACACTTTATCCAGATTTTGAGCATCCTTACGATTTTCATACAAGGCCCGAGCGGCACACATCTGATTGGCGCTACGTCTCAACGTGGCCTCAATATCCGTGCCATTGCCTTTTTTCTTAATCTCCGCATAGGACAAACCCGGATTGTTTTGCCCAGACTCAAGAAACCGCGTTACGCTAGTAGAAAGAAGCAGATGAATCCCTTTATTAAAATCCTCTAAAGCAGTTTTCAACTCTTGGCGTACTGCCTGCGCTTGACTTACCTGTCTCTGCAGTTCATTTAATTTTTGTTTTTGCTCTTCTGTACGCTGTTCCTCAGGAACAACTAAAATCTCATCCATTTGGTCTTGTAAACCATCTATCTCCACATTCAGTTTACTAATGGCCACCTCATGAGCCGCCACTATTTTTTGATATTCCGGGTCATAGCCTATAGGAGCGCCGGAGAACTGGTGGCGATCCACAATCTGCTGCATTAAACGCCTAAGCATCGCCGGATTGTCTCTAAATAGTTTGGCATACTCCATTATTTCATTATTGCCTAGGCCGCCTGTACAGGCATTGTTTCTGGCTGTGTTCAAATCACCAAGCTTGGCGCTACTGCCGACGATTTGCCTAGCTTGCGCCAGCTGTTTGCCAAAATCTCCCGTGTGATCTTTGGCCATACCATCAACCGTATTTCTCAATTCTGTTAATTGAGCCTGGGCAACGCTTGGCTCCAGACCAAGCTTCTTCTGACTAACTTCCAGATATTCTCTTTCCATGGCGGCTAATATTCCCTTTTGCTCAGTGGTAATTTCATCCGCCTCATCCAAGGTGTACAGAGCCAGAATATTGGCTCCCAGCACATCCTGGACTGCTTGGTGCCGTTGCGTTTCTAGCTGCGCGGGATCAGTGCTGGGATTCGTTATCTGCGTATCCTGCAAAATATTGTTATAACTAACGTCCGACAGATGGAGCGGTATCCACGAACTGCCGGTAAGAGCCTCGTGTTTTCTTTGCAAAAAATCTTTCTGCCTATCCAGTCCGTCTAGGCTATTACAAATCCTCTTGGCGCCCGCCTGTGCCAGCTTATTTCGGCTTGTCTGACTAAAATCAAGCATTACTTTGGCCTGCCGCCCGTTATTGATGATATCGGCCATGGTTATCGACTGGCCTTTAGGTCTGGCCGCCAAAATCACACCCACTCGATAATCCGTAGGAGCCAAGTCCTTGCAACCCAACAGCGGCTTGCCGTTGCGGCACAAGGTAACGGAAAAATTACCACTATCGGTACATAAAATATCGTTAAGCTCATCCAAATTTGTCGCCTGAAAATGTTCAGTATCAACCACAATCTCGATTTTGTTCTCGCCACCGATTAATTCCGGCAAACCTCTGGCCTCGTCCGGTAAAATCCGTTCGCCATTAACAAGGAAACTTACGCCCGGCATGGCCACAGTACCTTTAAGCAGTCCCAGCAAGTCTATCCTATTGCCGCTGAGATATGGACTGGTTTCGTAGGGAAGAAGCGCCTTATAATAATTATCAACGGCTTGCTGATACTCTTCCTGCCCGGCCATGACATCCTCAAAGTCTTTAAACTCCGCGGTCCTTGTTCTGGGCTGGGCTGGCGCGGTGTCATCTTGGGGCAAGGCGACGGCGCCGTCCACGGCGGGCGTTTCTGCCTGCTTCACCACGCCGTCCGCCCCGACCACATAGCCAGTCGAGACAATCTCCCCAGCGGTCTGGGTACCGTCAGTTACGGAGATGCTGGTATTTTCCGGCAAGGGCGGGTCGGCTTTTTGCACAAAATCGGCAACTATCCGCTGCGCATCCGCCCCCTTGGGCATCCAGATTCTCACGCCGCCGTCTTCGTCTGTCTTCACATAATAATGGATGGGCGGGCGGCTATCGGTTATTGTTTTTTTCTGAATGCCCGCCGCGTCCAGCTTGGCCTGAAATTTAGCTTCCACGCCTCTCAAGGCCTGTGCGGCTTTCTGCACATTGGGGTCTGAGGATAATTGTTCGTCATAAGCAGTAATATATTTTTCAGGATGGGCCACCCGTTCTCTGGTATCCGTACAGATTGCTTGGGTGCGGCGGCGTATCCAATCAAGGGTTTGCCGTTCGATATTCTGCCTGCCATTTTCCGATAATATCGTGGCTATCTCGGCATTGCTAATCTTATTGCCATTTTCTGTAAACTTCGTAAACAGCGCGGCGCTAATATCACTTGCCTGTTTAGGATCAGAAATACCTGCCAGTTTTAGTGAACGCACCATGTCCCGGACTTTGTTGATATCGATAGTTGTACTATTGGAGAGCTTGCTTGCCTCTTCAATATAGGCGGGAGTGTTGGGTTCCAAGCCTCTTTCCTTCAGCAGGGTCTCAATCATGCCATCTACCACGGCCTTTTTCAGCACAATATTCTTGAGGCGCGAATCGCGTATGGCACCGCCCGCCTTTTGTGCGCCCAGAAAAAGCCACCCGGCGGCGCTGCCAGCCGGATCCGTGTTAAATTTGTCTTGAACACCCTCGCCCAAAGACATTTTCTGGAGCGATTCAATGAAGGCGCTATGCGAAGAAACATTAATCTCGCTCTCGTCCATATATGAGCCGGACAGCGTGGACATGACTTCCTGGGCATCACGCGGGTCAAGTCCGGCCAGCAAAGTGGCCATGCCGCCTATCACCTCGGACAGAGCGTCCATTTCGGCCTCGATTCTTTTTTCCTCGGCATGTTTTTTCAAAAAGGCCGTGATTGCTTTCATCGCGTAATCAATGCTCGTCCACCAGGAATCATTATAAGGTTTATACTCTTCAGGCATATTCATATTGTAGTCGTTCCCGCCTCGCTTATTGCCCTCTCTGGAAGCATCGCCGACAGATTCTGCGCCGTCCTTGGCCTGCGGAGTGCCGTCCCCGCCCATCTGCACATCCGAGGCCTGATAGAGACTAAATTGTCCCTCTAAAGTACTGGTAGTAGTCTTGGTTTCGCCATTCTCATCAGTTTTAGTTTCAGTTTTAGTTTCTGGCAAGGCATAGAAAAGCTCCCCCTCGACTTCATACGTCATATAATCGCCATAGTCTGTCAAGGTCGCGCCAGCCTTTGTCTTAACCGCGATGGGATTATCGTGCTTAGGCATTGTCGGAGAATTCTCCGGCGTGGCCGTCTCGGCGGCGGGGACAGCGGATATACTAGTTTCTCCGCTATTCGTGGCGGCAGAGGCGCCTGCCCCGGCGGCGCCAAAGGTGCCTTCAGACGCGGCAGGAACGGCGAATGCGGATGCGGACATGGCGCCAGTCATGCTGATTTTTCCCTCTTTATTCATGGAGCCTTCCAAGGTAGCCAAGACCTTACCGTTAGCATCCTTGACCTCGGCCGTATACACGGGATTGCCTTCTGGATCCAGTACCGGATTGCCCTGATCGTCCACTTTTACCGCTAATTTTGCCGGGGGCAGGCCGTCAATGACCAATTCCATTTTTTCCAAGTCGACCGTGCCGCCAAATGTTCCGGCATCCCCAAAGGACATATTTACTTCGACTTGCTGTTTAGCTTCTTCTTTGGCAACGCCGATTATGAAACCTTTTTCCGGGTCTTTGCTTACGTCGATGACTGTGCCGTCCGCCATAGTGGCTTTACCGTTTTTATCCAGTGTAACTGTCTCACTGCCTATCTTTACGGTACTACCCTCGATATTATCGCTATTAACAATATTAAGCGTGCCGCTGAGTTGTATATCGCCGGAGGTTTCAAAGTCGAGAGAGCCGCTGGTGCGCTGTGTCGTTGTGCCTGGTATTACTCTTGTTGTGCCTGGAGTTTTTGTTGTTTTTGCTGCTGTTATCCCGGTGAAAAAGTATCTCTTCTCGGTTTCCTGGCTTGTAGCTACTCCAAACCCACCGGCATCTTGTTGTTCTCGGGTAAACCCGTACTTCTCCTCCGCCATTTTTGCCGCACCCTCTGGAGTAGTAATTATCGCGGTGGGTTTTCCATCCTTGTCGCGTATTTGAACACCAGTAACATTACCATTACTGTCCTTAATCGGCGTGTACGTATTTCCAGCGTTGTCTCTCCGCTCTCCGTCTCCAAGTTCTTTCAACAGGGCTTCATCACCTACAAGAACACTTTCCCCTGTTACTTTTGCTTCGGTCAATCTATCTTTGTTAGCTTGGACACCTTCTTGGATTTTACTAAATAAAATAGTTCCCTTATCATTTCGCGCTTCAATATCCATAATATTAGCCCAAACCGTATAGGAATCTTGATCTCGATCTTGCTCTACATCCGTGTCGGTCCTTCCTAAATGTTTATTTCCCTGGACATCGGTACTGCCACCCTCTTTGCCGTCTCTTAGTTTCATTCCATAGATTGCTACTCCTCTTGTTTCTTGACCCGGTATCTCTTCAATTGTATCCGCGGTTGTTTCAGTCCCCAGATGGCCAGCCACTCCCGTTCCAGTCGTCTGTAGAGGTTCCTGCTGTCCGCCGCCCTCGCCGGGGATTGGCGGCGGGGGAGTATCAGGTGTCGGAGCAGGAGTCGAAGCAGTCGAAGCAGTATCCGGTACTGACCCTGGCTTCACTACTTGGCCGCTATTCACGGTAAAAAGTCCGCCATTCAAGATATTGGCAAAAGCCTGCGCCAGTTTGAGTATTGTGGTCAGGCCAAAGACATCAAAAATCACGCTCATTGCCGCCTCTTCCTCGCTCATGCCATCGTAACCTGCCCCGCCGAGGCCCAGCAGTCTGGCCGCCGGCCCGGCGATACCGCCAACCGTATCTTGCAGTATGCCGGATGCCCCAAACGCCCGCCAGGCTCCCGCATCCCCGCCAGGATCCTTGGTGTTTGTCGCGGTTGCTGGCTTGTTAGGATCTTCTTCTTCGTTTCCGTCGGACGGTGGGGCGGGCTCAGAAGCAATGCTTGGCTCAGGTGTACTGCCGCCGTCGGATACCGGAGCCGGAGCGGGTGCCGCCGCTGGCTGAGATGTGCCGCCGCCGTCTGCCGGAGCGGCGGGCGCAGGGGCGGGCGCGGATGGCGCAGACGTATCACTAGACGAGGATTCTGGCGGAGCGCCGCCACCTGCATTGCCGCCGCCGGATGTCGAAGCCGGAGTAGCAGCCGCCGCAGGGGCGGGGGACGGCGCAGGCGCGGCTGGCGCAGGGGATGGAGCTGGAGCCGCTGGCGCGGCTGGCGCGGGCGCAGGGGATGACCCAGACGTATCACCGCTAGACGGGGACTCTGACGGAGCGCCACCTGCATCGCCGCCGCCAGCGCCGCCGTCGGATGCCGGAGCCGGAGCGTCAGACTGGCCGCCGGTTGCAGCACCGCCACCGTTTCTCTTTGCCACTCCTGCTTTCATTTCCGTCATTGTCTTCTTATAGGAACCAATGCCCATGGCTCCTAAGAGAGTCTTGCCTAGGCCTTTGAAAAATTCTTTGGCATTGCCGCTCTTCGCCAATTTGCCAAGTTCGGTTAATGTGCCGCCCTCAGGCTGGCCGCCAGTTGCATCGCCGCCGCCGCCACTGTCGCCTTTGGAACCGATGCCCATGGCTCCTAAGAGAGCCTTGCCCATGCCTTTGAAAAATTCTCCGGCGTTGCCGCTATTCTTCGCCAATTTGCCAAGTTCGGTTAATGTGCCGCCCAGAGTAGCGTTTTTGTCTTTGCTAAGCGCGTTTAATTTCATACCCATCTCCGCCATGCTTTTGACCGAATTGGCAAACGCGGAGGCGTTCCCGGCAATCTCTGAGCCGATGGCGGCTTTCTTTTTCTCCACCGTCTCATTGCTGCTGGCAATATTCATCATCTCGCTCAGCATCGCCTCAGCGGCCCCGCTCTCCGCGCCCGCCACCATCTCCGCCGCGCCAGTGATTTGCGCACCGGGCGTGCCGCTCAGCTTGGCGGTAATCTTGCCGCGCGAGTCATTCGCGGCTTTTTTTATCTTGCGCATGGCAGCCTTGACGCGCTCCGTCTTCTTCATCTGCGCCTGTATCATGCTCATCTGGAATTTGGCCGCGGAAGAATTACCGCTCGGAGAAATCGTCTCATCGCCAATTTCTTGCACATTGGCTTCTGCTTGGCCTTCCTCAGTGCCGATTGAGTTCTTCCGCGCTTTTTGCTCATTTTCTTTGGCTTTCTTGACCATGTCTTTGTTTTCTTCCGCATTTTGCCTGACCAATTCATCCAAAGCCATGGACTTGCCAATACTGTAAAATAAGTCAAAGAGCGTGTTAAGTATCGAGCCGACCGTCTGAATCAACTCGACATAACCACCTACTTCCGGCACAGGACGGGCAAAAAGTAAAGGACCGGCCGCGAGGACACCTGTTACCACCTCAGCCAGAAAGGAAATACGCGCCTTCCACTCGGCCGCCTCTTGTTCTTGTACGGCTTCCGCTTTTTTCTGCGCCATGGCCGCCAAGTCGCTGACATTCTTACTCAAATCCTGTGCCTTGGCGGTAATCAAGGCATTCTCGGACTGAATGGCCGCGCCGGAATAACTGCTCAAAGTCAAATTGCTGACATTGGTCAGAATGGAATGTACCATGGAGCGCGAGGCAGACTTGGCGCTGTAGAGCGACTGCAGGCAGGCGTTAATATAAATAAGTGAATAAATCGCTGCCGTGGCTTTTTGTAACTCGTCAACATTCGGCACGATTTGAATTGCTTTGATGCCAAAGAAGTTGGTCGTTACAGTTTTATCGTCAATGAAACGGTCTAGGCTGGCAAGGTCATAGGCGTTCACATTATTATGGGAGGAGTCTATAATAGCTGTAGAAGTGCCGTTCACATTGCGGTAGTTGTTCAAATTCTTCAAATCATCGTCGCTCACGCCATTGCTAATGCCCGTGATGCCGATATTCTTATTCTTCGTCTCAACTTCGCCCACTTCGATACCCAAGACTTTGGGTCGCCAAGCCGCCGAGACGAGAAAACCAAATGGCCCGGCGATACCGATAGTTAAATTTCTGACCCGCGACTCCTCGCGTTCTAAGATAGTATTGTGCGTATTAATCCTCTGCTCCTCCCGGCTGGCATAAGCGGCAATCACCGAGTTGATGTAGCTGTACTCCGCGGTCAAAGCCTGTTCCGGCACGGTCGACAATTGATAGGTTGTGGTATTGGTCATCTCTTGGTGGACAATATTGCGCGACTCCAGCTCATAACGCTTGAGCATATACTCACAACGTCTGATATTGACCTGGCAGGTCAGGTCATAGCGCATCTTGGCGATCCGCGCCCGATACATCATTTGATAATCTTGACTTTTCCAGTTTCCATCAAACCCTCCGGTTATCTCATTGGAGTAACCATCGCTTTGCACGCCGGGAATGCTGTCCGTAGCAATATAGTCCGGGGTTTCCACTGTGGTGGCGGCATCGCCCTGCATCTCCTTATCACTGGGCGCGTTCCCTTCTTTGGACGCGGGATCCACAGCCTCAATCAACTCTTTTAAAACCTGCCGTTCCCCGGCGCTCAGCCAGGTTTTGTAATTCTTTTTAAAATTATCTTTATCCAGCGCAAAGATTCTTTTGAAAACCGGATCATACATCAGACCCAATTCCGCCAGCCGCGCTTCTGAGAAAGGACAGCTATTCATCTTGACCGAGGGAGCATCCCAGTAATATTTGCTTGTATCGTCCTCGTCGGTAGTAAAATATTTTTCTGCTTTCTTCTGCAAAGCCGCGATGGCCTTGCGATCCCCTTCCTCTAAGCCCGGGGCGGATTGTTTTTCCGGCATCTTCACTTCCACATCATCAGGGATATCCTCGGGCTCATCCATCTCCAAATCCTTACCACCAATAAACGAATTGACGCTGTTCTCATCCAAAATGCCTACCATATAAAGATATGTAGTAGTCCGTATAACCAGCCCGGTGATCGGACTGATTATATCTACTTCTTCCCACGTAAATTGGTCTCTGTTTTTAAATTCTTTTTTAAACTTATCGGAAAGCTTATAGTCCAGCGTAACCACAAAACGGAAATTAGAGGCCTGATAAATATCCTGCGCCGCCTCCGTTAAGCTGTTCTGTTCTTCGAACAAAAAAGATTTTAAATTATTTTTATCGGCATTGAAGCTGGCCGCCCGTTCCCAAGTATAAACGGTAGTGGTGCTGGTACCTTCAGTAACAGTGGTATGCGTCGCCACATAGGTAACTTTCATATACCATTTGCCGTCGCTGCCTAGTTTGTACTTAGCGCTGTTTTGCCGAAAATATTCTTCTAATCCCGGTGTTAGATACGGAATATTCAAGGCCACCCAATCTTCATGAATAGTGCCATTGGCAACTTGTGAGGGGTCTCCGGCCTGTTGAGTAATAGACGCGTTAAGGCCATCGACTACCGTATTATTATCCTTATATTGCTTATTAATTTTACTAATTAAGGCCTCATACTCGGACTGAGTCATTGTGCGGCCGATAGCCAGCCTGCCGTTGTTCAAACTAAAACCTGAATAGTCGCGTATAAACTCCGCCAGCAGGCCGCTGTTTAGGCCAAAAGAATTATCGGTTGTAAATATTAAATTGGGATTGTCGCGCGATTCTTGCTCCGACTGTCCGCTGGAAGTATCCACCGCCTCAAACTCTAGGCGGACGGCGCCGACGGAGCGCGAATAGCCGCTGATGGGATTGCCGCTCTTGCCCACACTGCCCGAAGTCAGCTTGATGGCGCTGCCTTTATTCATCTCCGTGAGAATATTGCCGCCCACCTTGGCCAACTCCATATTGCTAATGACCCGGCTGCCCAACAGGCTGTCTGTCTGCAGGAGCGGACGCTGATCGTCTTTATCAAACTTGCCCCGGCTTTCGGCAAAACTAAAAATCGTGCTGGCTATGCCCATCAGGGTAGACGGCCCTATGCCCACCACCGGGATAAGCTGCGTACCACAACCCAAAACAAAAGCCGCCTTATTGGTCTCGGCTTTGGCCACCAGTTTGGTTTTATTGATATCCGCCTGTATCTTGGAATTCATCGCCGCGGCATATTCCTGGCGCAGCTGCCTTAATTCATTGAATTTCTCCGTGATGATGGACTGCTCCTGCTCAATCATCGTCTGCGCCACATTGGAACTATTGTAAGACGATTTGCCGGTCATTTCTTGGTGAACAGAGGCGTGGGACTGCGCCTTGGCCCCATGCAAAGAAAGCAATGACCTGTTGACAATCTGCTGGCGGGACAAATCACGCTCGATTAGGAGCATCTGCTCTTCGTCCTCATAGTAGAGGCCGTCCTCGCCGGAGAGAAATTTCACATTGGACGCGGAGTTGAGCAGGCCATATTGCTGGAACAAATTTTTAGAAACTGCCGCCGTCTCCTGATGACTGCTGGTAACCATGCTTATCATACGTATCTGCCCGGCCAAGGCAATTTCATCCCTGGCTGACTTCAGTGAACTTTTTAGCGTATCTTTGGTGCTGTCGGTTTTCTCTTCGCTCAGCTTTAATTTTTCTTTGGCAAACAAGACATTACTGGCATCTCTAGCCAAGGTCATGGCGGTGCTGGCTACGCTGGGGATTTTTTTCAAAACGCCGGACAAAGCCACCATCAGTCCCAACAAAATTAGGCCAAAAGGTGTAGTAAAAAAACCACCGATCAGTCCTCTTGCCACGTTTTCTGCTATCATCGTAGCCGTCTGGGCCGCTAAATATAGAGTAATTGCTGTGATTGACAGAGTAGTGCCTTTATATAACAATTTGTCGTCAATAAATTTTTGTTCTTCATCGAGTTTTTTGGTTTGAATAGACTCCATCAATTGATTATGCTGAGTAACCACCCCGGTCGCTTCTTTTTTCAATTCATTAACGCCTTTGATGAGATAATCTGTCTCCGTCTGGATGATTTGCGAGGCTTTCATGGACTTATAACCCTCTTCCGACCCTGGCATTTCCAGTTCGGAAGCCACGATGTTATGGCTCTCCATCTCCGCTTCCACCAGCATCGCCATAATCGACAGGAGATTGCGCTGAAAGATTAACCTTGCCCGGGCTTGCTCAAAGGCCACATCATCAAAAGACCAGAAGTCGCCGCCTTTAATATAGGTGCCGATATTCGCCATGTCGGCTATGGCTTTTTGGGTATTAAATTGATTATCCTTATAAAACGCCGCCGAAAATGAACTCTGGGGGGCGCTATTGCCGCCCGTAACACTCCTGGGTTTCATTGACTGTACCGCGTCATAAGCATCCTCATAACTCCCTTCCGACCAGCCGTTTTCGCCAAATTTGGATTTATAAAATTCGGTAATTTTTTTCTGATTGTCCGCGTCCAAGGGAGTATACGTGGACACCGTATTGTCAGCGACATAGCCCGCCGCGGGATTGAACCTCTCCACCCGGCGGCCGTAGAGGTCGTCGCCCAAGCCGTACTCCCGTCCGTACTTGACCAGCCCCGCCAAATCCTGGGCGGGCATATAGGCGTTGATGGAGAACAAATCCTTGAGCGTGTTGACCAAATCCAGCTGCA